>NZ_JBIXJU010000004.1:0-435246 GCF_052871675.1 Sphingopyxis sp. LARHCG72 | reverse complement strand
CCGCTTCCGGGGTCAGCCGGAAAACACCCCTCAATGAAAATCGCGCGACTTGGGCAGGATGCGGACATCGCGTGGATGCCCATGTTTCGCCGCATGGCCGCGCGGCAGTTGCGGATGCCTGACCTCGTCGGCGCGGCAGACGTCGGGGTCGAAGCGCCGGTCGCTTCCCAGCGTATCGAGCATCGCGGTCCGGTCGACGATCCGCGTCGCCATCAGGTGGATCACCCCCTCCTTGCTCCGCTGCACCTCGCCCTCCGCAAGCATCAGTCGCGACGCCATGACGGCGCGGCGATAGCGTTCGAAGTGGCGCGCCCAGAGCAGGATGTTGACGATCCCGCCCTCATCCTCGAGCGTGATGAAGATCGCATTGCCCTTGCCGGGGCGCTGGCGGATCAGCACGACGCCCGCGGTGCGGACGATCGACCCGTTCTTCGCCGCCGCGACCTCAGTCGCGCTCAGCACGCCTTCGCGCGCGAAATCGTCGCGCAGGAACGCCATCGGATGGCCTTTCAGCGACAGCCGTGTCGTCTGGTAATCGGTGAGCACATGCTCGACGAGCGGGGTGGGGGGAAGCTGCGCATCTTCTTCGGTACCGAGCTCGCCCGCTTCGGCCGCGCCGAACAGCGGCAGCACGCCTTGCCGGACGCGCCGCGCGTCCCACAGTGCGGGGCGGCGGTCGAGCCCCATCGAGCGGCACGCATCCGCCTCGGCGAGCAGGCGCAGCGCACGCGACGGCAGGCTCGCGCGGCGCGCGAGTTCTTCGACCGAGGCGAAGGGGGTGCTGCGTGCAAGAGCGATCTGTTTCGCCCACTCCTCCCGAAACCCGTCGACCTGCCGGAAGCCGAGCCGCAGCGCGAGGCTGCCATCGTCCTTCCGCTCAAGGCTGTTGTCCCAAAGGCTCGCATTCACATCGACCTCGCGCACCTCGACTCCATGTTCGCGCGCATCGCGGACAAGCTGTGCGGGGGCGTAGAAGCCCATCGGCTGCGAATTGAGGATGCCGCAGGCGAAGACCGCGGGGTGGTAATGCTTGATCCATGAGGAAACATAGACGAGCCGCGCGAAGGATTGTGCGTGGCTCTCGGGAAAGCCGTAGCTGCCGAACCCCTCGATCTGTTTGAAGCAGCGTTCGGCGAAGTCCTGTTTGTAGCCACGGCGCACCATGCCGCCGATCATCTTTTCGCGGAAATTTTCGATCGTACCGACATTGCGAAAGGTCGCCATCGCGCGGCGGAGGCCGTTCGCTTCTTCGGGGGTGAAGTCCGCTGCGACCATCGCCAGCTTCATCGCCTGTTCCTGAAACAATGGCACGCCGAAGGTGTTCCTCAAGACGTTGCGTAGCTCATCGGGATCATGCGGTGGAGCCGGAGAGGGAAACTCGATCTTCTCCTCGCCATTCCGCCGTCGCAGATAGGGATGCACCATATCGCCCTCGATCGGGCCCGGGCGGACGATCGCAACCTGCACGACCAGATCGTAAAAGACTTTCGGGCGTAGACGCGGCAGCATGTTGATCTGTGCGCGGCTTTCGACCTGGAACACGCCGATGCTGTCGCCTTTTTGCAGCATGCCGTACACTTCGGGATCATCACAATCGATGTCGACTTCCAGCGTGTGGTTGCCGAGGTCATGCTCGCGCATCAGGTCGAAGCATTTGCGGATGCAGGTGAGCATGCCGAGTGCGAGGACATCGACCTTCATCAGCCCGAGTGCGTCGATGTCGTCCTTGTCCCATTCGATGAAGGTGCGATCCTCCATCGCGGCATTATGGATCGGTACCAGCTCGTCGAGCCGTCCTTCGGTGAGCACGAAGCCTCCGACATGCTGCGACAGATGGCGTGGCGCCTTGAGCAGTTCGCCGACGAAGCGGTGCAATCGCTCGATCTCGCCATTGTGCGGGTTCAGGCCAGCCTCGACCAGTCGCTCGACCGGCACCTCGTCGCCCCAGCTACCCCAACTGGTGTCGGCAAGGCGCGCGGTGACATCCTCGCTTAACCCCAGTGCCTTGCCGACCTCGCGGATCGTGCTGCGCGGGCGATAGTGGATGACGGTTGCGGCGATCGCGGCGCGATCACGCGTATAGCGATCATAAATATACTGAATGACCTCTTCGCGGCGCTCATGCTCGAAATCGACATCGATATCGGGGGGCTCGTCGCGTTCGGCCGAGACGAAGCGCGAGAAGAGCAAGTCGTGCTTCATCGGATCGACCGAGGTCACGCCAAGCAGGAAGCAGACGATCGAGTTGGCGGCCGAACCGCGTCCTTGGCAGAGGATCGGCGGGTCTTGTGCGCGGGCGAAGCGGACGAGGTCGTAGACTGTCAGGAAATAATAGACGTAGCGCCGTCTCCGGATCAGGCGAAGCTCGTTCCCAATGAGCTTGCGAACCTTGAGCGGAAGCGGCGTGCCATAGCGTTTCTCGGCTGCGATCTTCACCAGATGGTGCAGATAAGCGAAGGGCTTCCAGCCCGGCGGCACCGGTTCATGCGGATATTCGTAACGCAGGTTGTCGAGCCGGAAATCGATGCGCGCGAGCAGCTTCGTGCTTTCCTTGATCGCTTTGGGATGATCTTTGAAGAGCCGCGCCATTTCGGCAGGCGACTTCAAATGCCGTTCGCCATTGGCGCGAAGGAGCTTGCCGGCTTTCTGCACCGTTGTGCCCTCGCGGATGCTCGTGATGATGTCGTGCAAGGAGCGCTGTGCGATTGTCGCGTACAGCGCGTCATTGGTCGCGAGCAGCGGGACGCCCGTCGCGGCCGACAGGCGCTCGAGTTCGACCAGTCGCCGCGCATCGGCGCCCGACCGTGACATCGTGGAGGCAAGCCATACCGACTTTCGCCGGGCCCGTTTGAGCTTCCGGAGGAAGGCGGCATCGCCGCCGGTTGCGATCAGCAATAGATCGTCGCAATGCTCGAGGAGATCCTCGAGATTGAGGATGCAGTCGCCTTTCTCTGCCCGCAGATTTCCGGTCGAGAGAAGACGGGTCAGGCGGCCCCAGCCGTGCCGACTGACCGGATAGGCGACGATGTCGGGGGTGCCGTCGGCGAAGACAAGTCTTGCCCCGACCACCAGCCGGAAGTTTGCTACGGTTTCGGGCTGCTTGACCTGCAAATCCTTCAGGAACGCCCACGCCCGCACCACCCCCGCAACGCTGTTGCGGTCCGCAATGCCGATACCCGGCATGCCAAGGGCGATCGCCTCCGCTACCATCTCGGCGGGGTGCGAGGCGCCGCGCAGGAAGCTGTAGTTGGTCGCGGCGACCAGTTCGGCGAAACCGGGATTGGACGTTTCGGGGGCAGGCGTATCGCTCATGCGAAGACCCCGTGGATATACCAGCGCGGGTCGTCTTTCTCTTCGTAAAGCCCGTGGCGGAAGAGCCAGAAACGGCGGCCCTGCGCATCCTCGACGCGGTAATAGTCGCGCGTCAGGCCGCCATTGTCTCGGCGGCGCCACCATTCGGCGGCGATGCGCTCGGGGCCCTCGTAGCGGCGCACCGCGTGCGCCTGCCGGCGCCAGCGGAACTGGTGCGGCGGGCCGTCGGGTACCTCGGCGATCACCTCGATCGGCTGCGGCGGGTCGAAGAGGTGGAAGGGGCGCGTCGGGGGTTCGCCGGGATCGGGTTCCTGCCAGGGCAGCGGGGGCGGGGCGTCGGCCGCGGGCAGTTCGAGCTGCGCCTGTTCCGGAATATGCGTATCGGCGGGGCGGAGCCGCCGCACCCGTCCGCGCCCGAGCCGCGTCGCGAGCCGGTCGGCGAGCTCGTCGATCGCGGCGTCCTTCACGGCGCCGCTCTCGAGCTTGAGCTGGCTCGCGCCGAGCGCCTCGAGCCGCGGCACCGCGAGGCGGATCGTGTCGAAGCCGAAGCCGGGGTCGAGCGGGTCGGCGAGGCTGTCCATACGCTCGGCGAAGAGGCGCATCACGAGGCCCGTGTCGCGCGTCGGATGGCCGGTTTCGATCGCGATGCTGCGCGCGAGGCCGTCGCTGCGAAAGAAGGTCGCGCGGAAATGGCGCCCGCCCTTGCCGCGTTCGGACAAATCCCCGACTGCTTCGGCGACGAGCTCGGCAAGGATTCTGGTCGCATGGGCGGTGCTGCCGAGCGGCTCGGCAAAGCGGCGTTCGGCGACCACGGGCGGCGGCGTCACGCGCGGATCGAGCGGACTTGGCGCATCGCCGAGCAGGCGGCGCAGCGCCATCGCGGCATCGGCGCCGAAGCGCGCGGCGATATTCGCCATCGGGCGGCTCGCGAGGTCGCCGATCGTCTTCAATCCCGCGCGGACGAGCGCGGTCGTCGCCTCGGCTTCGAGTTCGAGCGCGGCGACGGGCAGGCGGCGGATCGCCTGCCCTTCGTCGGGAGCGGGGCGCGTCTGGTATCGCGCGAGCGCGCGCGCGGCATCGGCGGTGGGGCCGAGCGCATGGCGCAAGGTCAGGCCGAGGCGCGCGAGGCGGTGCTCGACATCGGCGACCAGCCCGGCCTCGCCGCCGAACAGATGCACCGCGCCCGCGATATCGAGGATCAGCCCGTCGGGGGCATCGAGCGCGACGAGCGGCGTGTAGCGCGCGCAGCCCTGCGCGAGCCGGTCGAGCCAGTTTTGGTCGAGCACCGGATCGTGCGGAACGACCGCAAGCTCGCCGATCTGCGCGCGTGCGTCGGCGAGCGGCATGCCCGGACGCAGCCCGACCGCGAGCGCCGCCGTATCGACGCTGGCAAGGCGCATCGCGCCGCGCTGCTTCACGGCGAAGACGAGCGGCGCGTCAGGCCGCTGCGGCGCCGTGCGAAGCCATCGTTCGGCGGGCAGGAAGGGGAAGAAGAGCGCCAGATAGCGCCGCTTCGTCGGCATTTGGCCCGAAAGCGTTTTCGTCATGGTTCCAGTCCAGTCGCCAGTGCGTGCCGGCGGGGCCGCCGCGCCAGCGCAGCAGTTCGAGGTCGAAGGCGGGCGCGCCGGGAGCATTGGCTTCGAGTTCGCGCGAGGGCGCGGCGGCGACGCTCCAGCGCGTTTCGGCGACACTCGGCGCGGGCGTGGCATTGAGGCGGAGCATCATCAAGGTCGTTCCCGCATCGCGCGCGCCAAGCGCGAGACGGCGGCCTGCGGTCAGGTCGAGCAAAGGGAATTTGCCCCAGCTTTCGACGATCACCGCCGCCGACCCGGCGCAGCGGATCGCATCGTTCGCGCAGGCGAGCAGCATCTTCGGATCGGCGGTCTCGACGAGCAGCAGCCGGTCGGGGTCGCCGCCGAGTTCGGCGATGCCGGGGGCATAGATATGACCGGCGCGCTTGCCCGCGTCACTCGTGCGCAGCCAGATTAGCGGAGCCTTGCCGGGGGTACGCAGCGCGATGAGTGCGGCAAAGGCCGCGGCGCTGGTCGCGTCGAGCACATCGGCGGCGAAAAATTCATGGGTGCGTCCGACCGCGAGCCCGCCGCCGAGCGCATCGTCGAAGGACGCGTGCCCGCTCGCCAGCCAGCCCTCGGCCCGGCGGCTTTCGAGACCGCCATGGGCGGCCAGCCGGGCGATGCGTTTGCGCAGCCCGGCGAGTAGGGGAGACGACTCGCGCATCATTTGTTCCTGATATGTTCTATTAGCGCTTTCGATATGGCGCTTGTCAAGAAGGGTCAGGAAACGGTGTTTTCGGAAAGGGTTAGGGCGCGCCCGTTTGGCTTCCCGCGTTGCTGTCGCCGCCGAGCGCACGGAAGAGCGCGATTCGCGTGCTGACGAGCAGAAGCTGTGTCGCGATCTCGCTGCGCCGCGCCGCATAGAGGCTGCGCTGTGCGTCGAGGCTCGACAGGAAGCTGTCGACGCCGCCCTTGTAGCGGGCGTCGGTGAGCGTCGCGGTGTCGGCGGCGGCGGCGCTGTTCGCGGCGGCAGCGCGGACGCGTTCGGATATCGTGCCCTGCACCGCGAGCGCATCGGCGACCTCGCGGAATGCGGTCTGGATCGCCCCTTCATAGCTTGCGAGCGCGGCGTCGCGCTGCGCCTCGCTGACCGCGACCCCCGCGCGGCGGCCGCCGGCGTCGAAGATCGTCGCCGTGGCATCGCCGCCCGCCGACCAGCTGAACGATCCGCTGTCGAACAGGCTGCCGAGCGCGTTGCTGGCAAAGCCGAGCAGCCCGGTGAGCGAGATCGACGGGAAGAGTTGCGCGCGCGCGACGCCGATGTTGGCGTTGGCGGCGCGCAGGCCATATTCGGCCTCGATCACGTCGGGACGGCGGAGCAGGATTTCCGAGCTGACCCCCGCGGGCAGCGACACGATCGTCGGCGTCACTTCGGCGAGGCTCGCGGGGAGCAGCGCGCGGTCGACATCGCCGCCGACGAGCAGGCGAATCAGATTTTCGTCCTGCGCGAGCGCGGTCCGTTGCTGCGCGATCGAATCCTCGGCGGTCGCGAGGATCTGTTCGGCCTGGCGCAGATCGGTGCGCGGCGCGACGCCGCCGTCGAGGCGCGCTTTGGTCAGCCGTACGCTTTCGCGCGCATTGGCGGCGGTGTCTTCGGCGATTTTGAGGAGGTCGCGGTCGGCGCCATAGGTCGCCCAGGCGTCGGCGAGGTTGGCAATCAGCGCGAGCCGCACCGTGCGCGACGCCGCCTCGGTACCGAGCGCGCGGTTGCGGTCGGCCTCGGTCGCGTTGGCGAGCTTGCCGAACAGGTCGAGCTCGAAGGCGGTGACGCCGCCGCGCAGCGAGAAATCGCCGGCGCCGTTGGTACTTCCACTGTCCGAATAATCCGCACCGGCGCTGATCCCGAGTTCGGGGAATTGCCCCGACCGCGTGACGCGCACCTGCGCGCGCGCCGCGGCGACATTGGCATAGGCGGTGCGGAGGTCGCGGTTGTTCGTCAGCGCCTGTTCGGTCAGCGACTGGAGGCGCGGATCGGTGAAGACGCTTTTGTACGAGAGGATCGGCAGCGCCGCTTCGCTTTGCAGCAGATAGGCGTCGCCCGCGGGCCAGCTTTGCGGGACGGGCGGCGCGGGCAGCACCGTCTTCGGCGCGAGCGAGCAGCCCGCGAGTGCGAGCGTGCTTGCGAGCAGGAGGGCGCGCGTGCCGGTCATGCCGGGACCTCCGCCGCGCCGTCACCCTTGTTCTTGCCGAAGCGCGCGCGCACCGCGGCGAGGCCGTCGCGCACGCCGCGGCGGACGAGAACGAAGAAGAGCGGGATGAAGAAGATCGCGAGGAAGGCGGCGGTGAGCATGCCGCCGATCACCGAGGTGCCGATCGCGACGCGGCTGTTCGCGCCCGCGCCGGTCGCGATCGCGAGCGGCAGAACGCCGAAGATGAACGCGAAGCTCGTCATCAGGATCGGGCGCAGGCGGATACGCGCCGCGGCGATTGCGGCCTCGATCACGCGCTTGCCCTTGCGTTCTTCCTGCTCGGCGAATTCGATCATCAGGATCGCATTCTTCGCCGCGAGCCCCATTGTCGTGAGCAGGCCGATCTGCAGATAGACGTCATTCTCGAGCCCGCGCAAATTCACCGCGAACACCGCGCCGATCAGCCCCAAGGGGATGACGAGCAGCACCGCGAGCGGGATCGACCAGCTTTCGTAGAGCGCGGCGAGGCAGAGGAAGACGACGAGTAGCGACAGGCCATAGAGCAAGGGCGCTTGCCCCGAGGAGAGGCGTTCCTGATAGGAGGAGCCCGACCAGGCGACGCTGGTCCCCGGGATTTCGCCCGCCATCCGCTCCATCTCGTCCATCGCCTCCCCCGAGCTGGTGCCGGGCGCGGGCTGGCCCGAGATTTCGAAGGCGGGCACGCCCTGGAAACGCGAGCTGCTGCTCGGCGTCGTCGACCAGCCGGTCTTGGCGAAGGCCGAGAAGGGCGACATCTGGCCGTCGGCCGAACGCACATACCATTGGCCGAGGTCTTCGGGGCGCGCGCGATAGGGGGCGTCGCCCTGGACATAGACGCGCTTGACGCGGCCCTTGTCGATGAAGTCGTTGACATAGCGACCGCCCCATGCGGCGGAGAGGGTCGCATTCACGTCGGCATTGTCGATGCCATATGCTGTCAGTCGTTGGGTATCGACGTCGATCTTCAGCGTCGCGACGTCGGGAAGGTCGGACAGGCGCACCGAAGTCAGCTTGGGGTTCGCGTTCGCCGCCGCGAGCAATTTCTCGCGCGCTTCGGCGAATTCGGCGCGGCTCATCCCGCTGCGGTTCTGGAACTGCATCGTGAAGCCCGACGAATCGCCGAGGCCGCGAACGGCGCCGGGGACGAGCGCGAAGATCTGGGCATCGCGCAGCCCGCTGAGCGCCTTGCGCGCGCGTTCGGCGATCGCGTCGGCGGTATTTTCCTTGCCCGGCCGGTCGTCCCAATGGGTGAGGTTGACGAAACCCTGCCCGGTGTTCTGCCCCGCCGCGGCGCCGCCGCCGCCGCCCGCGATCAGGAACAGCGCCTGCGTGTTCGCCTTTTCGTGGGTGAGCATATATTTTTCGATTTCGTCGCGGACTTCGAGTGTGCGCGCCTGCGTGGCGCCTGCGGGCAGGCGGAACTGGACCGAAACGCGCCCCTGGTCCTCATTGGGCAGGAAGCCGCTGGGCAGGCGCAGGAAGAGGACGACGAGGAGTGCGAGCAGGATCGCGTAGATGCCGAGGAAGAGCCATTTGCGGTCGACGACCTTGGTCACGCTTCCGACATAGCGATCGACCGAACGGTCGAAGCGGGTGTTGAAGCCGGTCTTGGCGCGCTCGAGGAAGGCGTGGACGCGGGGGAAGCGCCCCCCGTTGCCAGCCGCGTCGCCGTGCGCCTTGGGTTTGAGCAGGGTCGAGGTGAGCGCGGGGCTGAGGATCAAGGCGACGAGTACCGACAGCGCCATCGCCGAGACGATCGTAACCGAGAATTGCCGGTAGATGACCCCGGTCGAGCCGCCGAAAAAGGCCATCGGCATGAACACCGCCGACAGCACGAGCGCGATCGCGATCAGCGCGACCTGCAACTCCTTCATCGACTGGATCGTCGCCTCGCGCGCCGACATGCCCGGATTTTCTTCCATCAATCGCTCGACATTCTCGACGACGACGATCGCATCGTCGACGAGCAGCCCGATCGCGAGCGTGAGGCCGAACAGGGTGAGCGTGTTGATGCTGAAGCCCAGCATATAGAAAATGGCGAAGGTGCCGAGCAGCACGACGGGCACCGCGATCGCGGGGATCAGCACCGCGCGCCAGCTTTGCAGGAAGACGAACATGACGAGGATGACCAGCAAAATGGCCTCGAACAGCGATTTCTGTACCTCGCTGACCGACAGCTTGATGAAGGCGGTCGCGTCGTTGGCGTAGCTGTAGGTCAGCCCGTCCGGGAAATCGGCGGCGAGTTCCTCCATCCGCGCCTTCACCCGGTCGGCGGTTTCGAGCGCGTCCGACCCCGGTGACAGCGAGATCGACATGCCCGCGCCGGGATGGCCGTTGATGCGGCTGACGACGGCATAGCTTTCGGCGCCGATCTCGACGCGCGCGACATCCTTGATGCGCACGGTCGATCCGTCGGGCAGCGTCTTCAAGACGATATTCTGGAACTCTTCGACCGTCTGCATCCGCGACTGCGCGGTGACCGTCGCGTTGAGCATCTGTCCCTGGGGCGAAGGCAGGCCGCCGACGTCGCCCGCGGCGACCTCGCTATTCTGCGCGGTGATTGCCGAAATCACGTCGCTCGGCATCAGCGACATCGCGGCGAGCCGCTGCGGATTGAGCCAGATGCGCATCGCGTGCGGCGCGCCGAAGATATTGACCTCGCCCACCCCTTCGACGCGCGACAGCGGGTCCTGGATGTTCGACGCCATATAGTCGGACACGTCCTGGTTCACGCGCGTGTTGGTCTCGTCATAGACGCCGACGAGCAGCAGCGTGTCCGAGTTCGACTTGGTGACGCGCACGCCTTGCTGCTGGACCTGCTGCGGCAGGCGCGAGACCGCCGATGCGATCTTGTTCTGGACCTGCACCTGCGCGATGTCGGGGTCTGTACCCTTTTCGAAGATCGCGGTGATGTTCGCCTGCCCGCGCGAGCTCGACTGCGAGCTAAAATAGAGCAGGCCGTCGATCCCGGTCAGCTGTTGTTCGAGCACCTGCGTGACGCTGTTCTCGATCGTTTCGGCCGAGGCGCCGGGATAGGTCGCGCGGATATTGACCTGCGCCGGCGCGATGTCGGGATATTGCTCGATCGGCAGCGAAAAGAGCGCGCCCGCGCCGCCGAGCATGACGATGATCGCGAGCACCCAGGCAAAGATCGGCCGGTTGATGAAAAGGCGCGACATCGCCCGCTACTTGCCCTTCGCCGCGGCGGCGTCGCCCTTGGGCGCGCCCACGCGCTGGGCGCTGCTCGCCGCGACCGGACGGATATCGGCGCCCTGCCGCAGGTTGCCGAGTCCCTGCGTGATCACGCGTTCGCCGGGTTTGAGCCCGTCGGTGACGACCCAGTTCGCGCCGGAGGTGCGGTCGGCGACGATCTTGCGCCGCGCCGCCTTGTTGTCCTTGCCGACAAGGTAGACGAAGGCCGAACCGTCGAAATCGCGCTGCACCGCGGGCTGCGGCAGCAGGATCGCCGACGGGTTCACCACCTGGTCGAACAGCGCGGTGACGAACATGCCGGGCAGCAGGATTCCTTTCGGATTGGGGAAGCGCGCGCGCAGCGTGACGGTGCCGGTCGCCTCGTTGACCGTGATGTCGGAAAACTGGACCGTCCCGGCAAAGCCATAGGTGCTGCCGTCTTCCATGCGCAGGCGAACCGAGGTGCTGCCCGCGGTCACCCCGCCGCTTTCGATCGCCTGACGTAGCGCGGTGAGCTCGGCGCTCGACTGCTGCATGTCGACATACATCGGGTCGGTCTGCTGGATCACCGCGAGCGGGGTTGCCTGGCTCGCGCTGACGAGCGCGCCGGGGGTCGCGAGGCTGCGCCCGATGCGACCGCTGATCGGTGCGGTGATCGTCGCATAGCGCAGGTTGATCCGCGCGGTTTCGAGCGCGGCGCTGTTCTGGGCGACCGCGGCGCGCGCCATCCGCGCCTGCGCCAGCGCGTCGGTATAATCCTGCTCGGCGACCGCCTGCATCTTCGCGAGCGGTTCGAGCCGCCGCGCGCGTTCATCGGCGGCCTGCGCGCTTGCGCGGGCGCTGGCGAGATTGGCGGCGGCTTGGTCGACCCCCGCCTGATAGAGGCTTGCGTCGATCTGGTAGAGCGGCTGGCCGGCGCGGACGAAACCGCCCTCGGTGAACAGGCGGCGGCGGATCAGGCCGTTCACCTGCGGCCGCACCTCGCTCGTTTCAAAGGCGACGGTACGCCCGCCGAGCGATGTCGTGACGGGCACCGGCTGCACCGCGACGGTGACATAACCGACTTCGGGGGCGCCGCGTCCGCCCTTTTCCGCTTCGGCCGAGCAGGCGGCCAGCGACAGGGCCACGGCACACAGGGCTCCGGCACGAAGCAGCGGCCTCTTGTCCAGCATAGGGGTCAATCTCGTTTCAAGTCGCAGTCGGGAAGGGAGGTTTTGCGCCTATTCAACCCATTGGCCTGCTGCTGGCAAGCCCAATGGGTGCGATACGACAAATTGCGACAATTTTTCCGGCGCGCCTGCCGGTCGCCAAATAAATTATAGTTGTCATACAACGACATCAGTTGTCATACAATTATTGCTTGACACGGGCTCGGCAAATCCCGCATCATTCGTGACACCGGTTACCAGTTCCGGGCAACGATTATAGAAATGGAAGAGAGCCGCCGGGCGGACCCAAAGGTCCGGTTCATCTGGCGGTATCTCCGAGGGAAATCAGGGGCGAGCGGGCAGCAGGTCCGCCGCCCGCGTGGGAGGATGACGATGGCGATTCGGGCGGCGATTCAGGCAAGGCGGGGCTTTCGGACATGGGCGAAGCTGGCGGGCGGGGCCTCGCTCGCGGCGCTGATGGTGGCGCCGGCACATGCGCAGGATGCGGCGGCTCCGGCGGAGGATGCGATCGTCGTCACCGGTATCCGCGCCTCGCTCGAACAGGCGGCCGACATCAAGCGCGAAGCCGAACAGGTGATGGATGTCATCACCGCCGAAGATGTCGGCAAGCTGCCCGATGCCAATGTCGCCGAAGCGTTGCAGCGCGTCACCGGGGTCCAGATCACCCGCGTCTTCGGCGAAGGCCAGTCGGTGTCGGTGCGCGGCCTGCAGCAGGTCCGCGTCGAGGTCGACGGCCGCACCCTGCTCGGCTGGTCGGCGCGCCTGTCGCCGCCCGAGAATGACCAGCTCGGCCGTTCGTCGGGTCTCGACTCGGTGCCCTCCAGCCTGTTCGGCCGATTGGAAGTGCGCAAGTCGCCGCTCGCGAGCAATGCCGAAGGCGGGCTTGGCGGCACGGTCAACCTCGTGACGCCGAAGCCGCTGTCGTTCAAGGAACCGACGATCTCGGTGCGCGCGCAGGGGGTCTATTCGGAAAACAGCGACAAGTTCGAACCCGCGATCACGGGTTTTGCGACGACCAAATTCGCCGACGGCCGCATCGGCATCATGCTCGCGGGCGAATATCAGAAGCGCACCTCGACGACGCAGACCTTCGAGCGCAACAATTTCCTCAACCGGACCTATACGGGGACCGGCGGCGGCGTGCTGCCGACCCCGGTGCTGCTGCAATATGAGCAGTTCACCGTCGACCGTTCGCGCCTAGGCCTCAACGGCGCGATCCAGTTCGAGGTGACCCCCGAATTCACGATCACCGCCGATGCGCTTTATTCGAAGCTCAAGACCGGACGCCGCCAGGATTTCTTCGCATTTCGCCTTCCGACCGGCAGCAATCCCGTCACCAACCGCGTCGTCGAGGATGGCGTGGTGGTTGCGGGCAATGCCAATGGTACGGTGACCACGGCGGGACAGATCCGCAACGAGCCGACCGAAAGCTTTCTCTATGGGCTCAACGGCAAATATGAGGGCGATAACGGGCTGACGATCGAGGCCGACGGCTATTACAGCAAAGGCACGATCGACCAGACGATCCAGATCATCACCTTGCAGGGGACCGCGCTGGTTCCCGGCGCCTTCGATTTCCGCGACACGACCATCCCGTCGCTGACGCTGACCGGGCCGTTCAATCCGACCAGCTATGCGTCGTACAACCCCGCGAACAACGGCGTCCGCAGCAATCGCCTGATCGGCCTGCTCGAAGAATATACGGGCAAGCTCGACGTCAGTTACGAAACCGGCGGCGGTGTCACGATCGCGGCGGGGGTGCGCTATACCGACCTCCACGCGCGCTCGAACGCGTTCCGCAGCCAGGTCACGCCGACGCGCGCCGAGCTCGAACCCTATCTGAAGCTCGTCGATTCCGGCGATTTCCTGTCGGACATTCCGGGGACCTTCCCGCGCAGCTTCCTCAGCACCGCGCCGACCTTCGACTATGTCTTCACCCGTGCGCAGGCCGCCGAGCCCAATCCCGATCCGAACGGCAAGTCGACCCTGCTGCCCAATCTCCAGCGCGACTATGATTTCAGCGAAAAGACGCTCGCCGGTTATCTGATGGTGTCGGGCGAGGGCGAGATTGCCGGCATCCCCTACAAGGCGAATGCCGGGGTGCGCATCGCGTCGACGCGGCTGTCGGTTGATAGCTATGTCAACGTCGGCACGATCAGCCGGCTCGTCAATGACAAGAACCGTTACACCAACATCCTGCCCAGCGCGAATATCGCCTTCAACGTCACCGACGATTTCCTGATCCGCGTGTCGGGGTCGCAGACGATGCAGCGCGCGTCGATCGCCGACCTTGCGCCCTCGACCTTCTTCAACGCGACGAACCTGTCGGTCACCGGCGGCAATGTGAACCTCGAACCGCCGATCTCGACGCAGGCCGATGTCAGCTTCGAATATTATACGGGCAAGAGCTCGCTGATTTCGGGCGCGGTCTTCTACAAGGATGTGAAGAATTTCATCGCGAGCTTCGTGACGACGGGGGTCGATACCAACCTCGACCCGCAGGGCCGCGAGCTCACCTTCTCGCGCCCCGAAAATCTCGCCAGCGCGAAGATCAAGGGGTTCGAGGTCGGCATCCAGCAGTTCTTCGACTTCCTGCCCTCGCCGCTCGACGGTTTCGGCGTGATCGCGAACTACACTTACTCGGATTCGGAGGACAGCGCCGGCTTCCCGCTCGTCGCGGTGTCGAAGAACAGCTACAATCTCGTCGGGCTGTACGAGAAGGGGCCCTTCTCGGCGCGCATCGCCTATAACTACCGCGACGAGGCGGTGTTCGAATTTTCCGAAGGCCGCCCGAGTTTCGTGGGGTCGCGCTCGCAGCTCGACGCGCAGGTCGGGGTCGACATCACGAAGAATATCGCGCTGTCGCTCCAGGCACAGAATCTGATGCCGAAAAAATCGGCGACGACCGAGTATAGCAATTTCAATACGACCGCGCTCAACAGCTATGCGCTGTCCGAGCGGCGTTTTTCGGTCGGCGTGCGCGCGAAGTTTTAGCAGGGGTCCCCGGACCGGCGGTGCGGGGTCGTGCGCCGCCGGTCTACCGGATCGCAAGGAGTGTTACGGGTCATGATTTCGGGTGTTCGGCGCGCGCGCCTTGTTTCGGTTCTGGCGCTTGGCGCGCTGCTCACGCTCCCGGTTCACGCACAGCCGACGAAATTGCCGAAGATTCTTTCGGACCCGGCAACCGCGGCGGCAAACCCGCTGCCCGATTTCAGCTATGCCGGCTATGGCTTCGGGCTGGCGCCGATCCCCGCCGATGCGGGCACGATCATCGACGTGACCGCATATGGCGCGATTCCGGACGACGAGCTCGACGATACCAAGGCGGTGCTGCGCGCGCTCGCCGCGGCGAACGCGGTCAAGGGCAAGGTGACGCTGCGCTTTCCCAAGGGGCGCACGCAGATCACCGAAGTGCTGCGCATCACGCGCAGCGACATCGTCCTCGACGGTGCGGGCGATGGGCAGGGAGGGAGCGAACTCTGGTTCCCGCGTCCGCTGAAGCTGATCGACCAGAGCCATGATTATGACGAGCTGCGCGATTATCTGGTGCGCGAAAAGAAGCAGCAGGTCGAGCCCGAGCATAATATCGACTATCTGTTCACCGAATATAGCTGGGCGGGCGGGATGATCCTTGTCGCCCCCGAAAAGAGCCGGCCGGTTTCCTATGACGGGACGAAGGATGTGCGCGATCCGGCGCTCGCGACCGGGGTGACGGGCAAGCAGTTCACCCGCACGCTGACGGTCGACAATGCGGCCAAGCTCAAGGCCGGCGACGTCGTGCAGCTGCAATGGTTTTCGGTCGACGGTCCGAATAGCCGGATCCTGAAATCGCTCTATGGCGACACCGACCTGCCGATCGGGTCGCACCACTGGACGTCGCCGAACCGGCCGGTCGTGGCGCAGGCGACGCGCGTCGCGGCGGTGCGCGGGCGAACGGTCACGCTCGGCGATCCGCTGCTCCACGATATCCGCGCCGACCAGCCCGCGGTGGTCGCCGACTGGAAGCACCTCACCAACGTGGGCATCCAGAACCTGCGGCTGCAATTCCCCGATGCGCCGTCGTTCGGGCATCATCTCGAACAGGGTTACAACGGCATCTACATGACCGGCGTGTTCGACGGCTGGGTGAAAGATCTGACGATCGACAGTTCGGACAGCGGCATCCTCACCGACAATGCGGCGAGCCTGACGATCGCCGACATCACGACCACCGGCACGCGCCGCGCGCATTATTCGGTGCATGTCGGCGCGGTGCACAATGTGCTGGTCAAGGATCTGAAGGTCGCAAACCCCGCCGTCCATCCGGTGAGCATCAACACGCGCTCGACGCGGTCGGTGTTCCTGCGCTCGGTCGTCGATGCGCACGCGATCATCGACCAGCACAGCGGGTCGAACCACCAGAATCTGTTCGATGCGATCGAGATGCACATCGATCCGAAGCTGGTGAAGGGCGCGTGGCAGTATCAGTTGTGGGTCGGCGGCGGTGCGCCCTATTGGAAGCCGGGGCACGGGCTCTACAACACGCTGTGGAATGCGAAGCTCGTGATACCCGAAAGCGTGCCGGCCGATGCGACAGTCGCGATCACGAGCGGGCTCGAAGGTCCGGGCGAGCGGATCGTCGGGCTCCACGCCAACCGCAAGATCAGCGTCAGCTACAATCCCGCGCCCTATATCGAAGGCACGGGGCAGGCGGTGGGCGCCGCGCCGTCGCTCTACGAATATCAGCTCGCGCGCCGGCGGCGCTGACGGCTAACGCTCCGGCGCCGCGGCGACCGATTGCCGTTCGACGAAGGTCGAAGCCAGCACCGTGCTGTCGTCTTCGGCACCCTTGGCGCCGGGGCCGAGGAAGTCGGGGACGAGCGTCTGCGCGGCGCGAACGCCCATCTCGCGGATGGGCCAGCGCACCGTGCTGAGCGCGGGCCAGATATGCGTCGCGGTCGGGCTGTCGTCGAAACCGATGATCGAAAGTTCGCCCGGCACCTTGATACCCTTGCCATGCGCGACGCTCATCAGGCCCGCTGCCATCTCGTCGTTCGAACAGAAGACGGCGGTCGGCGGCGCCGACAGCGCGAGGAGCGCTTCGCCGGCTTCGATTCCTGCGGTGTATCGGTAGTTGCCCGGGGCATAGAGTTCGGCGGGAAGGTCGAGACCCGCCTCGGCGAGCGCCTCGCGGAACCCTTCTTCGCGCTCGGCGGCCGACCGGAAGCCGGCGGGGCCGCGCACGAAGCCGATGCGGCGGTGGCCGAGCGCGATCAGCCCGCGTACCGCCTCGGCGACGACCTCGCGGTCGTTCGACGAGATGCAATGTTTCGCATCGTCGATCCGCGCCGACCCGATGCGCACATAACGCACGCCAAGATCTTCGCAGAGCGCGGCGAGATCGTCATTCTCCGAAATCGGCGGCAACAGCATCGCGCCGATCGGCCGCTGCTTTTCGAGAAAGGTGCGGACGTCGTCGAGCATCTTGTCCGACCCGCGATCGACCGGGCGGACGAGCAGCGCGAGGTCGCTGTCCTTGATCGCGTCGAGCACGCCGCGCTGGAAGTTGAGCACGGTCTGCGCGTTCGGATTGTCGTGGAGCAGCGCGATCAGGAAGTTGCGGCGAAAGGCGAGCGCGCGCGCCTGCGGGTTCGGGACGAAGCCGAGTTGCTCGATCGCCTGTTCCACTGCCGCGCGCGTCTTGTCGGTCAGGAATTCGGACCGGTTGATCACCCGGCTCACCGTCTTTTTCGAAACCCCCGCAAGCGCCGCCACGTCGTTGATCGTCGGTTGCTTGCCTCCCGGCCCCTTGCCCCCCGGCCTGTCTTGTGCCGCCATAATCTTCTTTCCCCTGCAAGTCCGGCCGGAGCCGAGCTCGCCTTTTCTGTCTGATGGGCGCTCGAAAGCGTAAAATCAACCGCCCGGCGGGGGTGCCAACACCTCTTGACACCGGTTACCATCAAATCTAGCAAGGCGGCAAGCCAGAAATCTCGAGCGAGGATGTCACCCATGTTTTCCAAGACCTATTACGCCACCCATCCCGTCATGATGGAGGAAGTGTCGAACGCCGAGCTGCGCGATCGCTACCTGATCCAGGACCTGTTCCGCGAAGGCGAGTGCGTCCTCAACTACACCCACGCCGACCGCTTTGTGATCGGCGGGGTCGCCGTCGGCTCGGCGCCGGTCAAGCTGCCCGCGCAGAGCGAGCCGCCGTCGGCCGCGGGCCACCCGTTCCTCGAGCGCCGTGAGCTTGCGATCGTCAACGTGTCGTCGGTGGAAGGCACGGTGACCGTCGATGGCGAGAGCTTCACGCTGGGCAACAAGGATTGCCTCTATGTGACGATGGGCGCGACCGACGTCAGCTTCGCGGGCGAAGGTGCACGCTATTATCTGGCGTCGTGCCCGGCGCACAAGGCGTTCACGACGCGCAAGCTCGGCATCGCCGACGCCAATGCGCTCGACCGCGGCAGCCTTGCCGAATCGAACGAACGCACGATCTTCCAGCTCGTCATCCCGGGCGTCTGTGACAGCGCGCAGCTCGTGATGGGGCTGACCGTGCTCAAGGAAGGCAGCGTGTGGAACACCATGCCCCCGCACATCCACGAGCGCCGCAGCGAGATTTATTTCTATTTCGAACTCGACAATGTCGACACCGACCGCGTGATGCATTTCATGGGCGAGGGCGAAGCGACGCGCCACATCGTGATTCAGAATGAGGAAGCGGTGATCTCGCCGCCCTGGTCGATCCACATGGGTGCTGGCACCAAATCCTACGCCTTCATCTGGGCGATGGCGGGCGAGAACCAGGATTATACCGACATGAACGTCCTCGACATCTGTCAGCTGTCGTAATGGCGGGTCTCTTCGATCTTTCGGGCAAGGTCGCGCTCGTCACCGGCGCCAACACCGGCATCGGGCAGGGGATCGCGCTCGCGCTCGCCGAGGCGGGGGCCGACATCGCCGCCGCGGGCCGCTCGCCGGCCGACGAGACCGTCGGCAAGGTGCGCGGATTGGGGCGGAAGGGCGAAAATTTCGCCGCCGACCTGTCGAGCGTCGGCGCGGTCCAGCCGCTCGTCGATGCGGTGCTCGCCGAATTCGGGCGGATCGACATCCTCGTCAACAATGCCGGCATCATCCGCCGCGCCGACGCGATCGACTTCACCGAGGCCGACTGGGACGCGGTGATGGACACCAATTTGAAGACGCTCTTCTTTCTGTGCCAGAGCGTCGGGCGCCACATGATCGCGCGCGGTTCGGGCAAGATCATCAACATCGCCTCGATGCTGACCTTTCAGGGCGGCATTCGCGTGCCGAGCTATACCGCGTCGAAATCGGGGGTCGGCGGGCTCACCAAGCTGCTCGCGAACGAATGGGCGGCGAAGGGGGTGCAGGTCAATGCGATCGCGCCGGGCTATATCGCGACGAACAACACCGCCGCGCTGCAGGGCGACGAGACGCGCAACCGCCAGATCATGGAACGCATTCCCGCGGGGCGTTGGGGCGACCCCAGCGACATCGGCGGCGCCGCGGTCTTCCTCGCGTCATCGGCGTCGGACTATGTGCAGGGCCATATCCTCGCCGTCGACGGCGGCTGGCTCGCGCGATAACAGGAAAGGCCACCCGCCGGCACGGCCAGGGTGAGCGGGGAGTGAGATGACCGAAGGCCGCCTTGTCTTTTTCGGCGAACTGCTGATCCGCCTCACCGCGCCGGGCAACGAACTGCTGATGCAGTCGCCGTCGCTGGGGCTCCACGTCGGCGGCGCCGAGGCGAATGTCGCGATCGGGCTCGCGCATCTTGGCCATGACTGCGCGATGGTCAGCAAGATTCCGGCAAATGCTCTGGGTCGCGGAGCAGTGGCGGCGGTGCGCGGCGCCGGCGTCGATTGCGCCGCCGTCACGCCTTGTCCGGGCCGCATGGGCGTCTATTTCCTCAGCGTCGGCGCAGGGCTCCGCGCCTCGGAGATCGTCTACGACCGCGCCGGGTCGAGCTTCGCGGCGACGGGGCCGGAGGATTATGATTTCGACCGCCTGCTGGCGGGAGCGGGCCTGCTCCACCTGTCGGGGATCACGCCCGCGCTCGGGCCGCGTTCGGCCGAAGCCGCGCTGGCCGCGGCGCGCGCGGCAAAGCGGCTCGGCGTACCCGTCAGCTTCGACGGCAATTACCGCGCGATGCTTTGGGAAGCGTGGGACAGCGACCCGCGCACGATCCTTTCCGAGCTGATCGGCAGCGCCGACATCCTCTTCGGCAACCACCGCGACCTGTCGCTGGTGCTGGGACGGGAATTCAGCGGCGAGGGCGAAGACCGGCGCCGCGAAGCCGCCGAAGCCGGTTTCGCCGCCTTTCCGGGTCTCAAACTGATCGCCTCGACCGCGCGCCACACGGTCACCGCCGACCATCATCGGATCGCAGCGCGGGTCGACCTGCGCGGCAGCGGCTACCAGACCCCGGAAATCGACGTTACCGGCATCGTCGACCGCATCGGTGCAGGCGATGCCTTTGCCGCCGGGGTGCTGCATGCGCATCGCTCGGGCGGCGATGCCCAGGCGATGGCGGAAAGCGGCCTGGCGCTCACCTGCCTCAAACATTCGCTGCCGGGCGACGCGAGCCTTTTCGGGCAAGCCGACATCGACGCCTTCCACGGCGGCGGGCTGGATGTCCGGCGCTGACATGATCGGCCGCCGGGCGCTACTGGCAACGGCCGGCGGCGCGCTTGTTTTGCCCATGCTTGCCCGCGCAGAGATTTTTACGCCGATCGATCATATCGGTGGGGTCAGCGCGTCCGACGGCCCCTATCGTTCGGGCACGCATCGCAGTTTTGGCGACGGCCAGTCCTGGGCTTTCACGGGAATTCGCTATGGCCGCGCCGAGCGTTTTCGGGCGCCGGTTGCCGTGACGAAGGCCGAGCAACTGCGGGGCGACGTCTTTGGTCCAGCCTGTCCCCAGACCGGCGAAACTTATCGGCCGCAGAGCGAGGATTGCCTTTTCCTCAATGTCTGGACGCCGGAAATCGACAGGCCGGCGAAGCGCCCGGTGATGGTCTATTTTCACGGCGGCGCTTATTCGACGGGCAGCGTCACCGACGCGCTCAACGACGGGGCGGCGCTTGCGGCGCGGGGCGACGTCGTCGTCGTGACCGTCAACCACCGACTGAACGCGCTTGGCTATCTCTATCTCGCACGGCTCGACCCGCGTTTCCCCGACAGCGGCAATGCCGGGCAACTCGACCTGATCCTCGCGCTCCAATGGGTGCAGCGCAATATCGCGGGCTTCGGCGGCGATCCCGGCAATGTCACCCTCTTCGGCCAGTCGGGCGGCGGTGCGAAGATCGCGACCTTGATGGCGATGCCCGAAGCCAAAGGCCTGTTCCGCAAGGCGATCACGATGAGCGGGCAACAGGTCACCGCATCGGGGCCGCTCAACGCGACGAAGCGCGCGCAGGCATTCCTCGATAAATTGGGGCCGGGCGTTGATCCGGCGACCGCGCCGGTGGAGCAACTGGTCGCGGCGCTTTCGGCGGTCGATCCGGTCCTCGGCGGCAGCGTCTATATGGGGCCGGTGCTCGACATGAAGCATCTGGCGCGCCATCCCTTCTGGCCCGACGCCGCACCGCAATCGCTGGGCATCCCGATGATGCTCGGCAATGTCGTGATGGAAACGCGCGCCTTTTATGCGCCGGAAGGAAAGCAGCTTGCAGGGCTGACCTTCGACAACCTCGCCGTGCGGATCGCATCCGAGATGCGGATCGATATCGAACCGTCGTGGGTCGTCGGCCAGTTCCGTGCGCGTTACCCCGAAGCCGAACCTTCCGAATTGTTCCATCGCATCGTCACCGGGGCGCGCAGCTGGCGCGGGCAGGTCGAGGAGGCCGAGGCGCGCGCCCGCGCCGGCCATCCGGCGTTCGTCTACCAGCTCGATTTCGAACAGGCGAAGCACACCGACGATATCGGGCTCAGCTTCGGAACGGTCCCCGATCCCACTTCGGCGCAGCAGGCGATGAGCGACCGGGTGATGGACGCTTTTGTGCGCTTCGCGTGCACCGGCGATCCGGGCTGGCCGGCCTATGATCTGGCGAAGCGGCCGACGATGATCTTCGATACGGAGAGCCGCGTCGAGAATGATCCGCGCAAATGGGAACGCGAATTGTTCGCGCGCGTGCCTTACATCCAGCCAGGTAGCTAGACGATCTTGTGCGAGGCGAGCCAGTTCCACAGCAGCTCGGGCCAGATCGCCACGGGCAGCCCCGCGGTCTTCATCAGCCCGAAGCCATGCGCGCCGCGTTCGAAGAAATGCGCTTCGACCGGCGCCCCGACGGCCCGCGTCGCCTCGCGTAGGCGGACGCTGTTCTCGACCTTCACGACATCGTCGTCCTCGGCGTGGAGCAGCCACAGCGGCGGCTGGCCGGCGCGGACATTGCGCTCGGGCGAATAGAGTTTCTCGCGCGCGTCGTCGGGGTTGGCGCCGATCAGTTTCTCGCGGCTGACGGCGTGCGCGATCGCGGGGTCCATCGACACGACGGGATAGATGGCGGCGAGCGCATCGGGGCGCGCGGACAGTGTGTCGGCCGTGTCGACGGGATCGTAGACCTTCGCACCGAAACGCGTGAGCAGGCTCGCCGCGACCTGCCCACCCGCCGAAAAGCCGCCGAACGTGACGCGCGCCGGATCGATGGCGTCCGTCTTGGCGCGGCTGCGCACCAGCCGCACCGCGCGCTGCGCGTCGGCGAGCGGCACGTCGGCGCCGTTCGCCCAGCCGTCGCCGGGCAGGCGATAGAAGAGGACATAGACGGTGACGCCGCGCGCCCGCAGCCAGCGCGCGAGCTCATAGCCTTCCTTGTCGATCACGACGTAGCGATAGCCGCCGCCGGGCGCGAGGATCACCGCGGCGCCATTGGGTTTCGCCGGGCGGAAGATGTCGAGGCGCGGGCGCGTGATGCCCTGCAGCATCCGGTCGCTGGCGTCCGCGTCGTCGCTGCGCTGGACGACCGCTTCGACGAGTCCGGCGGGTGGTTCGATATGGCCGTCGGGCCAGAGCGCGATACTCGCGTCGGGCGCCAGGCCCGCGGGCCGCGTCCATGCCTCTTTCGCGGCCGCGCTCGCAAAGGGCAGCGCGAGGCTGGCCGTCAGCAGTGTGCGGCGGTCCACCGTCATGGCGCGGGCGCCTTGTTCGGATAGGCGATGATCAGGACCAGCGGCTCGCTCCCCGTCTGGCGGATGCCGACCTTCGCGCCCTTGTAAAGCCACGCGGCGGTGCCGGCCTTCAGCTCTTTCTCTTCGCCGTCCGAATGGACGACGCCGGTGCCCGAAAGGACATAATAAATCTCGTCATGGTCGATCGGATGGACGCCGATCGCGGCGCCGACGTGGAGCGCGCGCTTGCGAAACTCGAAACTGCGCGGCGCGGGGACCGCATCGCTGATCCGGTACGCGGTCGACAGGCCGATCGCGCCGTGCGGCGGCGCTTCTTCGCGCACCGTCGCGGTTTCGTCGATCACGACCATCGCCGGGGCGGCAGCGCCCGCGACGAGCAGCGCGAGCAGGGCGCTCATCGTCAGTTTCCGGTCCGTGACGCGCGGTCGCGCGCCGACAGATTTTCCTGCGGCAGCGGGGCGGTCTGGCCGGGGTAGGTGCCCGACTTCGGCTCCATCGTCGCGAGGTCCCATTCGCTTTCGACGAAGGGCGCGTGCACCTCCTTGACCTTGGGGTAGCCGCTGACTTCCTTCTCGTCGTCGATCACGTCGCCGCGGCCTTCGGCGACGAAAAAGAGCACGCGAATCTCTTCGCCGTCGCGCGCCCAGGGCCGGGCGCCTGCGGTCGACAGCACCGAGGTTTCGACGTCGCGCACGGGCAGGATATTGTATCCGCCGAGCGGCGCGAGCGGTGCCTTCGCGCGAATCAGCTTCGCCTGCGTTTCGCCATAACGGCCGAATTCGGGAAGCGGCGTGCCGTGGCGGTCGACGTGGAGATTGTCCTTGCCATAATATTCGAGGTCGCCGTCGCCGCCGAGCATCAGGAAGGGCAGATCCTTGTCGGTGTCGTTGCCGCCGCGCATCACATTGCCGATCGCGGTGATTTGCCCCGTCACATAATCATGCCCGACCCATTCGAGGTTCATCAGGTTGTAATGCACCGCGCGGTGCTGCGGGTTATAGATCAGGTTGTTGATCATCAGCGCCTGCCCGCCGCCCTTGATCAGCGGGTTGCGCTCGACATTATGCGCCCAGACATTGCGGTAAAAGACGATCCCGGTCGCATTGTCGTGGATCAGCGATCCCTTGCTGTGCTCGCCTTTCGGATGGCTCGCGTCGGCGAGGCCTTCGGCTGCAAGGTTGTTCGAAAAGGTGACGTTGTGGCTCGTGCCCTTGCGCCACTCGTCGACCGTCTTGCCGGTGAAGCGCGGTCCCGACGCCGACATATTCTCGTCGATGCCCCACATCAGCGTGCAATGGTCGACGATGACATTATGCGCCGCGACGGTCGAGAAAGTGTCGGCCTCCCAGCCGCTGCGCTTCGGCTGGCCGTCGACGCCGGTATAGATGCGCAGGTGGCGCATCACGACGTCGTGCGTCTTCACGTCGATGCCGGTGCGGATCAGCGTGATGCCGGGTCCGGGCGCGGTCTGGCCCGCGATCGTCAGATAGGGATGTTTGATCTCGATCGTGCTGCGGCCCATGTCGATGACCCCGCCGACCTCGAACACGATGATGCGCGGTCCGGGAGTTTCGATCGCGGCCTTCAGCGACCCCGGGCCATCGGGTGCGAGGGTGGTGACGCGCAGGATCTGGCCGCCGCGTCCGCCGGGGGTCTGCGCCGCCGGGCCGACCGCGCCGGGGAAAGCGAGCGCCGCCGTTTCGGTTGCAGCCGCTGCGCCCGATGACAGGGAAAGCGCCAGGAAAAGCGCAGTTATCCAAGGCTTTCTGGCCATCCCGTCTCTCCTCATCATTGGGGTATTGACATGTTCGTCACAATCCGCAATCTTTCTGACACCGGTTACCCCAATCGGTCAACGAGAAAATATTTCCAAGGGAGAGGGTCTGATCCGGTTCGCTGCAAAAGACGGCGGCCGCCATCAACCTCTGAAAAATCGACGGATGAAACGGTTGGCCAGATCGTTTTGTCCAGCAAAGTAACCGGTGTCATTCCTTGCGCGAGCGGGGGCAACGGGGCGATAAGGGAGGATGATAATGGCTATTCATGGAGCGCGGGGCGTTCGCACTTTGACCGGGCTGGCGTGCGGAGCGTCGCTCGCCGTATTGGCGGTTTCGCCGGCCTATGCGCAGGACGCGGCACAGGCAGCCGACGAGGCGGTGGCCCCCGAAGGCGAGATCGTCGTGACGGGCTTTCGCGCCTCGCTCGACGCAGCGCTCAATGCGAAGCGCGCCGACGGCGGGATCGTCGACGTCATCAAGGCCGAGGATATCGGCAAATTCCCCGACACCAACCTCGCCGAATCGCTCCAGCGCATTCCGGGCGTCGTGATCGACCGCGACGCCGGCGAAGGCCGCTCGATCGTCGTTCGCGGCCTCGGGCAGGATTTCACCCGCATCCGCATCAACGGGATCGAGGCGCTAGCGACGACGGGCGGCACCGACAGTTCGGGCGGCGCGAACCGCTCGCGCGGCTTCGACTTCAACGTCTTCGCCTCCGAACTCTTCAATTCGATCACCGTGCGCAAGAGCGCGTCGGCGAATGTCGACGAAGGCTCGCTCGGCGCGACGGTCGATCTGCAGGCGGCGCGTCCCTTCGATTATAACGGCCTGCGCATCGCGGGGTCGATCAAGGGGCGCTACAATGACCTCAACGAAAAGATCGATCCGCGCGCCGCGCTGCTGATCTCGAACACCTTTGCCGACGGCCGCTTCGGCGTGCTCGTGTCGGCCGCCTATTCGAAGCGCCGCCTCAACGAAGAGGGCTTCAGCACGGTGCGCTGGGACAATGGTCCGTCGTCGCAGGGTTTTTGCGCCCCGGTCGGGCTGACCTCGCAGGGCACCAACGCGACACAGGCGACGTGCGGCCCCGCCGCGCAAGGCGTCGCCCGCCTGCCGAACACGCCGGCGAACGTCGCGGCCTATAATGCGGCGAACGATCCCAATAATTTCCACCCCCGCCTGCCGCGTTATGGCCGCCTGACGCACGATCAGGACCGCCTCGGCGTCACGGCGTCGGTCCAGTGGGCGCCGTCGGACAATACGACGATCACCGCCGAATTCCTCTACGCGAAGCTGAAGGCGACGCGGCAGGAAGATTTCCTCGAGGCGATTTCGTTCAGCCGCAACGCGGCGCAGGGCGGCAAGCCGCAGACGAGCGTCGTCCAAGCCCAATATGACACCAACGGCGCGCTGCTCTATGGCGTCTACAACGGCGTCGACGTCCGCGCCGAATCGCGCTTCGACAAATTGTCGACGACCTTCACGCAGCCGACGCTGACGATCGAACATGCGTTCAGCGACAGCGTGCGGATCAATGCGCGCATCGGGCGCGCCGAATCGAAATTCCGCAACCCGATCCAGACGACGACGACGCTCGATGCGCTGAACGTCAACGGATACACGCTCGATTTCCGCGAAAGCGATCGCAAGCCGTTCATCGGTTACGGGTTCGACCCCACCAACCCGAACGGCGCGCTCCAGCTCGTCGGCGTGCCGGTGGTCACGTCGGGGACCCAGCCCGCGACGGTGCCGAACACCACGACCAGCGAAATCCGTATCCGGCCGCAGGGCGCGAACAACCGCAACGACGTTCTCCACGTCGACCTGGTGTGGGACATCGTTCCCGACGCGTTCAGCGTCAATATCGGCGGCGACTACAAGAAATATACGTTCGACACCTATGAATTCCGCCGCGTCAACCAGAACGACACGATCTTTGCGCCGGCGCCGGGCAGCAACCTCACGACGATGGTCGAGGGGTTCGGCAAGGGGCTCGGCATGCCCAATGGTTCGATCACCAACTGGCTGATCCCCGACCTGAAGGCGATCGCCGCCGCTTATGACATTTATTGCAACTGCCTGAAGAGCGGACCGGCCGGCGGGCCGGGCGACTTCACCCTGTCGTCGATCACCAACGGCAATGCGCGCGGCAACAACCGCCGGATCGTCGAAAAGGACAAATCGGGCTTCCTGATGTTCGACTTCAAGCAGGATGTCCTCGGCATTCCGGTGCGCGGCAATTTCGGCGTGCGCTATGTCGAAACCGACGTCACCGCGCAGGGCTATCAGGCAGCGGGCGGCGGGACGCTCGTCACCGTCGAGAACCGCTACGAAGACTGGCTGCCGTCGCTCAATCTCTCGGCGAACGTCACCGACGATCTGATCGTGCGCCTTGCCGCCGCACGGGTGATGGCGCGCCCGCAGCTCGGCAACCTCAATCCGGGCGGATCGATCACGACGACCGGCAACCTGTCGGTGACCGTCGGCAACCCGTTCCTCCAGCCGTTCCGCGCCAACACGCTCGATGCCAGCTTCGAATGGTATCACGGCAAGGGCGCGTTCATCGGGCTCGGGCTGTTCTACAAGGATATCGGAACCTATATCCAAAGCCTGCGGAACAATATTCCGTTCAACCAGACGGGCCTGCCGCTCAACCTGCTGCCAGCGAACTTCACCGGCGACGAAATCTTCCAGGTGACGACGCCGATCAACACCAGCGGCGGTCCGCTCAAGGGGTTCGAAATCAACGTGCAGCAGCCGTTCGATTTCCTGCCGGGCTTCCTGAAGCATTTCGGCATGACCGCGAACTACACGCGCGTGAAGTCGAAGATCGATTATCAGGTGTCGCCGACGAGCACGCAGATCATTCGCGACGACCTGCTCAACCTGTCGCCCGAATCGTGGAACGCGACGCTCTATTATGACGACGGCAAGTTCAGTGCGCGCGGCTCGGTTGCCTATCGTTCGGCCTATCTGCAGCGCGTGCCGGGGCAGAACAACAATGACGTCGAGGGCAAGAACAGCACGCTCAACGTCGATGCGCAGCTGACCTACAAGATCAACGACGTCTTCGAACTCACGCTGGAAGGCGTGAACCTGACCGACGAATATAATGATCAGTTCATCAGCCGCGATCGCAACAGCGCGGTGGTCTATAACCACACCGGACGCGAGTTCCTCGCGGGCGTGCGGTTCAAGTTCTGACCGGATGACCTTCGTACCAAAGGGGGGAAGGGCGCAGCTCCTGGTCTGCGCCCTTCTTTTTTGCCCCGCTGCGACGCTCGCGGCACCCGAACCCGACCCGCCGCTCGCCTTTGACGGCGCGGAAGGGGCGGGACGTTTTGCCGCGGGCGGGCGCGGCGGGCAGACCCTGCGCGTGACCAATCTCGACGACGACGGGCCGGGTAGCCTGCGTCACGCGGTCGAACAGGATTTCCCGCGGATCATCGTCTTCGATGTCGCCGGCACGATCCGGCTGAAAAAGGATCTGGTGATCCGCAACCCGCGCATCACGATCAGCGGGCTCGGCGCGCCCGCGGGCGGCATTGCGCTCGCCGACCACAGCCTGATCGTCAACGCCGACGACGTCGTCATCCGCTACATCCGTTCGCGGCTCGGCAGCCAATCGGGCGAGGAGGGCGATGCGATTTCGATCGCCGGCGGGCGGCGCATCATCCTCGACCATGTCTCGGCGAGCTGGTCGGTCGACGAGACGCTGTCGGTGTCGGCGCGCTACGACCGGACGCCGGGGATCTACGACGTCACGGTGCAATGGTCGATCATCTCTGAATCGCTGCGCCGCGCCGGGCACAGCAAGGGCGATCACGGCTATGGCAGCCTGATCCGCGGCGGCCGCGGGTCGCGCTTTTCGTTTCACCACAATCTGTGGGCGCACCACGTCCAGCGGATGCCGCGCCCCGGCAATTACACGCCGGTCGCCGACGATCCCGAAGGCCCGTTGATCGAGTTCCGGTCGAACATCTTCTATAATTGGGGCGGCACCGCGTCGGGCTATAATGCCGACACCGACAGCGCGGCGACCTATGCCTTCATCGACAATTGCTACATCGCCGGACCCGATACGCAGGGCGCCTTCATCTTCCGCGAGGAAAACCCGAACGCGAAGAGCTGGTTTTCGGGCAACAGCCTGAACGGCGCGATTCCCGCCGATCAGTGGAGCCTCGTCAAGGGGCTGCACAATATGCTCGCCAAGGCGCCCGACGTTGCGCCGGTGGCGCGCGACCCGGCGCCGAACGGCTGCGCGGCGGTGCTGGCGCACAGCGGGGCATCGCAGCCGCGCGATACGGTCGACGCGCGCGTCGTCGCCGATGTCGCCGCGCGCCGCGGCCGGATCATCGATACCGAAGAGGCGGTGGGCGGCTGGCCCGACCTGACGCAGAAGCGCTAAAGCGTCACGCCCGATTTCCAGATCGCGATATCGCGCTCTTCGTTGCTCTCGGCCCTCGTCGCCTCGCCCGACGCGGTCGCGACGATCAGGTCGAGCAGCGCGTCGGCGGCGGCGTCGAAACCCGCGTCGAGCACCTGCCCCGCGTCGAAGTCGATCCACCCCGCCTTGCGCGCCGCGAGCGCGCTGTTCGACGCGATCTTCAGCGTCGGCGCGGGGAAACCGAGCGGGGTGCCGCGGCCGGTGGTGAAGAGGATGATCGTCGCCCCCGCGGCGGTCAGCGCGGTCGACGAGACCGCGTCATTGCCCGGCGCCTCGAGCAGGGTCAGCCCGGGCAGCGTCGCCTCGCCGCCATAACGACGGACGTCGACGACGGGTACCTTGCCGCCCTTCTGCACCGCGCCGAGCGATTTTTCCTCAAGCGTCGTGATCCCGCCCGCGATGTTGCCGGGCGAGGGGTTCTCGCTCACCGGCTCACCGTTACGGATGAAATATTGTTTGAAATCCTGCACCAGCCGGACGGTTTCGTCGAAAATCCCGCGCGACACCGCGCGGTCCATCAGCAGCTGCTCGGCGCCGAAAATCTCGGGGATCTCGGTCAGCACGACCTTGCCGCCCGCTGCCGCGACCGCGTCGGCCATGCGCCCGACGAGCGGGTTGGCGGTCAGCCCCGATAGGCCGTCGGATCCGCCGCACTTTACCCCCAGCACCAGCACGGACAGCGGCACGTCTCGCCGCGGCGTCGCGGCACAGGCATCGACCAGTTCGTCGACGAGCGCGAGGCACGCCGCCTCGTCGTCTTCGACCGCCTGCGCCGACAAGGTACGGATATGCGCGCGGCGATCGGGCGGAATCAGGTCGAGCAGCGCGCCGAGCTGGTTGCTTTCGCACCCCAATCCGACGATCAGCACGCCGCCGGCGTTGGGATGCTGCGCGAGCGCCGCGAGCAGCGCGCGCGTATGGCCGAGGTCGTCGCCGAGCTGCGAGCAGCCGAAAGGATGTTTGAAGGCGTGAATGCCATCGATGCGCCCGGCATGGCGCGCGCCCGCGATCCGCGCGACACGCGTGGCGAGATTGCCGACGCAGCCGACGGTCGGGAGGACCCATATCTCGTTGCGCGTGCCGACGCGCCCGTCGGGGCGGGCGTAGCCGCGAAAGGTTGGCGCCGATCCGGTACCGGGGGGTGTTTCGCTCGTGCCGGGCGCATAACGATAGTCGCCGTCGCGACCGAGCGCGGTCGCGAGATTATGGCTGTGGACATGGTTCCCGGGCGCGATGTCGGCGGTCGCGATCCCGATCGGGAATCCATATTTGATCACCGCTTCGCCGCGCGCGATCGGTGCGAGGGCGATCTTGTGCCCGCGTCCGATTGCCACGGAGATGCGGATGTCGGGGTTCGCGAACGGGTCGTCGCCGGCGGCGAGGTCGGTGATCGCGGTCGCGACATTGTCGGCGTCATGGACGCGGATCGCACGGATTCGGCTGTTGCCGGTCATCGCCGCTCAGCGGCGCCCGACGCTGCGGGACGATTTGTCATACATCCGATATTCGCTTGCCTTTGACACCGGTGTCTCTTACACCGCTTCGCGGAAGAGGGAAATGAGAAAGATGCTGGCGACAAGCGATCAAGAGAATGTGGCGCGTGCACTAATCGACGCGCGCGCGGGAAAGACACCGCTTACCGTCTATCCCGGTGCGATGCCGCAGACGATGGCCGAGGCCTATGCGATCCAGGATCGCGCGATCGCGCTCGACGGGCGCCGCGTCGGCGGATGGAAGGTCGGGCGAATCGCGCCCGAGCTGGTCGATCATTATGGCGGCAACCGCCTCACCGGCCCGATTTTCACCGACGAAATCTTCGATGGCGCCGCCAATCCGGCGATGCCTGTCTATGCCGACGGCTTTGCCGCCGCCGAGGCCGAGGTGCTGCTCTGTTTCGGCGAGGTCGGGACGCGCGATTATGACATCGACAGCGTGCGCGAGTGCATCGCCGACGTCCGCACGGGCATCGAGATCGCGAGCTCGCCCTTTCCCGAAATCAACCGCCACGGCCCCGCGGTCACCGCGTCGGACTATGGCAACAACAAGGGGCTGATCCTCGGTCCGTCGATCGCCGACTGGCGTGATGCCGACCTGATCCGCATGCCGGTCGAAATGGCGATCGACGGCGAGACGGTGGGCGCGGCGACGATGGAGGGCATGCTCGACGGTCCCTTCGGCTCGGCGCTGTTCCTGATCGGCATATTGCGCGCGCGTGGCATCGCGATCCCGCCCGGTACCTGGGTATCCGCGGGGGCGATCACCGGTATCCATGAAATCAGGCCCGGCCAGCGCGCCGAAGCGCTGTTCGACGGAAAAATCCGCGTCGGCTGCTCGATCAAAAGCTACTAAGCAACATAACGGGAGAGGTTTATGGCACAGGCATTCGCGGACGGAGGTACGGCGACGCCGGTGCCACGGTCCGGCCGTTACCGCTGGCTGATCGTCGCGCTGCTGTTTGCCGCGACCACGGTCAATTATATCGACCGCACCATGCTCGGCCTGCTCGCGCCGACGCTCGGCACCGAGCTCGGGTGGAGCGAGAATGACTATGGCAACATCGTCACCGCCTTCCAGGCCGCCTATGCGCTCGGCTTCCTCCTGATGGGCTGGCTGATCGACCGCTTCGGGCCGAAGGTCGGTTACGCGATCGCGATCAGCATCTGGACCGTCGGCCATGTCGCGCATGGTTTCGCCTCGTCGGTCGTCTCCTTCATGATGGCACGCGTCATCCTTGGCGTCGGCGAAGCGGGGCATTTCCCGTCGGTCGTCCGCGCGTCGAGCGAGTGGTTCCCGCAAAAGGAGCGTTCCTACGCGATCGGCTGGGTCAACAGCGCGACGACGATCGGGGTGATCCTGACCGCGCCGACGATCTGGCTGTTCATGGTCTGGATGGGTTTCGACTGGCGCCAGACCTTCATCTACACCGGCGTTTTCGGCGTCGTCCTGTTGCTGCTCTGGCTCTGGCTCTACAGCAACCCGCGCGAGAGCGGGAAGGTCAGCGAGGCCGAGCTTGCGTGGATCGAACATGATCCGCCCGAAAAGATCGAACGCCTCGGCTGGAGCGCGATCGTCACCAAGCGCGAAGCGTGGGCCTATGCGATCGGCAAGTTCCTGACCGATCCCGTCTGGTTCCTCATGCTCTTCTGGCTGCCCAAATATTTCAGCACCACCTACAATGTCGACCTCAAGGTCGTGCTGCTCCCGATGATCATCATGTACCTGCTCTCCGACGTCGGCAGCATTCTCGGCGGCTGGGTGTCGTCGAAGCTGATCCAGACCGGGCACAGCGTCAATTTCGCGCGCAAGGCGACGATGCTCGGCGCGGGCTGCTGCGTCCTGCCCCTGCTCTTCGTTTCGGGCCTCGACAACATGTGGCTCGCGGTCGTGCTGATCGGCATCGCGCTTGCGGGGCACCAGGCCTTTTCGTCGACGATCCTCTCGATCCCGCCCGACATGTTCCCGAAGCGGGCGGTGGGCTCGGTGATCGGGCTCGGCGGCTTCGCCGGCGGCGTCGGCGGCATGATCATGGCGAAATCGACGGGGCTCGTGCTCGACGCGACGGGGGGCAATTATACGGTCATCTTCGCCGCCTGCACGGTCGTCTATTTCCTTGCGGTGCTGGCGATCCACCTCCTCAGCCCTCGCCTCGCGCCCGTGACCGTCGAAAGCAAGGCCTGATCCGATGCCGCGTCCGCTGCAGCTGTCCCCCGACCGCCTCTTTCCGTCCGACCCGGCGCAGCGCGACATCGCGCGCCGGCTCTATAAAGAGGTGGCGGGGCTGCCGATCATCAGCCCGCACGGACACACCGATCCGGGCTGGTTCGCGGGCAACGCCCATTTCGGCAACGCGGCGGAGCTCTTGCTCCATCCCGACCATTATGTGTTCCGGATGCTCTATTCACAGGGCATATCGCTGGATGCTCTGGGCATCCGGAACAAGGACGCCGACCCGCGCGAAAGCTGGCGGATTTTCGCGCAAAACTACCATCTTTTCCGCGGCACCCCGTCGCGGATGTGGATGGACTGGGTGTTCGCCGAGGCGTTCGGGTTCGACGTGCAATTCTCCGCCGAAACCTCGGACCTCTATTACGACCGGATCACCGAGGCGCTGGCGACCGACGCTTTCCGCCCGCGCGCGCTGTTCGACCGTTACCGCATCGAAGTGATCGCGACGACCGAAAGCCCGCTCGACACGCTCGAGCATCACGCCGTGATCCGCGCCGCGAATGAAAGCGGCGAATGGGGCGGGCGGGTGATCACCGCCTATCGCCCCGATCCGGTGGTCGACCCCGAGTTCGAGGGGTTTCGTGATAATCTGAGGCGTTTTTCCGAGCTGTCGGGTGAGGATGCGTTCAGCTACGCGGGTTATCTCGCCGCGCACCGCAATCGCCGCGCCTTTTTTTCGGAGATGGGTGCGACCTCTACCGACCATGGCCATCCGACCGCGGCGACCGCCGACCTGTCGGAGACGCAAGCCGAGGCCCTATTCGCGCGCGTCACCGGTGCCGATGTGAGCGCTGCCGATGCCGAATTGTTCCGGGCGCATATGCTGACCGTGATGGCAGGGATGAGCCTCGACGACGGCCTCGTCATGCAGATCCATCCCGGCGCCTTCCGCAACCACAACCCTTGGCTGTTCGCGAACTACGGACGGGACAAGGGCGCCGATATCCCCACCGCGACCGATTATGTCCACGCGCTGCGCCCGCTGCTCGGCAAATATGGCAATGAGGTGGGGCTGACGATCGTCCTCTTCACGCTCGACGAGACGAGCTATGCACGCGAACTCGCGCCGCTTGCCGGCCATTATCCGGCGCTGAAACTCGGCCCCGCCTGGTGGTTCCACGACAGCCCCGAGGGGATGCGGCGGTTCCGCAGCCAGATGACCGAGACTGCGGGTTTCTACAACAGCGTCGGCTTCAACGACGACACGCGCGCCTTCCTGTCGATCCCGGCGCGCCACGACGTCGCGCGGCGGATCGATTGCGGGTTCCTCGCGCAGCTCGTCGCCGAGCACCGGATGGAGGAATGGGAGGCGGCCGAACTCGCGGCCGATCTCAGCTACAACCTCGCCAAGGCGGCCTACAAGCTGTGAGGCTGTCGCCTCGGACCGACCTGCCCGCGGCCGTCGGGCGTCCGGCCTATGACCGCACCGCGCAGGCCGCTGGCATCGTCCATATCGGCATCGGCGCGTTTCACCGCGCGCATCAGGCGGTCTACACCGACGATGCGATGGGCGCGGGCGACCGCGACTGGGGCATCGTCGGCGTGTCGCTCCGCTCGGGCGACGTCGCGGCACAACTGAACCCGCAGGACGGACTCTATACGGTCAGCACGCGCAGCGCAGGGGGCAGTGAATTGCGGCTGATCGGTGCGGTGCAGAAGGTGCTCGTCGCGGCCGACGACCCGCAAGCGGTGATCGACGCCATCGCCGCGCCGGCGACGCATATCGTCAGCTTCACGGTGACAGAGAAGGGCTATCTGCGCCGCGCCGACGGCTCGCTCGATCTTGCCGCGGCCACCGAGCTGTCGAGCCTCTATCGCTTCGTGGGGGCCGCGCTCGCGGTGCGCAAGGCAGCTGGGCTTTCCGGACTGACTTTGCTCAGCTGCGATAATCTCGCGAACAACGGCTCGGTTCTGCGCCGGTTGATGCGCGAATATCTTGGATCTCAACATCCCGACCTCGTGGACTGGTTCGACAGCGAATGCCGATGCCCCGCGACGATGATCGACCGCATCGTCCCCGCGACGACCGACGCCGACCGCGCCGCGGTCGAAGCCACGCTCGGCGCGCGCGACGAGGGGGCGGTGGTTACCGAAGGCTTCAGCCAATGGGTGATCGAGGATGATTTCGCGGGCCCGCGCCCGCGCTGGGAGGCGGTGAGCGCCGAACTGGTCACCGACGTCGCGCCCTATGAAACCGCGAAGCTTAGGATGCTCAACGGCGCGCATTCGGCGCTCGCTTATATCGGCCTCGGCGGCGGGCATGAATTCGTCCATCAGGCGATTGCCGATCCCGCTATCCGTCCGGCCATCGAAAGGTTGATGCGCAACGAAGCGGCGCCGACGATCGACGCCGCGCCGGGGCAGGATCTTGGTGCCTATGCCGACGCCTTGCTCGACCGTTTCGCCAATCCCGCGCTTCACCACCGGCTGGCCCAGATCGCGATGGACGGCAGCCAGAAGATTCCGCAGCGCTGGCTCGAAACGCTGGCGTGGCATCAGGCGCGTGGGCATCGCTGCCCGTCGCTCGAGGCCGCGATTGCGGCATGGATCGCTTTCTTGCGCGGCGACCATCCGATCGACGACCCGCTCGCTGACCGGCTGCGCGAAGCCGCGGCTGGCCCCGATGCAATCGAAAGACTGTTCGGCGACGGCGGCCTGATCACTTCCGACTGGCGCCCCGCCTAAGTCGGAACCAGCAACCCCCGGCTTTCGCGCACCTCGGCGTCAAGCCAGTCGATGAACGCCCGGATGCGCGGCTGCGGTGCGACGTCGCGGTGAAGCGCGAGCCAGAAAGCGCGCGCGATCGCCTGTTCGGGCCGCACGCGCACCAGCGCGGGGTCGCCCGCGGCGAGAAAGCAGGGCAGCACACCGACCCCCGCGCCGCCCGCGATCATCCGCCGCTGCGCGAGGATCGAGGAGGAGCGCACGGTTGCGCGCAGCCCGGGTTCGATTTCGCCCAGATAATCGAGTTCGGGCGCGTAGAGGATATCGGGCATATAGCCGATCACGGGGATGCCTGCGCGCGACAGCGGCGCCGCGGCGACGGTTTCCTGCCAGTCGGGCCGGTCGGCGGGGGCGTAAATGCCGAGGCTGTAATCGGACAGCTTGCGCGTGATCAGCGGGCCTTTTCTGGGCCGCGCGAGCAGCACCGCCATGTCGGCCTCGCGCCGCGACGGATTGAGGAAGCCCGACGACGCGACAAGGTCGATTTCGAGTTCGGGGTGCGCGGCGACGAACCCCGCCAGCCGCGGCGCGATGAAGCTGTTGCCGAATCCTTCCGACACGCTGACGCGGAGTTGCCCCGACAGCGACGACGCATCTTCGCGCGCCGAGTGGATGCGTGCGGCCGCGGCGGCCATCGCTTCGGCGTGCGGGACGAGCGCCCGGCCCGCCGCGGTCAGCACGAAGCCAGACGGTGCACGTTCGAACAGGGTCTGGCCGAGCGCGGTTTCCAATGCGCTCACCTGCCGGCTGACCGTCGTGGCATCGACATGCAGCGCCGCGCTGGCACGCGCGAGCGTGCCGTGGCGCGCGACGAACAGGAAATATTGCAGTCTGTCCCAGTCCATAAGCTGCAAATATGCAGGATATCCCTGCAAGTCTATCCCTTGCAATCGCTCCGTAACTCGGCTGTGGCAGCGGCAACATCTTATGGGAGACTCGAATATGCGACAGATCGACCATCACATCGTCGGCGGCCCCGGCGGCAGTGCCCGCCAGGGCGACGTCTTCGACCCCAACAGCGGCGGTGTGCAGGCGCAGGTCGCGCTCGGCGACGCCGCGCTTCTCGAACGCGCGGTCGCCGCGGCGAAGAAGGCGCAGCCCGCCTGGGCCGCGACGAACCCGCAGCGCCGCGCGCGCGTGATGTTCGAATTCAAGCGCCTCGTCGAAGCGAATATGGACGAACTCGCGCATCTGCTGTCGAGCGAGCATGGCAAGGTGATCGCCGATTCGAAGGGCGACATCCAGCGCGGCCTCGAAGTCATCGAATTCTGCTGCGGCATCCCGCATGTGCTGAAGGGTGAATATACGCAGGGCGCGGGCCCCGGCATCGATGTCTATTCGATGCGCCAGCCGATCGGCATCGGGGCAGGCATCACCCCGTTCAACTTCCCCGCGATGATCCCGCTGTGGATGTCGGGCGTCGCGATCGCGACGGGCAACGCCTTCATCATCAAGCCGAGCGAGCGCGATCCGTCGGTTCCCGTGCGCCTCGCCGAACTCTTCCTCGAAGCCGGGCTGCCCGAGGGCATCTGCCAGGTCGTCCATGGCGACAAGGAAATGGTCGACGCGATCCTCGACCATCCCGATATCGGCGCGGTCAGCTTCGTCGGCTCGTCGGACATCGCGCATTATGTCTACAACCGCGGCGTCGCGAACGGCAAGCGCGTGCAGGCGATGGGCGGCGCGAAGAACCACGGCATCGTCATGCCCGATGCCGACCTCGACCAGGTGGTCAACGACCTGACCGGCGCCGCCTTCGGCTCGGCGGGCGAACGCTGCATGGCGCTGCCCGTCGTCGTCCCCGTCGGCGACGAGACCGCCGAGCGGCTCAAGGAAAAGCTGATCCCCGCGATCGCGGCGCTGCGCGTCGGCGTGTCGACCGATGCCGAGGCGCATTACGGCCCGGTGGTGACGCAGGCGCACAAGGAAAAGGTCGAAGGCTGGATCCAGAAATGCGCGGACGAGGGCGCCGAGCTGGTCGTCGACGGCCGCGGCTTCTCGCTGCAGGGGCATGAGAAGGGCTTCTTCATCGGCCCGACCTTGTTCGACCATGTCACCACCGACATGGAAAGCTACAAGGAAGAAATCTTCGGCCCGGTGCTGCAGATCGTGCGCGCCCCCGATTTCGAAACCGCGCTCGAACTGCCGTCGAAGCACCAGTACGGCAACGGCGTCGCGATTTTCACGCGCAACGGCCACGCCGCGCGCGAATTCGCTGCGCGCGTCAATGTCGGCATGGTCGGCATCAACGTACCGATCCCGGTGCCCGTCGCGTATCACAGCTTCGGCGGCTGGAAGCGCTCGGCGTTCGGCGACACCAACCAGCACGGTATGGAAGGCGTGAAATTCTGGACCAAGGTCAAGACGATCACCCAGCGCTGGCCCGACGGTTCGCCCGACGGCGGCAACGCCTTCGTCATCCCCACGATGGGTTGACGCCGCGTTGTTGCGGCGCTGGCTCCTGCCTCTGCTGATTCTGTTGCTGCTGCCGGCCCCGGCGGCAGCGCAGAAGATGATCGCGCTGTCGTTCGACGATGTGCCGCGCGGGCGCGGCGCCTTCTTCACCCCCGACGAGCGCACGCAGCGCATCATCGCCGAGCTGAAAAAGGCGAAGGCCCCGCAGGCGGCCTTCTTCGTCAACCCGGGCGCGATCGGGCACGGTGACGGCGTCGGCGGCGAAGAGCGCATCGCCGCCTATGTCGCCGCGGGCCATGTCATCGCGAACCATGGCAACAGTCACAAGCGGCTGAGCACGACCGACACCGCGGCCTATCTCGCTGACATCGACGCCGCCGAAGCCTGGCTCAAGGGCCGTCCCGGCTATCGCCCCTGGTTCCGCTTCCCCTTCCTCGACGAGGGCGGGAAGGACAAGGCGAAGCGCGACGCTCTGCGGCAGGGGCTTGCCGCGCGCGGCCTTCGCAACGGCTATGTCACCGCCGAATCGTCCGACTGGCACCTCGAGAGCCTGACGCGCGACGCGGTACGGGCCGGCAAGAAGATCGATCGCACGGCGCTCGGCCAGCTCTACGTCAGCTGGCATGTCGAGGCGGCGGACTTCGCCGACGCGATGATGCGGCGCGTCACCGGCCGCCAGCCGGTGCAGGTGATGCTGCTCCACGAAACCGACCTCGCGGCGCTCCACATCGGCGATCTCGTCCGCGCGCTGCGCAAGGCCGGCTGGACCGTGGTCAGCGCCGATACCGCCTATGCCGACCCGATCGGCACGGAAATGCCCGACACGCCGGTGGCAAATGGCACGCTGACCGAGGCGCTGGCTTGGGCTGCCGGCGTGCCGGCGCCGCGCTGGTACCGCTATAACCAGATCGATCTTGCGACTGCGGCATTCCGTGGCAAGGTCCTCGGCGAAGGGGGCGGTGAATGAAACCCGCACACCGCGCTGCGCATTTCTCCTTTCGAAGGAGATTGTCGATGACCCGCCTGATACTTCCTGCCGCGCTGTTGCTGCTTTCCGCGTGCAGCGGCGGCAAGGACGAGGAATCCGGACCCGAGGCGAGCGCCACGATCGGCCCGCTGCAGAAGGCCGAGCGCCCTGCGCCCGTGGCTGCGCCCGAGACGGTCGACGCGGACCTTCCCGAGGCGGCCGAAGAAAGCCCCGCGAAACCCGAAACCAAAACCGCCGGCGACGGCAAGGCCATCCCGCCCGCGATCCGCGGCCGCTGGGCACTGAAGGCGGCCGATTGCAAGGCGAAGAAAGGCACCGACCTCACCGCGCTGACGATCGACGCCACGAACCTGCGCTTTTACGAATCGCACGGCGAACTGGCGGGCGTTCGCGAGAGCGATGCCGGTCGCATCGTCGCCGATTACAAGTTCAGCGGCGAAGGCGTCGAATGGGATCGACGGATGCAGCTCGACCTCGCCGACGGCGGCAAGACGCTTGTTCGCCGTGATACGGGCGAGGGTGCCGCGGCGGGCGCGATGCGCTATACGCGCTGTGCCGAATGAAGGCTTTTTGAAAGGGAGACTGAAGATGGACATTCGCCTGCTCGCCATTGCCGCCGTCCTGCCGCTTGCCGCCTGCTCGAGCAGCGAGGCGCCTGTCGAATCGACCCCGCCGCCGCCTGCCGAAATGACGTGCAAGGCCGACGCGGCGCAAAGCTATGTCGGACAGGCGGCGACCCCCGACCTGGGCGGTGCGATCCTCAAGGCCACGGGTGCCCGCACCTTGCGTTGGGGCCCGCCGCGCTCGGCGATGACGATGGATTATCGCGTCGACCGTGTGAACGTGATGTACGACGACGCATACAAGATCACGCAGGTCACCTGTGGCTGAGGCGTCTCGCCGCAATCATAGCTCGGCGTCCCCGTTCGAACCGATTTACGGCTATAGCCGTGCGGTTCGGGTGGGGAACCGCATCGACGTGGCGGGCTGCGCGCCGATCGAACCCGACGGCAGCTCGACGCCGGGTGATGCGGGGGTTCAGGCTGCGCGCTGCATTGCGATCATCGGCGAGGCGCTTGAAGCGCTTGGCGGCAGCTATGCCGATGTCGTGCGCACGCGCATGTATATCACCGACGCCGCGGACGCCGATCTGGTTGGCCATGCGCACGGATCGGCATTCAAAAATGTCCGTCCGGCATCGACGATGCTGGTTGTGCCGGCGCTGATCCGGCCCGAATGGAAAGTCGAAATCGAAGCCGAAGCCATCATCGAGAAATGACCATGACCGACCAGTTCCAGCTTACCGACGACCAGCTCGCCATCCAGGATATGGCGCGCAAATTCACCGCCGACCGTATCACGCCCTTCGCCGCCGAATGGGACGAGAAAAGCCATTATCCCGTGGACGTGTGGAAGGCCGCGGGCGAACTGGGTTTCGGCGCGATTTACGTCGCCGAGGAATCGGGCGGTATCGGGCTCGGCCGGATGGAAGCGGCGCTGATCATGGAAGCGATGGCCTATGGCTGCCCCGCGACCAGCGCCTATGTCTCGATCCACAATATGGCGACATGGATGATCGACCGCTTCGGCGGTGCCGAGATCAAGGCGCGTTTCCTGCCGCAGCTCGTGAGCATGGAAAAGATCGCGAGCTATTGCCTGACCGAGCCGGGTTCGGGGTCCGATGCCGCGGCGCTCAAGGCGACCGCGAAGCGCGACGGCGATCATTATGTGCTGAACGGCACCAAGCAGTTCATCTCGGGCGCGGGCTATAACGACATCTATGTCTGCATGGTGCGCACCGGCGAGGAAAAGTCGAAGGGCATCAGCTGCCTCGTCATCGAAAAGGACACGCCTGGGCTGAGCTTCGGCGCACCCGAAAAGAAGCTTGGCTGGAACGCTTCGCCGACCGCGCAGGTGATATTCGAGGATTGCCGTGTGCCGGTCGAAAATCTGGTCGGCGCCGAGGGCGACGGCTTCCGCTTCGCGATGGCGGGGCTCGACGGCGGCCGCCTCAACATCGGCGCCTGTTCGCTCGGCGGCGCGCAGCGCTGCCTCGACGAGGCGATCGCCTATACCAAGGACCGTCAGCAGTTCGGCCAGCCGATCGCCGATTTCCAGAACACCCAGTTCATGCTCGCGGACATGGCGACCGACCTCGAAGCCGCGCGCGCCTTGCTCTACATGGCGGCGGCGAAAGTCACCGCGAACGCCCCCGACAAATCGCGCTTTTCTGCGATGGCGAAGCGGCTCGCGACCGACAATGGCAGCAAGATCGTCAACGACGCGCTCCAGCTCTTCGGTGGTTATGGTTATCTCCGCGACTATCCGATCGAGCGTTTCTGGCGCGACCTGCGCGTCCATTCGATCCTCGAAGGCACCAACCAGGTGATGCGGATGATCGTCGGAAGGGACCTGCTGCGCCAATGACCGAAGATGTATTGATTTCGACCGACATTCGCGTCGGCCGTATCTCGCTCAATCGCCCCAAGGCGATCCACGCGCTCAACCTCGCCATGTGCGAAGCGATGATCGACGCGCTCGTCAAATGGCGCGGTGACGATGCGGTCGAGGCGGTGATCATCGATCATAGCGAGGGTCGTGGTTTCTGCGCGGGCGGCGATATCCGCATGCTCGCGGAAAGCGGCGCGAAGGACGGTACGGAAGCACGCCTCTTCTTCCACACCGAATATCGCCTCAACCACCTGCTCTTCACTTACCCCAAGCCCGTCGTCGCCTTCATGGACGGCATCACGATGGGCGGTGGGGTCGGCATTTCGCAGCCGGCGAAATATCGCGTTGCAACCGAACATACGCGTTTCGCGATGCCCGAAACGGGGATCGGCCTGTTCCCCGACGTCGGCGGCGGCTGGTATCTGCCGCGCCTCGAAGGCCGCGTCGGTGTCTATCTCGCGCTCACCGGCGCGCGGCTCGACGGGGCGGAGTGTTTGGCGCTTGGTCTCGTGACGCACTATCTGCCTGCCGAAAAGCTCGCGGAGGCGAAGGAACGGATTGCGGTCGACCCGGCCCGCATCGGCGGCATATTGGGCGAGCTGTCGGTTACCGCGCCGCCCGCCGCGATCACCCAGCATCTCGAACGGATCAACCGGCTGTTCGCGAGCGATACCTATGAGGACATCCTCGCCGCGCTCGAAGCCGACGGGGGCGAATGGGCGACCAAGGAACTCGCGACGCTCCGCGGCAAGAGCCCCCAAACCTGCAAGGTCGCGCTCCGCCAGCTCAAGGAAGGCGGCGAGATGCACGACTTCGCCGCGCAGATGACGCAGGAATATGCCATCGGCAGCCGCGTCGTCCAGATGCACGACTTTATCGAAGGCGTGCGCGCGCTGATCGTCGACAAGGACAACAGTCCGAAGTGGGATCCGCCGACCCCCGAAGCCGTCACCGACGACTGGATCGACGCGATCTTCGCGCCGCTGCCTGACAACGAGAAATGGACGCCGCTCACCTAAGTTCGTCACCCCGGACTTGATCCGGAGTCCACGCGACCATGGATGCCGGACCAAGTCCGGCATGACGAGAATTTGGAGAATACCGAATGACCTACGAAACCCTCCTCGTCGAAACGCGCGGCGCCGTCACGTTGGTGACGCTCAACCGCCCGCAGGCGCTCAACGCGCTGAACTCGGGCGTGCTCGACGACCTGATCGCGGCCTTTGCGGCATTCGAAGCCGACCCCGGCCAGCGCTGCGCCGTGCTCACCGGATCGGGCGACAAGGCGTTCGCTGCGGGCGCCGACATCAAGGAAATGGCCGACAAGCCCGCGTCCGATTTCTACCTCGAAGATTTCTTCTCGAAATGGACGAGCGACTTCGTGAAAAAGGTCCGCAAGCCGTGGATCGCCGCGGTCAACGGCTTCGCGCTCGGCGGCGGCTGCGAGCTTGCGATGATGGCCGACTTCATCATCGCGTCGGACAAGGCGAAATTCGGCCAGCCCGAAATCAAGCTCGGCGTCGCCCCGGGCATGGGCGGATCGCAGCGGCTGACGCGCGCGATCGGCAAGGCGAAGGCGATGGAAATGTGCCTCACCGGCCGCATGATGGACGGCGCCGAAGCCGAACGCTCGGGTCTAGTCGCGCGCGTCGTCGCGCATGAAACGCTGGTCGATGAAGCGGTGAAGACCGCCACCACGATTGCCTCGATGCCGCCGATGGCCGCGATGGTGAACAAGGACATGGTCAACGCCGCGTTCGAAACGACGCTCGACCAGGGGCTGATCTACGAACGCCGCCTGTTCCAGATCCTCGCCGCGACCGAGGACAAGGCCGAAGGCATGGCCGCCTTCATCGAAAAGCGCGAAGGCGTGTGGAAGGGGCGGTGACATGAAAATCGCATTTATCGGACTCGGCAATATGGGCGGCGGCATGGCCGCGAATCTCGCGAAGGCGGGGCATGAGGTGCGTGCGTTCGACCTCAGCGAAGAGGCGCTCGCGCGCGCGGTCGAAGCGGGCTGCGCGCGCGCCGCATCGGCAGCTGAGGCGGTCACTGGCGCAGAGGCCGTCGTGACGATGCTCCCTGCGGGAAAGCATGTCGCTTCGGTCTATGAAAGCGAAGTCTTCCCGAACGCCGCGCAGGGCACCTTGCTTCTCGACTGCTCGACGATCGACGTCGCGACCGCGCGCGCCAATATCGAGGCGGCAACCGCCAAGGGCCTCGTCGCGGTCGACGCGCCCGTCTCGGGCGGCATCGCGGCCGCCAACGCGGGTACGCTGACCTTCATGGTCGGCGGCACCGATACGGGTTTCGCCGGCGCCGAACCGATCCTCGCCAAAATGGGCAAGGCGGTGATCCATGCCGGCGACGCGGGCGCGGGGCAGGCGGCGAAGATTTGCAACAATATGCTGCTCGGCGCCTCGATGGTCGCGACGTGTGAAACGCTCGCGCTGGCGCAGAAGCTCGGGCTCGATCCGCAGAAATTCTTCGACATCGCGAGCGTGTCGTCGGGGCAGTGCTGGTCGCTCACCAGTTACGCGCCGCTTCCGGGCGTCGGCCCGGCCACGCCCGCCGACAATGATTACAAGGGCGGTTTCGCCGCGGCGCTGATGCTCAAGGATCTCCGCCTCGCGATGGAGGCCGCGGCCAGCGTCGATGCCGACGTCCCCATGGGATCGAAGGCGCGCGAACTCTACGAAGCCTTTGTCGAAGCCGACAAGGACGGCCGCGACTTTTCGGCGATCATCAAGACGCTTCAGTAAAAATCCGCGGTCTCGCCGCCGTCGCGGCGTTCGGTGCGATGCACCTGCGTCGGCGCCTTGCGCTCGCCGGCGCGTATTTCGAGCCGCCCGTCGACCCGCCGCACCTCGGCGGGCGACAGGATGCGCGCGCGGGCGACCGCGACCGCCGTTGCCTGCGGGCCCGCGGGCGGCGCAGCCACCGGCACGCTGCCGGTGAGCAGGAGGACGGCGAGGAACGACATGGCGATCATGCTCTGCCGTAACGGCAGGTCTTGCCAGCGCTTTAACCCTGAATCGCAAGTTTTCGCTCACGCCTGCGGCGTCCACCGGACAAAAGAAAGGCCGCCTGCCCCGCACCGGGACAGACGGCCGTCTTTTCGTAAGCGAAAGGGGCTTAGAAGCCCGTCTTCGCGTCGGCCTTTTCCTTGAGCAGCGGCGCGATCTTGAAACCATGTTTCTCGAGCGCCGCGACGATCTTGTCGGTGCCTTCGAGCCCCGCCCAGAACATCGGGCCGCCGCGATAGACCGGCCAGCCATAGCCATAGATCCACACGACATCGATGTCCGACGCACGCTGTGCCTTGCCTTCGGCGAGGATCAGCGCGCCTTCATTGACCATCGGATAGAGCGTGCGCTCGATGATCTCCTGATCGGTGATCTCGCGCTTTTCGACGCCTGCCTTGGCACGGAACTGCTCGATGATCTCGGCGACGCGCGCGCTTTCCGACGGATTGCGCTTTTCGTCATAGTCGTAGAAGCCCGCCTGCTTCTTCTGCCCCCAGCGGCCTTCGGCGCAGAGCGCGTCGCGGATGCTTTCGATGCGGTTCGGGTCGCGGTGCCAGCCGATGTCGACGCCGGCGAGGTCGCTCATCTGGAACGGTCCCATCGGCATGCCGAATTCGACATGCACCTTGTCGACCTGCGCCGGGGTCGCGCCTTCCATCAGCAGGTTCATCGCCTCGACCTGACGGGGTTTGAGCATGCGGTTGCCGATGAAGCCGTCGCACACGCCCGCGACCACTGCGACCTTGCCGATCTTCTTGCCGATCGCCATCGCCGTCGCCAGCGCGTCGGGCGCGGTCTTTTCGCCGCGCACGACCTCGAGCAGCTTCATGACATTGGCGGGCGAGAAGAAGTGCATGCCGAGCACGTCGCCGGGGCGGCTCGTCGCGGTCGCGATTTCGTCGACGTCGAGGTAGCTCGTGTTCGACGCAAGGATCGCGCCGGGCTTGGCGATCTTGTCGAGCTTGCCGAAGATGTCCTTCTTGACGTCCATATTCTCATAGACCGCCTCGATGATGAGGTCGCAGTCGCCGAGGTCGTCGAGGCTGAGGCTCGGCGTCAGGATGCCCATCATCTGGTCGACCTGCTCGGGCTTGAAACGGCCCTTGGCGGCCGAGGCGTCGTAATTCTTGCGGATCACGCCGACGCCGCGGTCGAGCGCGTCCTGCGCCATTTCGACGATCGTCACCGGGATGCCCTTCTGGAGGAAGTTCATCGAAATGCCGCCGCCCATCGTGCCTGCGCCGATCACGCCGACCTTTTTGATGTCACGGAGCTGCGTGTCCTTGGGCAGGCCGTCGATCTTTGCGGCCTGACGCTCGGCGAAGAAGATGTGGCGCTGCGCGGCCGACTGGCTGCCGAACATCAGCTTCATGAACTGCTCGCGTTCGAAAGCGAGACCCTCGTCGAACGGCAGGCGCGTCGCGGCTTCGACGCAGGCGAGGTTGGCATAAGGCGCCTCGAAACCGCGCCAGCGCTTGGCGTTCGCGGTCTTGAGCTGTTCGATCACGGCGACATCGCCGAACACCGGGCGCTCGCGCGTCGGGCGCGGGCCGTCGGCGATCTTTGCGCGCGCAAAGGCGATGGCGTCGGCGGCCAGGCTGTCCTCGCCTGCGAGTTCGTCGACGAGGCCGAGTTCCTTCGCCTTTGCAGCGGGAAGCGGATCGCCGGTCGAGACCATCGTCGCCGCGGCTTCGACACCGACGACGCGCGGCAGGCGCTGCGTCCCGCCCGCACCGGGCAGCAGCCCGAGCTTCACCTCGGGCACGCCGAGCTTCGCCGACGGCACGGCGACGCGATAATGGCAGACGAGCGCCGTCTCCAACCCGCCACCGAGTGCGGTGCCGTGGATCGCCGCGATAACCGGCTTCGACGCCGCTTCGATGCTGTTGAGCACCGCGTTGAAATCGGGACCGCGCGGCGGCTTGCCGAATTCGCTGATGTCGGCGCCCGCGATGAAGGTCGCGCCGGCGCAGCGCAGCACGATCGCCTTGACGCTGTCATCGGCAAGCGCGGCGCCGAAATTGTCCTCCAGCCCCTGACGGACGTGCCAGCTCAGCGCATTCACGGGCGGGTTGTTGACGATGATGACGGCGACTTCGCCATCCTTTTCCATCGTGACGGAAACGGGTGTGTCTTCGGACATGGGAGAACTCCTTCAATCTATGACCCGTTCGCGCGGGGCGAACGGAAAGGGTGTTGCATTTCAGTCGTCGATGGCGGCGTGGACAAAGGTCTTGACCTCGCGCCGCACGGGATAGGTGGAGGAGGGCATGAGCTGGGTCATGAAGACCATGCAAATCTGTTCGACCGGATCGACGAAGAAACCGGTCGAGAACATGCCGCCCCAGTAAAAATCGCCCGCCGAGCCGGGGATGCCGGCGCGCGCGGGGTCGAGCGTGACCGCGAAGCCGAGGCCGAAGCCGATCCCGGCATTCTCGTCCTCGCTGAAGATGCCGACGCTGTGCTGCGTCAGGTCGCCGCCGCCTGGCAGATGGTTGGCAGTCATCAGCTCGAGCGTCTTGCGGCTGATGATGCGTGTATCGCCGAGCTTACCGCCGCCGAGCAGCATCAGGCAGAAACGGTGGTAATCGTGAAGCGTCGAGGCGAGCCCGCCGCCGCCCGAATGGAAACTGCGGTCCTTTGCCCAGCGGCTGCGCGCGCCGGCGTCGAAATCCTGCTTCTTGTCCTTGGGATGAAAGGCATAGGCATCGGCCAGCCGGTGCTGCTGGTCGGCGGGGACCTTGAAACCGGTATCGACCATGCCGAGCGGTGAGAAGATGCGCTCCTGCAAAACCTGCGCAAAGGGTTTGCCCTCGATCCGCTCGATCACGGCGCCGAGCACATCGGTCGCCATCGAATAATTCCAGTGCGCGCCGGGGTCGAACTGCAGTGGAATCTTCGCGAGGTCGGCGATGAAGCTGTCCATCGTGTAATCGGCATCGAAATCGTCGATCTTTGCCTTGCGATACGCGGCGTCGACCGGGGTCCGCTCCTGAAAGCCATAGGTGAGGCCCGCGGTGTGGCGCAGCAGGTCGACCATGCGGATCGGCGACGCGGGCGGCCGCGTCAGGAAGGGGACGTTGCCGCCGCCCGCGACGAACACGCCGGTATCACGGAACTCAGGACAGAATTTTACGAGCGGGTCCGACAGCGCGACCTTGCCCTCCTCGACCAGCATCATGAAGGCGATGCTGGTGATCGGCTTGGTCATGCTCGCGATGCGGAAGATCGCATCCTCTTTCAGCGCCTCGCCCGGCCGGCCCTCGCCGATGCACGACAAATGCGCGATCTCGCCGCGCCGCGACACGAGCGTCGCCGCGTGCGGCAACCGGCCGGTGTCGACATATTTGGCGGCGAGAAAAGCGGGGATGCGGCCCAGCCGCGCGGTATCGAATCCATGTGCCATGATGATCGGTCTATCAGTGCGAGGTCTGGCCGAGCAACTGGCGCGTCACCGGATGCGAACTGGTGAGGCCGCCATCGACGGCGATCGCCTGTCCGTTGACATAGCTCGCCTGGTCGCTCGCGAGGAAGAGCGCGACATTGGCGAGTTCCTCGGGCTGCGCGGCGCGGCGCAGCGGGTTCAATTGGCCGAGCTTGTGCGTGACTTCCTTCGCCTTGGCATAGTCGAAGGTCGGCTTGGTCATCCCGGTTTCGGTAAGGCCGGGGCAAACCGCGTTGACGCGCACACCGCTGGTCGAGAGCTGCTGCGCCGCGACCTTGGCGAGGTTGATCACGCCTGCCTTCGACGCCGAATAGGCGCCCGGGCCGGCGCCGGAATTGAGTCCGGCGACGCTGGCGGTCAGCACGATCGCGCCGCCGCGCCCCTGATCGACCATCGCCTTGCCCGCATGCTTCACCATCAGCGCGGGGCCGATCAGGTTGACGCGCAAGGTCTCGGCCCAGGCGTCGGGGTCGAAATCGAAGATGCCGCCCATGTCGCCGATGATCCCGGCGTTGGCGAAGGCGACGTCGAGTGCGCCGTAGGTGTCTTTCGCCGCGGCGACGAGCGAGGCGACATCCGCTTCGACGCCCGCATCGATTTCGAGCGCGACGACTTCGCCGCCGGCATCCTTCACCAGCTTTGCCGTATCGTGCACCGCGGCCGTCTTGTCGCCGATGACGAGCTTCGCGCCCTCGGCGGCGAAGCGCAGCGCGCTCGCGCGGCCGATGCCGCTGCCGGCACCCGTGATGATCGCAACCTTGCCGTCCAATGCGCCCATCATGCGCCTCCCGAAATCGTGGCCCCGCCATCGCACACGATGGTCTGGCCGGTGGTGAATGCCCCCGCCTTGCTGGCGAGGAAGACCGCGGCGCCCGCGATCTCGTGCGGTTCGCCGATGCGCTTCAGCGTCGAGGCGGCGGTCGATCGTTTGAGGTTTTCCTCATTTTCCCAGAGCGCGCGCGCCATGTCGGTGCGCACCAGCCCCGGCGCGATGCAGTTGACGCGCACGCCGCGCGGTCCGAATTCGACCGCGAAATTGCGCGCGACCTGCATGTCGGCGGCTTTCGAGATTCCATAGGCGCCGATGATCGGCGATCCCTTGAGCCCGCCGATCGAGCTGATGATGATGATCGATCCTTCGCCGCGTTCGAGCATCTCGGGCGCGACCATCGAAATCAGCCAGTGGTTGGACAAGATGTTGTTGTCCATGATCTTGCGGAACTGGTCGTCGCTGATCCCGAGCCCGGGGCCATAATAGGGGTTCGACGCGGCGTTGCAGACGAGCGTGGTGATCTTGCCGAAGACGCGGCGCGTCTCGGCAACGAGTATTTCCAGCTCTTCCTTCGACGAGATGTTCGCGCGCACCGCGATTGCGGTGCCGTCGCCGAAGCGCGCGTTGATCTCGGCCGCGGTTTCCTCGCACGCGTCGGCCTTGCGGCTCGAAATCACGACCTTTGCGCCCTGTTCGGCCATCGCTTCCGCTGTGGCCTTGCCGATGCCGCGCGACGATCCGGTGATCAGCGCGACCTGCCCGCTCATGTCGAACAGGCTCATGCGCCGGCCTTCTTTGCAAAGTTCCAGGCCTTTTCGGCGAGCGGACGGACGCGTTCGGACATGTCCTTCGCGTGCTGCGAAGAGGCGGTGCCCTCGATCACGCGCTTCTTGATGCCCTGGATGATGCCCGCGAGGCGGAAGAAGTTGTACGCGAAATACCAGTTCATGTCGGGCACGCCGTCGCGCCCCGTGGCGGCGCAATAACGTTCGACCATCTCGTCGAGTTCGGGAATGCCGAGCGCGGCGCGGTCGAGATCCATCACCCCCGACCGCCCGCCATTCTCGGTCACCCACGCCATCGCGACATAGGTGAAATCGGCGAGCGGATCGCCCAAGGTCGACAGCTCCCAGTCGAGCACCGCGAGCACTTCGGGCCGGTCTTTCGCATAGATCATATTGTCGATGCGGTAATCGCCGTGGACGACGCTCGTGCGCGTCTGTTCGGGCAAGGTTGCGGGCAACCACGCGATCAGCTGCTCCATCTCGTCCATCGTCTCGGTTTCGGCGAGGCGATATTGCTTGGTCCAGCGATCGACCTGCCGGCCGAAATAATTGCCGGGCTTGCCGAAATCGGACAGCCCCGCCGCTTCGACATCGACATTGTGCAGCGCGGCGAGCGTGTCGATCATCGCTTCATAGGTGGCGCGGCGGTTTTCGGGGGTCGACCCCGGCATCGCGCCATCCCAGATCGTGTGGCCGTCGACCATCCCCATCACATAGAACCAGCTTCCGACGACATCGTCGTCGGTGCACAGGCCGTATTGGCGCGCGACGGGGAAGCCGGTCTTGTGGAGACCCGCCTGCACCTTGTATTCGCGGTCGACAGCGTGCGCCGACGGCAGCAGCGGGCCGAAGGGCTTGCGGCGGAGCACATAATTGCCCGATGGCGCGCTGATCTTGTAGGTCGGATTCGACTGACCGCCCGCGAACTTGCTCTGCGTCAGCGGGCCGGCGAAACCCTCGACATTCGCTTCCATCCACGCGGTCAGTTTCGCCTCGTCGAGGATATCGGCGCCCTCGGGCGCGACCGTGCCGCTAAAGGCCTTTTGGGCGTCGAGCGTCATTGATCGAATACGATCACCGACCGCGCGGCGTCGCCCTTTCGCATCTTGTCGAACCCTTCGTTGACCTTGGCGAGCGGGATCGTCTCGGCGACGATGCTGTCGAGGTCGAGCAGTCCGCGCAGGTAGAAATCGACGAGGCGCGGGATGTCGACGGGGAAGCGGTTGCCGCCCATGATCGCGCCCTGCAATTTCTTGCCCGAAAGCAGGTCCATCGCGCTGAGCCCGACTTTCTCGGCGAGCGGCATCATCCCGAGGATCGTCGCGGTGCCGCCGCGGCGCAGCGACGCGACCGCGAGGTTCGCCGAGGCCGGACGCCCGACGGCTTCGATCGCGTGATCGACGCCGCCCTTGGTGAGCTCGACGATCTGCTTCGCGGCATCGTCGGCGAGCGCATCGACGACGTCGGTCGCGCCGAGCTTGACCGCCAGCGCGCGCTTTTCGGGCACCGGATCGGCGGCGATGATGCGCCCCGCGCCCGCGATCTTCGCGGCGTTGATCGTGGCGAGTCCGACGCCGCCGCACCCGACGACCGCGACGGTCTCGCCCGGGGTGACCTTGCATGCATTGAAGATCGTGCCTGCACCCGTCGTCACCGCGCAGCCGATGACGGCGGCGCGGTCGAGCGGCATGTCGGGGTCGATCGCGACGCATGCATGTTCGTGGACGAGCATCGTTTCGGCAAAGGCCGAGAGGTTGAGCATCTGGTTCACCGGTGACCCGTCGGGGCGCGTGATACGCGGGGCCGATCCGGCGGGCCGGCGCGTGTCGCCGCCCATGCACAGCGACATGCGGCCCGACACGCAGAATTCGCAGTGGCCGCAGAAGGCGCTGAGGCAGGTGACGACCGCGTCGCCGACCTTCACCGTGCGTACTTCGCTGCCGACCGCCTCGACGATGCCCGCGGCCTCATGGCCGGGGATCGCGGGCAGGGGATGCGGGTAGGCACCGTCGATGAAATGCAGGTCCGAATGACAGAGCCCGCACGCGGCGGTGCGGATGCGCACCTCGTGCGGGCCGCAGTCGGCAACGACGACATCCTCGATCGACAGCGGCTTGCCCGGCTCGATCAGAATCGCGGCTTTGGTCACAATATCTCTCCGAATTCAGATTTTAACGCGAAACGCCGATGTCGCCCGACGAAAAGCCCGGGTCGCTCGCCTCGCTGTGCTTGGCGAATTCGATCCGCGCGATCGCGCGTTCGTGGACCTCGTCGGGCCCGTCGGCGAGGCGCAGGGTGCGCTGGTGCGCATAGGCCTTGGCGAGTCCGAAATCCTCCGACACGCCCGCGCCGCCATGCGCCTGGATCGCATCGTCGATGATCTTGAGCGCCATGTTCGGCGCCTGAACCTTGATCATCGCGATTTCGGCCGCCGCGGTCTTGTTGCCGACCTTGTCCATCATGTCGGCGGCCTTGAGGCAGAGGAGGCGCGTCATCTCGATATCGATGCGCGCGCGCGCCAGGCGGTGCTCCCAGATGCTGTATTCGGCGACCTTCTTGCCAAAGGCGACGCGCGACTGGAGGCGCTTCGCCATCTTGGCGATCGCTTCCTCGGCGACGCCGATCGTGCGCATGCAGTGATGGATGCGGCCCGGCCCGAGGCGCCCCTGCGCGATCTCGAAACCGCGCCCCTCGCCGAGCAGCATCGCGTCCTCGGCGTTGACGCGCACATCCTTCAGCTCGATTTCCATATGGCCGTGCGGCGCGTCGTCATAACCGAAGACGGGCAGGTGGCGGAGGATGTTCACCCCGGGTGCGTCGAGCGGCATCAGCACCATCGACTGCTGCGCGTGGCGCTTCGCGGCAAAGTCGGTCTTGCCCATCACGATCGCGACCTCGCAGCGCGGATCGCCCGCGCCCGACGACCACCATTTGGTGCCGTTGATCACATAATCGTCGCCGTCGCGCTCGATCCGCGTCTCGATGTTCGTCGCGTCGGACGAGGCGACGCGCGGCTCGGTCATCAGGAATGCCGAGCGGATCTCGCCATTCATCAGCCGGCCGAGATATTTGTCCTTCTGCGCGCGCGTCCCGTAACGGTGGAACACCTCCATATTGCCCGTGTCGGGCGCCGAGCAGTTGAACACCTCGCTCGCAAAGCCGACGCGGCCCATTTCTTCGGCGCACAGCGCATATTCGAGGTTCGAAAGACCCGGGCCCTCGAATTCGAACGTCTCGTCGACATGATGGTGCGCGGCCGACTTGGGCGGCATGAACAGGTTCCAGATGCCGGCTTCCTTCGCCTCGGCCTTCAGATCCTCGACGACCTGGATCACCTTCCAGCGGTCGCCCGCTTTGTCCTGTTCATTATAGGTGGGGACGGCGGGACGAACCTTGCGCTCGATGAAATCGCGGACCCGATCGCGCCAATAGACCTGTCGGTCGGTAAGGTCGAAATCCATCTGCGCTTCCTTTCCCTTTACGTTCACGTAAACCATTGGACCGATTCGCCGGCCTTGCCAAGTCCTGCGGCCCGAAAATTACCTCATTTGGTCATTCAACGACACGATCGTTATGGATGTACGCCCGTGGCATCGGGTTCGGCGCGCGCGGCGTCGTCCAGCAGCGCCAGCCGTGCTTCGTGATCGGCGCGCGAGATCGGGAATTTGCGCATCACGATCAGCCCCAACGTGCCGATGACGAGCACCGCGAGTGCGTAACCGAGCGCGAGGTTGCCGAGCACGCCCGTGCCGACCTCGCCCGGTTTCGCATTGGCGGGAAAGGCCGCGAAGGACAGGATCAGCCCGGCGACGAAAATGCCGATGCCGGTCGCGCATTTCTGCATGAAGAAATAGCCCGCGAAGAACAGCCCTTCGGACCGGCGCCCCGTCTCGCTCTGCGACGCTTCGACGACATCGGCCATCATCGACGACGACAGGATCATCAGGATGATCGAGAAGGTGTTCGACACGAACACCAGCGCAAACATCGTCGCGACGCTCGGTTTGCCGGGCAAGCCGGGGAAGACGCCGGCAATCCACGCGAAATAGATGCCGCTGTTGACGAGCAGCGCGATTGCCCCCGCGACGATCGCGCCGTCGCGTTTGCCAAGCTTTGCGGACATCGGCGCGACCAACAGGAAGGCCGCGATCATCGTCCCGAACAGCAGGAAGACATAGGCGACCATCTCGACCTGCGTGAACTGCCAGAAGAATCCGAGCAGGTAATTGTTCATCGAAAAGGTAATGCCCTGATTGACGAAGCCGAACAGCGCCGCGAACACCAGCCACAGGAAAGCGCGGTTCGACAGCGTGTCGCGCATCTCGGCGAGAACCTGCCGCAGCGTTGTCTTCGGTTTGACATCGGCGACGTTCGACACCGCGATGCGTTTGTGCTGCCCCGCCGCCGAAATCATCACCGCGCCCGCCATCAGCAGCGCGCCGGTCAGCGCATAGGGGAAATAGCCGTCGGGATCGACGAGCCCCTTCGCTCCGCCGAAAAATACCCCATAGGCGAGCAGCAGGATCAGCAGCCCGCCGCCCCAGCCGAACAGGAAGCGGTAACGCATGACCGCGGTGCGTTCGTCATAATCGGCGGTGAGTTCGGGGACGATCGCGACCGACGGCACTTCGCACATCGACACGAGCGAGCGCACGATGATCGCAAAGCCGATCAGCCAGGCGACGGTCATCGAGTCGCTCATTTCGGGCGGATGCCACAGCAACATCCACATGATCGCAAGCGGGATCGGCGCGCCGTAAAGCCAGGGCAGGCGGCGGCCCCAGCGGCTGCGCGTGCGGTCGGTCAGTTCGCCGATCACCGGGTCGACAAAGGCGTCGGCGATCAGCGCGACCATGATCGCGGCGCCGACGATCCCGGCGTCGAGCCCGATCACCTGATTGTAGAAGAGCAGCAGGAAGGTCGAAAAGCCGTTGTCCTTGACGCCATAGGCGATGCTGCCAAGGCCGTGCGTCGCCTTCAGCCAGACGGGCAGGCGTTCGGGCTTCGGCGCCGCGATGTGCGCAGTGCTCACGCGCCGGTCCCGGCTTTGGCCGCTTCCTCCATCGCGAGCAGGGCGTCGAACATGCCCGGCGTTTCCTTGTCCCACGCGTGGCGCTGACCGATGGTCAGCCCGCCGTCGACGAGCAGGTGGGTACCCGTCATGAAGCTCGACTCCTCGCTCGCGAGATAGGCGACGGCGTTGGCGATATCCTCGGGCTGGCCGCCGCGCGCCACCGGCTGCGCCTGCGCGCTCATCTCGGCGATCACGGCATTGGCCTGCGTCTTGAACTCGCCCGGAACCTCGAGCGAGGCGGTGAAGATATTGGTGTTGATGAAGCCGGGGCAAATCGCGTTCACGCGGATGCCATATTGTGCGAGGTCGGTCGCCGCGACCTTGCTGAGGTGGAGCACGCCCGCCTTGGCGACCGCATAGGCGATCGGCGAATAGCCCGCGCCCAATGCCGCGACGCTCGCGGTGTTGACGATCGACGCGCCTTTCCGGCCCTTCATGTGCGGCGCGGCGTAGCGGATGCCCATCGCCACCGATTTCAGCACAAGGTCCATCGTCCGGTCCCAGCCTTCGGGGCTGATCTCGTCGATCGGCGCGCGGTCGCCGCCCGCGGCTGCATTGTTGAAGACGATGTCGATCCCGCCGGCTTTTGCTGCGGCGGTGTCCATCAGCGCTTCGATATCGGCCGGTCTGGTGACGTCGCAGCGCACGAAGTCGATCTTGCCGTTCGACTGTTCGGCGAGCGCGCGGCCGCCTGCCTCGTCGATGTCGGCGGCAAAGACATGTGCGCCTTCGCCAGCGAGCTTCAACACTGCTGCTTTGCCGATACCCGACGCCGCGCCGGTGACGACGGCGATCTTGCCTGCGAATCGCATTGACCCATTCTCCCGTTTTCTTTTGCCACTTAGCTTAGGCGCCAAAGGAGGCGCGTCAACGCTGGCCTGACGGACGCTACGGCGCCGTAACGGCAGGCCCGCACCGCCAAGTTGACGCTTGCGTAAAGCAGCGAAGCGGACGTAGATTTGGCCGCAGAAGAGGAGCCAAAAGGATGAGCGAACTGGACGCTTTCCGCGCCGAGGTGCGGGACTGGCTGGAGGCGAATTGCCCCGCCGAAATGCGCGAACCGATCCGCGACGAGGATGACGTATGCTGGGGCGGGCGCAATTTCAAATTCAAGAATGATGCGCAGAAAGCGTGGCTCGATGCCTGCGTTTCCAAGGGCTATACCGTTCCCGACTGGCCCAAACCCTATGGCGGCGCCGGGCTGACCCCCGAACAGACCAAGGTCCTCAAACAGGAAATGAAGCGCATCAAGGCGCGCTCGCCGCTCGACAGCTTCGGCATCTGGATGCTTGGCCCCGCGCTGCTGCAGTTCGGCACCGAGGAACAGAAAGTTCATTATCTGAACCCGATCGCGCGCGGCGAAATCCGCTGGTGCCAGGGCTATTCGGAACCCGGCTCGGGCAGCGACCTCGTCAGCTTGCAGACCTTCGGCGAGGACAAGGGCGATCATTGGGTCGTCAACGGATCGAAGATATGGACCAGCTACGCCGACAAGGCCGACTGGATTTTCTGCCTCGTCCGCACCGACAAGGCGAATAAATATCAGGGCATCACCTTCATGCTCTTCGACATGGAGAGCAAGGGCGTCACCACCAAGCCGATCCTGTTGATCAGCGGCAACTCACCCTTCTGCGAAACCTTCTTCGACGATGTCGAGGTGCCGAAGACGCAGTTCGTCGGCGAAATCAACCGCGGCTGGGACGTCGCCAAATATCTGCTCGGCCACGAACGCGAGATGATCTCGGGCGGCGGCGCGGGCGGCGACATGATCAGCATCGGCGGCGCCTTTGCCAAGGCGTTCGGCAAGAATGCGGCGGGTGAACTCGACGATCCGATCCTGCGCGCCGAAATGGCGGCGTTCGACGTCGATGTCTTCGCGTACCGCGCGATGGGCGAACGTTTCATGGACATGTGGAAGACCGGGCGTGCGCATCCCGCCAGCTCGAACATGATGAAATATGTCGGCACCGAGCTCAACAAGCGCCGCCACGAACTCGTCATGTCGGGCGGCGGCAGCGAAGCGCTCGAATGGGACAGCGAAGAAACCAAGGGCGGCGCGCGCGCTCGCGGCTGGCTGCGCACCAAGGCCAATTCGATCGAAGGCGGGACGAGCGAAGTCATGCTCAACGTCATCGCCAAGCGTATCCTCGACCTGCCCGGAGCCTGACCCATGCCTCTGTATCACAATGACGACCAGGCGATGCTCAAGGACAGCGTCGCCCCCTTCGTGGCCGAACAGGCTCCCGTTTCGCACCTCCGCAGCCTCCGCGACAGCGCCGATGCGACCGGTTTCTCGCGCGACCTCTGGGCGCAGTTCACCGAAATGGGCCTGCCCGGCATGCTCGTTCCCGAGGCGCATGGCGGGCTCGGCATGGGGCATATGGAAGCGGGTATCGTGCTCGAGGAAATCGGGCGCAACCTGACCCCGTCGCCTTTCCTGTCGACCAGCGTCGGCGCGGTTGCCGCGCTTGCGAAGGCGGGCGGCACGCAGGCGGGCCGCTGGCTCCCCGCGATCGCATCGGGTGAGGCGATCGTCGCGCTCGCGATCGACGAGGGCGCCAAGCACCGTCCCGACCGCATAGCGACGACCGCGACGCGCGCCGGCAACGGCTTCCGCCTCGACGGCAAGAAGAGTTTCGTTCTTCATGGGCATGTCGCCGATGTCAGCATCGTCGCCGCGAAGACCGACGGCGGCATCACTTTGTTCGCGGTGTCTAGGGATGCGAAAGGCCTGACTGCCGATCCGCGCCGTCTCGTCGACTCTTCGCTTGCGAGCCATGTCACCCTCGACGGGGTCGAGGTCGATGCCGACGCGGTGATCGGCGAGGTCGATGCGGGCGGCGAAATCCTCGACGCTTTGCTCGCCGCGACGCGCACCGGCGCCGCCGCCGAAATGGTCGGCGTCGGGCAGGGCGCGATGGACATGACGGTCAATTACCTCAAGGAACGCAAGCAGTTCGGCAAGCTGATCGGCGAGTTCCAGGGCCTCCAGCACCGCGCCGCGCATCTTTATGGCGAGATGGAAGTCGCGCGCGCGACCGTGATGAAGGCGCAGCAACTGCTCGACGAGGGCAGCGAAGGCGCGAAACTGATGGTCTCGGTCGCGAAAGCGAAGGCCGGCCGCGCCGCGAACCTCGCGGTGCGCGAAGGCGTGCAGATGCACGGTGGCATCGGCATGACCGACGAATATGACATCGGCCTCTATATGAAGCGCGACCGCGCGCTCGCCGAATTTATGGGCGATGTGCATTATCATATCGACCAGGTCGCCCGCATGAACGGCTACTAAGAGCCAGGAATTTCCAAACCCCGCTCGCCCTGAGCTTGTCGAAGGGCCGTCCTTTCTTTCGGACGCCGCGGGGGAAGAACAGTCCTTCGACAAGCTCAGGACGAACGGAAAAGGATAGCGTTATGAACCTCCAAAACATGTTCGGCCTCGACGGCCGCATCGCGCTCGTCACCGGCGGATCGCGCGGGATCGGCAAGATGATCGTCGAGGGCTATCTCGCCGCGGGCGCCGCGCGCGTCTATATCTCGGCGCGCAAGACCGCGCAGATCGAGGAAGCTGTCGCCGATTTCGAAACGCGCTATCCGGGCAAGGTCATCGGGCTGCCCGTCGACCTTTCGACCGTCGAAGGCTGCCGCGCGCTCGCAAAAGAACTTGAGGCGCGCGAAGAACGCCTCGACATCCTCGTCAACAATGCCGGCGCGGCATGGGGCGAACCGTTCGAGGGTTTCCCCGAGGCGGGCTGGGACAAGGTGATGGACATCAACGTCAAATCGCCCTTCTTCCTGACGCAGGCGCTCCACGGCCTCCTCAAGGCCGGCGGCAGCGCCGAACGCCCCGCAAAGGTCATCAACATCGGCTCGATCGACGGCCAGCGGCTTAACCCGTGGGAAACCTACAGCTATCATGCGTCGAAGGCCGCGATCCTCTACCTCACCAAGCGCCTCGCGGCGCGGCTGGTCACCGACCATATCCTCGTCACCGCGATCGCCCCCGGCGCCTTCCAGTCGGAGATGAACAAGGCGGCGCGCGACCATGGCGATGCGGTCGCAAAAAGCATCCCGGTGAAGCGCATCGGCGTGCCCGAGGATATGGCGGGCGCCGCGATCTTCCTCGCGTCGAAGGCGGGCGATTATGTCGTCGGCGACACGATCACCGTCGACGGCGGGCTCGTCCACGGCGATTTGAAGACCAGCATCGACGCCTGACTTCCCTTTTATCGTCACCCCGGATCAAGTCCGGGGTGACGAAAGAGGAATTTGACTCGGCTGTCTCCAAGGTGTATTATTTCACTAATTCACCAAGGAGATAGTCGATGCGTCTTGCGTTCCTGATTCCCCCGATGATGCTCCTCGCCGCCTGCGGATCGGACGAGAAGAAATCCGGCGACGGCACCCAGGTCTCGATCAACGCTGGCGACGAACATGGCGGGGTCCAGATCAAGACCGGCAAGGACGGTGGGAACATCAAGATCGGCGGCGACGGTGCCGCGATCGACATCGACATTCCCGATTTCGTCGACCTCGATGTCGAAAGCGATTTCGACATCGACGGGGTGAAGCTCTATCCGGGCAGCAAGGTCACGACGGTCGACGTCGATGCGAACGACAGGAATGGCGCCAGCAAGGCGACAGTGAAACTTGGCTTCACCTCACCCGCCGCGCCCGCGAAAGCCGCTGACTGGATGGCGGGCGAATTCGCCAAAAAGGGCGTCAAGGTCACGCGCACCGGCGACACGCTCGCGGGCAAGGACAAGGACGGCGCCGATTTCCGGATCAACTTCGCCCCCGACGGCGCGAATGCCAAGGGCGAGGTGGTGATTACCAAGGTCTGATCAAGGCTTCGATGTGAACCCCGGCGAAAGCCGGGGCCCAGAATTGCAGGGCGTGGCTGACCCCGGCTTTCGCCGGGGCTCACTTACTACCCGCTATTCCGCAGAGCCGTCGCGATCGCGTTGATCGTCAGCTGAATACCCTCGGCGATGCGCGGGTCGGTTTCGCCCGCGCGGTGGCGCTTCATCAGCTCGATCTGGAGCAAGTTGAGCGGCTCGATATAGGGCAGGCGGAGGCGGATCGACGCCTCGAGCGCGGGGTTCTTTTCGAGCAGGCGCGTCTGGCCGGTGATGCCCAAGAGCCCGTCATGCGCGCGGTTCCACCCGTCGCGGATGCGGCCGAAAATCTCGGCATGCCCGTCGATATGCCCCGCCAGTTCGGCATAGCGCGCCGCGATCCCCATGTCGGATTTCGCGAGGACCATCTCCATATTGCCGAGCAGCGCCGCGAAAAAGGGCCAGCCCGCCGCCATGTCGGCGAGCAGCGCCTTGTCCTCGAACGCCGCGAAACCTTCGCCGGTGCCGTACCAGCCGGGCAGCATCGCGCGCGACTGCGCCCAGCTGAACACCCACGGGATCGCGCGCAGATCCTCGATCGCGCTCGACTTCGTGCGGCTCGATGGCCGCGACCCGATCTTCAGCGTCGCAATCTCGGCGATCGGCGTCATCGCGCGGAAGAAATCCTTGAACGCCGGGGTGTCGTAGACGAGCCCGCGATAGGCCGCGAAGGCGCTGTCCGACAGCTGGTCCATCGCCGCGGTGAAGCGCGCCGCATCCTTGTCGCTCGTCGCCTCCGGCTCAAGGCTCGCGAGCAGGCTCGCCGACACCATCGCCTCGAGGTTCGTCGCTGCGCTCGCCGCGGTGCCATATTTCGCCGCGATCACCTCGCCCTGTTCGGTGATCCGGATGCGTCCCTGCACCGTGCCCGCGGGCTGCGCGCGGATCGCGGCAAAGGCGCTGCCGCCGCCGCGCCCGACCGCGCCGCCGCGGCCGTGGAACAGCTGCATCGCGGTGTCGGCTTCCTCGAACACCGGGGTCAGCGCCTGCGACGCCTGATGCAAACCCCAGGTCGAGGTCAGGTAACCGCCGTCCTTGTTCGAATCCGAATAGCCGATCATCACTTCCTGATGCCCGCGCTGCCCGATCTGCGGGCCGATTTCGGGCATTGCGAAATAACGCGCCATGATCGCGGGCGCGCGGTCGAGGTCGGCGATCGTCTCGAACAAAGGCACGACCGTCAGGTTCGACCGGCCCGCCGCCTCGCCGCTCCGCCACAGCCCGGCTTCGCGCGCAAGGACATGGACCTCGAGGAGGTCGGACAGGTCCTGCGCCATGCTGATGATCCACTGGCAGATCGCGTCATTGCCCAGCCGCGCACGCACGTCGGCGGCGGCGTGGACGATCGCGAGTTCGCCCGCGGTCTCCTCGCTCCACTCGTGCCAGGGCGCGGCGAGCGGGCGGTCGCTTTGCAACTCGGCGGTGAGCAGCGCGACGCGTTCCTCTTCGCCCAGCGCCAGATAGTCGGCGCACACGCCCGACACCGCCAGCAATTCGGCGAGCACGCGTTCGTGCACCGCGCTGTTCTGCCGCATGTCGAGCGTCGCGAGGTGGAATCCGAAGACTTCGACGGCGCGGATCAGCCGTCCGAGCGCACCGATGCCGGCGAACTGGCCCTTGCCGCTCGCCGACAGGCCGCCCGCGATGGTGACGAGGTCGCGGCGGAAATCGGCCGGGGTCGCATAGGGTTCGCCGGGCAGGGCCGACGGACGCGGTGGCGCGCGGCCCACGATCTGCGCGTATGTGGCGCACAGCCGTGCATAAATGCCCGACAGCGCGCGGCGATAGGGTTCGTCGCGGCGGCTTGGTGCGGTGTCCCCGCTCGCCTCGGCCAGCGCCTCGACCGCCTCGGGAACCGCGGCGAGGCTCGCCGATACCGACAGCTCGGCGCCGAGCGCGTGGACGCGGTCGATATAATGACCGAGCACCGCGGCGGCGTTGCGCGCGGTCGCCATGTGCATCGTCTCGGCGGTCACGAAGGGATTGCCGTCGCGGTCGCCGCCGATCCAGCTCCCGACACGCAGGAAGCTCGCAGGGCGCTGCCCCAGCTCGGCTTCCCAGCGCGCGTAGAGTTTCGGTACCACGGGCAGGAAGACGTCGCGCAAATAGGTCAGCGCATTGTCGATTTCGTCGGCGACGAACAATTTCTCGGTGCGCAGCGGGCGCGTCTGCCAAAGGAGGACGATCTGCCGCCGGATCGCATCCTCGACGACATCGCCCTCGGGCGTCTCGTCGGCGCCGGCGTCGCGCAGCAGCATCAGCTCGGCGATGCGGTTCTTGTGGTCGAGCACCGACTTGCGCCGCACCTCGGTCGGGTGCGCGGTCAGCACCGGCGCGACGAGCGAGGCGCTGAGCAGCGCCGCGATCGCGTCGCCGTCGATCCCGTCTTCGCGCAGCTTCTCGATCGCCGCCGCGACCGTCGCTTCGGGTTCGGCCGCAACCCCCTGCCGATCCTCGGCAAGGTTGGCGAGCATCGAGAACAGCATGAAACCGCGCACGAAGGCGATCGTGTCGTCGAGGCTCAGCGCGTCGAGCCCCGGATCGATCGCCTCGGCCCCCGCGATGCCGCGGTGCCGGTCGACGCTCGACGAGCGGATATATTCGGTCTGGCGAAACAATTTTTCGCCGCCATAGGCGCGGATGACGTCGCCGAGGATCCGCCCCAGATAGCGGATGTCGGGATTTTGCGAGATCTGGATTGGTGGGCCCATGGACCCAGCTTGCTGCACCTGCGAAGGCGCAGGGTCAAGCCGACGGGCGGGCGCGCATAGCTATGCGCCCGCGCCCGGCTGTTCCGTCAGCGGGTCCGGACCATCACCAACGTGCCCATGTCGATCCGCGGACGGCCGTCGAAGGTCACGCCATTATGCGTGTCGGTGATGAACATCAGCTTCCCCGATGCGTCGGTGATGCGCGCCGAGACCGAATAGCGGCCGCGCGGGTCGATCTTGCGCTCGTCGACGGTCAGCGAAAAGGCGAAGGGCACCTGCCGCCCATCGGCGGTGAACGACTGCTGCGCGATCGTCTTCGACGGCGCGTCCATCAGGCTGACGTCGCTGAGCTGGATTTCGACCTGCGCCGTCGGCGGCAGAGCCATGCGCTCGCGATAGGTGATGCTGCCGGTGACCGACACGGGCGCTTCGGACGGCGGCACGATCGTCGCACAGGCGGCGAGCAGAGGCGCGGCGACTGCGCTGACGGCGAGCATACGGGTGATGCGAACCATGATGTTTCTCCTTTTTTCGATGGTTGGCGGCCGCCTAGTCCCATCGAGGTGAACCCACGCTGTCGCCCCTGTTGTGCGCCCGTCAGCCTTCCAGTTCAACATCCCAGTAGAGCCAGTCGATCCAGCTCGTGTGGAGGTAATTGGGCGGGAAAGCGCGGCCATTGTCCTGCAGCTGCCAGCTCGTCGGGCGCCACGGCTGGCGATAGAGCGGCATATGCGCCTGTTGCGGCGTCCGGCCGCCCTTCTTGAGGTTGCACGGCGCGCAGGCGGTCGCGACATTTTCCCATGTCGTGCGCCCGCCGAGCCGGCGCGGCACGACATGATCGAAGGTCAGGTCCTTGCCCGACCCGCAATATTGGCACGCAAAGCGGTCGCGCAGGAACAGGTTGAAGCGCGTGAACGCCGGATGTTCCGACGGCTTCACATATTGGCGCAGCGCGATGACGCTCGGGATCGGCATCGTCCGCGTCGGCGAGTGAATCTCGCGTTCGTAATTTTCGACGATGGTGACGCGGTCGAGGAACACGGCTTTCACCGCGGTCTGCCAGGGCCAGAGGCTCAGCGGATAATAGCTCAGCGGCGTATAATCGGCGTTGAGAACGAGCGCCGGACAGCTATCGGGATGTCGGGCAAGATCGGGATGGAACATGGCTAAGTAACGCTGCCCCCTTTGCTCGCGGGATGGCGCGCCACTGCCTCCCGCGCGTGACACCATCATTACATGCCCTATCAGATCCTGACGTCAAGGGGGCTTCTGTCCGCAATATATGGAATGATTCACTTTGACTCGGCACAGCATATGGATTCAGGAGGGCGCCGATGCTGACGCGTTTCGCCCCAAGCCCGACCGGCGAGCTTCATCTTGGCCACGCCTATAGCGCGGTGCTGGCGCATGAGGCCGCGCGCGCGGCCGGCGGGCGCTTCCTGATCCGCATCGACGATATCGACGGCAGCCGCTCGCGCGAGGAATATGTCGGCGCATCGCTCGCCGATCTTGCATGGCTCGGGATCGGCTGGGACGGCGACCCGGTGCGCCAGTCGGCGCGGCTGGGCGACTATGCCGCTGCGCTCGACGTGCTTCGCGCGCGGGGCCTTGTCTATCCTTGCTTCTGCACGCGCGCCGACATCGCCGCGAGCCTGTCGGCGCCGCATGGACCGTCGGGCGCTGTCTATCCCGGCACCTGCCGGGGCCTTTCGGATACCGAGCGCCAGCGCCGGATCGCGGCCGAACCGCATTGCTGGCGCCTCGATACGGCGCGCGGGCTTGCGGAGACCGGCGAACTGCAATGGGAGGAGGCGGGGCAGGGGCTGCGGGCCGCCGATCCGCGCGCGCATGGCGATATCGTCCTTGCGCGCAAGGATGCGCCCGCGAGCTATCATCTCGCGAGTACGCTCGACGACGCGGCAATGGGGGTGACGCACATCATCCGCGGCGCCGACCTTGTCGCCTCGACCGACGTCCACCGGTTGCTGCAAGCGCTGCTCTGCCTGCCGACGCCGCTGTACCGCCACCACGCCCTCGTCTGCGGTGCGGACGGGAAAAGGCTGGCGAAACGCGACGCTGCGGCGTCGCTCGCCGCGCTGCGCGCCGCCGGGATCGACGGGCGCACCCTCGCCGCCGATTTGGCCGCCGACCGGCTTCCCGCTGGCTATTCGCTGCAAAATCCCTAAATTGGGGCGCATGGAAATCCTGCTCATCCTTGGCGTCGTGATCGCCGCCGGCTTCGTCCTCTTCTCGCTCGCGCGCGGGCTCTTCTATTTCTCGCAAGGCCACCGCGCCCAGATGGACGGCACCGCCCAGGAGAATCAGGTGATGCAGAACAAGATGATGATGGCGCGCGTCAAATGGCAGGCGATCACGATCATCCTGCTCGTGCTGATCGGCCTTTTCGCCGCGGGCAAGTAAAAGCCGGTCGATGGTCAAGCTCAACAAGATCTACACGCGTACCGGCGACGACGGCACCACCGGTCTCGTCGATGGTTCGCGCATCGCCAAATCCGACGCGCTGATGGCGGCGATCGGCGACGTCGACGAAGCGAACAGCGCGATCGGGGTTGCCGCCGCCGCGCTCGACCCGAAAAGCGACGAAGCCGCAATGCTGGTCCGCATCCAGAACGAGCTCTTCGACCTCGGCGCGGACCTTGCGACCCCGCCCGACATCCAGTTCGGTTTCGGCCCGCACGACATGGCGCTGCGCATCGTGCCGAGTCAGGTCGCGCGGCTCGAGGACGAGATCGATGGCATGAACGATGCGCTCGAAGCATTGCGGAGCTTCATCCTCCCCGGCGGGACCGAAGCGGCGGCGCGGCTCCACCTTGCCCGCGCGGTGACGCGGCGCGCCGAACGCGCGGCCGTGGCGGCGGGGGCGGCGCGCGATCTCAATCCGCTCGCGCTCAATTACCTCAACCGCCTGTCGGACCATCTTTTCGTGCTGACGCGGCATATCAACGCCGCGGCGGGCGGCGACATATTATGGAAACCCGGCGCGACGCGCTGATTGGCTGACGGGACATATGTTCCCTAAATGTTCTAGACATTCCATCGCGCTGTAACCATAATCGGCTCCAACGCGAAACCGAATCGCACCTCGGGGGATTGTCTCACCATGGCCAGCCGCACCGACGCTTCGCCGATCACCGACACGCCGGAGAGCCTCATACGGCGCTTCGCCGCGACCCGCCGCCTGTCGCTCGATCTCGTCCGCACGCTCTCCGACGCCGATGCGAGCGCGCAGTCGATGTCCGATGCCTCGCCCGCCAAATGGCATCTCGCGCACACCACCTGGTTCTTCGAAACTTTCATCCTGCGCGATCATGTCGCAGGCTATCGCCTCTTCGACGAGCGCTATCCCTTTCTTTTCAACAGCTATTATGAATCCGAAGGGCCGCGCCATGCGCGCCCGCGCCGCGGCGTGCTCACGCGCCCGTCGCTCGACGAGGTCTGCATCTGGCGCGCGCATGTCGACGCCGCAGTGCAAAGCGCGCTGTCCGACCTGCCCCCCGCAGCGCGCGCGCTCGTCGAGCTCGGCATCCATCATGAGCAGCAGCATCAGGAGTTGCTGCTCACCGACCTCAAGCATCTCTTCGCGCAGAACCCGCTCGGCCCGGCCGTGTGGGAAATGCGAATCGCGAGTGAAGTTGCGCAGTTTTCCGCGATGAAGTGGATCGCCGGTGCCGAAGGCGTCGTACAGGTCGGGCATGGCGGCACCGGCTTCGCCTTCGACTGCGAAGGCCCGCGCCATGAGGCGTTGCTGACCCCGCACGCGCTCGCCAACCGCCCGGTGAGCAACGGCGAATGGCAGGAATTCATCGCCGACGGCGGCTATCACAGCCCGTCGCTCTGGCTCAGCGACGGCTGGGCATGGGTGCAGGCCGATAATGTCGACGCGCCCGCCTATTGGGACGGCGACCGCCAGTTCACGCTGTCGGGCTGGCGCGAAATCGACCCCGCCGCGCCGGTCACGCACATCAGCTTCTACGAAGCCGACGCCTTCGCGAGCTGGGCCGGTGCGCGTCTGCCGACCGAGTTCGAATGGGAAGCCGCCGCGGCGGCTTTCGACCCGCATGGCGGGCAACAGCTCGACGCGGCGGGGCCGGTGCAGCCGGCCGCGCGCACCGATGACGCCGACCTTGAACAGATGTTCGGCAGCGTGTGGGAATGGACCGGCAGCGCTTATCGTCCCTATCCGCGCTTCCGCGCGGCGCCGGGCGCGGTTGGCGAATATAATGGCAAGTTCATGAGCGGCCAGTTCGTGCTGCGCGGCGGCAGCTGTGCGACCCCGCGCGGCCATCTGCGCGCCTCCTACCGCAACTTCTTCTACCCCCACCAGCGCTGGCAGTTCACCGGCGTGCGGCTAGCGAAGGATCTTTGACATGGGCGTTGTGCGTCAACTTCGGCAGATTTCAGCCGACGATGCGGGCGTCGATGTCGCCTTTCGCGCCGACGTCCGTGCCGGGCTGTCGCAGCAACAGAAGGCGATTCCGGCGCGCTGGTTCTATGACGCGACCGGTTCGGCGCTGTTCGAGGATATCACGGCGCTTCCCGAATATTATCCGACGCGCAGCGAGACCGATCTCCTCACCCGCCACGCCGCCGACATGGGGGTGGCGATCGGGCCGGGCCGCGCGGTGATCGAACTCGGGTCGGGCAGCTCGACCAAGACACCGCTGCTGCTCGATGCGATCGCGCCGGCCGCTTATGTGCCGGTCGATATTTCCGGCGATTTCCTGCGCGACAGCGCGCTCGCGCTCGCGGCGCGTTTTCCGGGGCTCGCGGTCTATCCGGTCGAGGCCGATTTCACCCAGCGCGTCCCCTTGCCCGACGAAATTGCCGACCTGCCCAAGCTCGGCTTTTTCCCGGGCAGTACGATCGGCAATATGGTTGCGCGCACCGCGGTCGACCTCTTGCGCAACTGGCGCTGTGCGCTCGGCGAAGGCGCGCTCCTGCTGATCGGGATCGACCGGATCAAGGATGTCGCGACGCTCGAGCTCGCCTATGACGATCCCGCAGGGGTGACCGCCGCGTTCAACCTCAACCTGCTCGAACGCATCAACCGCGAGCTGGACGGCGATATTCCGGTCGAGAATTTCACCCATCGTGCGATCTGGGACGATGTCCATGCGCGTATCGAAATGCATCTCGTCGCGGCGTGCGACATGGACTTCACCGTCGACGGCCGCGCCTATCATATGGCCGCCGGGGAGACGATCCACAGCGAGAACAGCCATAAATATGGCGCGCGCGATGCGAACCTGTTGTTGCGCGCCTCGGGCTGGACCCCCATCGCGACGTGGGACGACGCCGATCCCGCCTTCGCACTGATCCTCGCCGAAGCGACCGCGTTCCGTTCGGCCCCCTGATGCTGCCTACTTGACGCGTGGGTCCGATACCGTAGGGGCACGGGCACGGTTTCCAAGCGAAAGGACAGCATATGATCGTCGGCGTTATCGGGGCAGGGCAGATGGGCGCGGGTATCGCGCAGGTCTCGGCGGGCGCCGGGCATGACGTGCTCCTTTCCGACATCGACATCGCGCGCGCCGAAGCCGGCAAGACCGGGATCGCCAAGGCGCTCGGCCGCCTCGTCGCGAAGGAAAAAATGACGCAGGCCGACGCCGACGCGCTCCTCGGCCGCATCACGCCGGTTGCCGACCATGCCGCCTTCGCCCCCGCCGAGCTTGTCATCGAGGCGGCAACCGAGCGCGAGGAGATCAAGCGCGCTATCTTTGCCAGCGTCGGCCGGCATCTCTCGGCGACCGCGATCCTCGCCAGCAACACCAGCTCGATCCCGATCACGCGCCTTGCGCAGGCCGCGCCCGACCCGGAGCGCTTCATCGGCGTCCATTTCTTCAATCCGGTTCCGGTTATGGGTCTGATCGAGCTGATCCGCGGCCTCGCGACGAGCGACGACACGCTTGCGAAGGTCGAGGCCTATGGCCGCGGGCTTGGCAAGGAGATCGTCCACGCCAACGATGCGCCGGGCTTTATCGTCAACCGGGTGCTGATGCCGATGATCAATGAAGCGATCTTTGCGCTCGGCGAAGGCGTTGCGACGATGCAGGACATCGACGCCGGTTGCCGTCTCGGGCTCAACCACCCGATGGGGCCAATCACGCTCGCCGACTTCATCGGGCTCGACACCTGCCTCGAAATCATCCGCGTGCTTTACAGCGGCACCGGCGATCCGAAATTCCGCCCCGCGCCGCTGCTCGTCCAATATGTCGATGCGGGCTGGGTCGGGAAGAAGGCCGGTCGCGGTTTTTACGACTGGACGGGTGAGGCGCCCGTGCCAACGCGCTGACGCCAGGAAAAAGGGACCTTCCCCCGATTTTGTGACTGGACGATCCGCGCGGCATTGGCGACGATGCTTTCGGGGTCGGACATCCTTGTCTGTTGGGGGGAAATATATGCGCTTGGTTCTGGCGGCCGCGGCGGCAGCATTTTCGATGGCGGCGGCACCGGCGCACGCCCAGTGGGTTACGATCAAGAATCCGGCGGCTTTCGTAGCGACCCTGAAAGCCATGGGCTATGCGCCCGGCGCGATCAGCAACGTCGATACGACGCCCGAGGTCGATGTCAGCATCGATGGTTTCGGAACGACGCTTCGCCTGGTGGGCTGCTCGGGCGGCGCGGATTGCAAATATATCACGCTCGTCGCGTCTTATAGCGATGTGATCGATCCGCCGGCGGTGTGGGTGCAGAAAATGAACGACGAGTTCGACCTCCTGCGCGTCGGCAGGAACGAAAAGGGACAACTTTATATGTTCGGCGCCTATGTGGTCGAGGGCCTGCCGCGCAGCGAGCTCAAGCGTATTTTCGACTATTGGGTGGCCGACACCTCCGCGATCGGGACCGAAGCGATCAACGGCGGCTATACGAAGAAGAAATAGCGGAGCCGGCCGGGCCTTTATGCGTTGATTCGATGCGCCGTTCGGGCGCGCCAACAGAGGGAAAGACCATGCGCAGAATCTGGTTGATGAGCCTGTCCGTCGCGGCCTTCGCCGTCCCGGTCCATTCATACGCCCAGCAGGGCGCGCCCGAGGACTCGACGATCAAGGATACCGCCAATTCGGTGACCGAGCCGTTCGACGGCAAGGAAGTGCCGCCCAAGCTGCTGGCGATCCAAGGCGATCCCTATTCGCTGGCGGGGCTTGGTAAATGCGCGGCGATCATCCGCGAGGTGGACGAGCTCAACGCGGTGCTCGGTGCCGACGTCAACGAACAGGTCGACAAGAGCCGCGCCAAGAAGCGCGAGGAAACCGCCGGGCGCGTCGCCGGTACGGTCGCGGGGGGGATCATCCCGTTTCGCGGGCTGATTGCCGAAGTCACCGGCGCCAATGCCGAACGGCGGCGCTATGCGCTCGCCGTCTACGCCGGAACGGTGCGGCGCGGTTTCCTGAAGGGCGTCGGGCTCGAGCGCGGCTGCAAGGCGCCCGCCCGGCCCTGATCCGTCACAGCGGCGTGTAGACGACGCGGCAGCTTTCGGGCGCCGAACGCAGCGCGGTGTTCCACGTTACGTCATTGCCGTTGCGCTGCAGCCGCGCGCCGGTCTTGTTTTCATAGATCGCCCCGCCGTTCGACGGGGTCTGTTTGAGCACCATCGAGCCGCGGCCGTTGACGCGGACGATCGCGGTGTTGCCGACATAGTCGACCTTCAGCTTCGTACCGCGGTTGCATTCATAGGTCGTGCCCGTGTTGCGCGGCACCGACGAACAGGCCGCGAGCGCGATGACGGCGGCGCCTGCCGCGAAAATGGCAGTCGGTTTCATATCCGTTCCCCCTCAATAGCCCGAACGGACGCACAGCACGTCGGCGAGATAGACCCGACCGCTCACCGTTTCCATATGTTCGCGCGCCGACCCGTTCCAGCCGATCGAACGGCAGTAATTGTCGGCGGTCTGTGCCGCGCAATTGGCCGTTCCCGACCCATATTCGCACGCAAGGATGCGGGTGTTGCCGCGCGCCGGCTGGGTATGGAATTCGGCGAAATTGCCGCGTGCGACCTGATCGTTCGCGGGCGGCTGCCATCCGCCGCCGCCGCCCGAACCCACCGGCCGGATCGACTGGATCGTCAGCCCGCGCAGCACATTGTTCAGCATCGGCGTATCGCGATCGACCGTCCGGCAATTGCCGCGATAGCGCGATTTCTCGCAGAGCTCCCACCGGCCATTGGGAACGCGGATCGAATTGACCGGCCAGGAAAGGCCGAGGTTCGGCTTCGCCTCGCCGATGAACACCGCCGGGCCGCGATAGCCGGCGTCGCGATAGATGGTCGCCTCGGGCGGGCGGTCGGGACGGTAGCGTTCGGTTTCGACGGTCTGCGCATTCGAGGTGGCGAGGAAACCCGCCCCTATCGACGCCGCAGCCGCGGCAAGGATCGACAAACGATAAGCGGTTTTCATGGCGGCCTCCCTGTTGGCGAACGCGACGTGGGATTTGTTCTGCGGTACAGAATTTACGCTATTCAGGGTCCGCTTGCAAATAATCCCAACCGATGGAGGCGAATACTTGCTCGTGTCGTAACGTTTAGGTCAGGGCGCCTTGGCGGGCGCCGTCGCCGGGGGTGCCGCAACATCGGACTTCGGCGTTTCCGCCGGTGCGGCGACGGGCGTGGCCGGTTCGGGCGCGGGGGTCGCCAGCGGCGGGGCAATGCCCAGCATCAGCCCCGCGAGCGCCGCCGACATCAGGTTCGACAAGCTGCCCGCGAGCAACGCCTTCAGCCCCAGCTTGGCGATCATCGGGCGCTGGTTCGGTGCGAGGCCTCCGGTCACCGCCATCTGGATCGCGATGGAGCTGAAATTGGCGAAACCGCAGAGCGCAAAGGTCGCGATCGCGACCGCTGCCAGCGACATGTCGCCCTGCGCCTTGCCAAGGTCGATGAAGGCGACGAATTCGTTGAGCACGATCTTGCTGCCGAACAGGCCGCCGACCACCGCGCTTTCTTCCCACGGCACGCCCATCAGCCACATGACGGGGCGGAAGATCGCGCCGATCACGGCCTGGAACGACAGGTCGGGATAGCCGAACCAGCCGCCGATCCCGGCGAGCAGCCCGTTGGCGAGCGCGACGAGCGCGACGAAGGCGAGCACCATCGCGCCGACCGCGACCGCGAGCTTGACGCCCGTCTGCGCGCCCTGCGCCGCCGCCATGATGATGTTCGCGGGCTTTTCCTCGTCGTGACTCGCTTCGGGCATGATCACGGGTTCGATGCCGAGGTCCTTCGGATCGTCGGGCATCATGATCTTGGCCATCAGGATCCCGCCCGGCGCCGACATGAAGCTGGCGGCGAGCAGATAGGGCAGCAGCTGCTCGCCGATCATGCTCGCATAGGCGCCGAGGATCGTGCCCGCGACCCCCGCCATGCCGACCGTCATGATCGTGAAGAGCTGCGATGGGCTGAGCCCCGCGAGATAGGGGCGGATGACGAGCGGCGATTCGGACTGGCCGACGAAGATGTTCGCCGCGGCGCCGAGGCTTTCGACCTTGGTGATGCCGGTGATTTTCTGGATTGCCCCGCCGACCCATTTGATCACCAGCTGCATGATGCCGAGATAATAGAGAATCGAGATGAGCGAGGCGAAGAAGATGATCACCGGCAGCGCGGCGATCGCAAAGCTGTGGCCGCCCATTTCTGGCGTGGCGAGCGGGCCGAAGATGAAGTCGGTGCCGGCCTTGGCATAGCCGAGCAGGTTCGAGACGGCGTTCGACATCGCCTGGATCACCGCGCGGCCCCATGGTGTGCCGATGACGAGGACGGCGAATCCGGCCTGGAGCAGGAAAGCGGGCACGACGATGCGGAGCCGGATCCAGCGGCGGTTCGACGAAAAAAGCACGGCGATCGCAAGCAATGCGACGATGCCGACCAAACCGATAAGGCGTTCCATAATGCTGATGCGTCCCCCGCAAGTTAATGGGCCTGAATAACGGGCTTTGGCGCCGGGGCAAGCGCCGCGCGTCGAGCGGTGTTTCTCGGACTTTCCAGCACCCGCAAAACCGACTATCGGGCGGCATGACCGAACCGACCTCGGCGGCGCTGCCGCGCACGCTTTCGCCCTCGCTCTTCCTCTTCTCGATCGTCTATGGCGGCATGGTCGTGCTCGCCGGCGTGCTCGGGAACAAGCAGGTCGCGCTGGGGAGCTGGCTGGCGGTCGAGGCGGGCATATTTGCCTTCCTGATCCTTGTGGCGCTGTCGAGTGCGGTGTCCGAGCTCCACGGACAATCGACCGCGAACCGCCTCGTGCTCTGGGGTTTTGTCCCGCTCGTGCTGTCGATCATGCTGACCGCGCTGGTCCTCGCGCTTCCCGCGTCGCCCGAAATGCAGCCCGAGCGGCTCGCGGCGTTCGACATGATCCTCGGCCAGAGTCCGCGCCTGATGGCGGCGGGAATCGTCGCCTATGGCACATCGCAATTCCTGAACGTCACGATCTTCAGCAAGCTTCGCGGGCGCGAAGGCGCCGGCACCGGAGCGACATGGATTGCGATCCGCGGCGCGATCGCCAGCGCGCTCAGCCAGATCGTCGACACCCTGCTGTTCGTCACGATCGCCTTTTACGGCGTGTTCCCGATCGCCAACCTGATGGGCGGGCAGATGCTCGCCAAGGTTGCGCTGTCGGTGCTCGTCATTCCTTTCGTCATCACCGGCCTGGTCGCTCTCGGCCGCAGCCTCGATGCGAAGAACGCCGGATGATGTCGATGACCGATCCCTCGAAAATGCCCGACCTGCTTGCCAAGGCCGAAACGCTCGTCGAGGCGCTGCCCTATCTGCAGCGCTATGCCGGCGAAACCTTCGTGATCAAATATGGCGGCCACGCGATGGGCGACCCCGAGGCGCAGCGCGACTTCGCCGAGGATGTCGTGCTCTTGAAGGCGGTCGGGATCAACCCGGTCGTCGTCCATGGCGGCGGGCCGCAGATCGGCGCGATGCTGAAGCAGCTCGGGATCGAATCGACCTTTGTCGGCGGGCTGCGCGTCACCGACGCCGCGACCGCCGAAGTCGCCGAGATGGTTCTCGCGGGCAAGATCAACAAGGAAATCGTCAGCTGGATCGCCGCGCTCGGCGGGCGGGCGGTCGGGATTTCGGGCAAGGACGCGAACCTCGTCCTCGCCGAGAAGGTCAGCCGGACCGAGCCCGACCCCAATTCGGGGATCGAGCGCCACGTCGACCTCGGCTTCGTCGGCGAGCCGGTCGCGGTCGACCCGACGATCCTCGTCAACCTGACGAAGGATAATTTCATCCCGATCGTCGCGCCCGTCGCGCTCGGCGCCGACGGCGCGACCTATAATATCAACGCCGACACGATGGCGGGGGCGATCGCCGGTGCGCTCGGTGCGAAACGCTTTTTCCTGCTCACCGACGTCGCCGGGGTGCTCGACAAGTCGGGCGCGCTGCTCACCGACCTCGACCGCCCGGCGATCGAAGAGTTGAAGGGGGACGGCACGATTACCGGCGGGATGATCCCGAAGGTCGAAACCTGCGTCGCCGCCGTCGATGCGGGGGTCGAGGCGGCGGTCATCCTCGACGGGCGCATCCCGCACGCGATGCTGCTCGAAATTTTCACCGCGAGGGGTGCGGGGACGCTCATTCACCGCTAAGAGACGCGGCAAGACCCTTTTTCGGAGAAATCGCCTTGCTTCTCATGCTCCTCCAGATCGTCCACATCATCCTGACGGTCCTGTGGTGGTTCATCATCGCGCAGGCGGTGATGTCGTGGCTGATCGCGTTCAACGTCATCAACACGCACAACCAGTTCGTCGGCCAGCTGTGGACGGTGCTCGACCGGATCACCGAGCCGCTCTATCGCCCGTTCCGCCGCATCATGCCCGATTTCGGCGGGCTCGACCTGACGCCGATGCTCGTACTGATCCTGATCATCATCATCGACGGGCCGGTGCTGAGCTATCTCGCACGACTTGCCTACGCCAACGGGATGGCGTGATGACCGCGGCGCAGGTGATCGACGGCAAGGCGTTTGCCGCCGGCCTGCGGGCGCGGATTGCCGACGTGGTTCCGGCTTTCAAGGCCGCGACGGGTCGCGCCCCCGGCCTCGCGGTCGTGCTCGTCGGCGACGATCCGGCGAGCGCGGTCTATGTCGGGTCGAAGGGCAAGGCGACGGTCGCCGCGGGCATGGAAAGCTTCGAATATCGCCTGCCCGCGACCGCGACGCAGGACGAGGTCGAGGCGCTGCTCGCGCGGCTGAATGCCGACGATGCGGTCGACGGTATCCTGCTGCAATTGCCGCTCCCCGGTCATCTCGACGAACAGGCGGCGGTCGCGACGATCGATCCCGACAAGGATGTCGACGGGCTGACCCCGGTCAGCGCCGGGCGCCTCGCGCTCGGCATTGCCGGGATGGTGCCGTGCACCCCCTATGGCTGTTTGCTGTTGCTCCAGGACCGGCTCGGCGACCTGTCGGGCAAGGATGCAATCGTCGTCGGCCGCTCGATCCTCGTCGGCAAGCCGATGGGGCAATTGCTGCTCGGCGCCAATGCGACCGTGACGATGGCGCACAGCCGGACCAAGGATTTGCCCGACCTCGTCCGCCGTGCCGACATCGTCGTCGCCGCGGTCGGCCGCGCCGAAATGGTCAAGGGCGACTGGATCAAGCCGGGCGCGATCGTCATCGACGTCGGGATCAATCGCCTGCCGCCTGCCGAAGGCGCCGCGAAAGGCCGGCTGGTCGGCGACGTCGATTATGACAGTGTGGCGGCGGTCGCCAATGCGATCACCCCGGTTCCCGGCGGGGTCGGCCCGATGACCATTGCCTGCCTGCTCCGCAACACGCTCGTCGCCGCGCACCGCCGCGCGGGTCTCGTCGATCCGGAGGGGTTTTGATGCGCCGTCTGCTTGTCGCCGCGCTTGGCCTGACGATGCTGGCGGGCTGCGCCGCGCCGCACGACGAGTTCCGCAACCGCCCGCTTGCCGCGAACCCCAGCGCCTTCATCGCTGCCGAAATCGGCTTTGCCCGGCTTGCGCAGGAAAAGGGACAATGGACCGCGTTTCGCGAGACCGCGCATCCCGACGCGGTGATGTTCGTGCCGCAGCGGGTAAAGGCGCGCGACTGGCTGAAGTCGCAGAAGGACCCCGCCGAGGCGGTGAAGTGGCAACCGCACGCGGTCTATGTCAGCTGCGACGGCAATGCCGGCGCGACGACTGGCGCCTGGCAGAAGGGGCCCGCGAACGGCTTTTTCACCACGATCTGGGTGCGCGACGAAAAGGGCCGGATCAACTGGATCCTCGACCATGGCGATGAACTGAAGGCGCCGCGCGAAGCTCCCGATTTCATTGCGTCGAAGCAGGCGGTGTGCGGATCGCGTCCGGCGGTGCCGATCGAAGCCGGGGCCGAGGGTGACGATATGGCGGTGGGCCTGTCGGCCGACCAGACGCTGAGCTGGACCTCGACCGTCCGCGCCGACAAGTCGCGCCGCGTGACGATCCGCCTGTGGGACGGCAAGGATATGGCCACGGTCGTCGACGACCAGGTAGCGGTGCCGAAACAGCCATGATCGACCTTTTCATCTCGGCCTTCGTCACCTTGTTCGTCGTGATCGACCCGCCCGGCTGTGCGCCAATCTATGCCAGCCTGACGACGGGCGCGAGCGCGCAGCAGCGCCGCTCGATGGCGATCCGCGCAACGATCATCGCGGGGCTGATCCTCGTCTTCTTCGCGATGTTCGGCGAAGCCTTGCTGAGCTTCCTCCACATCGACCTCGACAGTTTCCGCATCGCCGGCGGGATCATGCTGTTCATCATCGCGATCGACATGGTGTTCGAAAAGCGCACCGAGCGGCGCGAGCAGCGCGCCGAAAAGCTGATGGCGACCCCCGAAGTCGAGGATGTGTCGGTGTTCCCGATGGCGATGCCGATGCTCGCCGGGCCCGGCTCGATTGCTTCGGTGATGCTGCTGGTGTCGCAGAACAACGGGCTCGACCGCGCTTTCGTCATTTTCGGCGCGCTGTTGCTCGTGCTGCTGCTGACGCTTGCAGCGCTTCTTTCGGCGGGGCCGTTGATGCGCTTGATCGGCAACAAGGGCGAAGCAGTGATCACCCGGCTTCTTGGCGTCCTGCTCGCGGCGCTGGCGGCGCAGTTCGTGATCGACGGGCTGAAGGCGAGCTTCCCGAGTCTGGCATAAAAAGGGGCGCCGCCTTTCGGCGACGCCCTTTGTCTTCCATGGGAATGGAACCTGTTTACCGCGCCGCGTTGACGTCGGCCTGGGTGACCGGCGCGATGCGGATTTCGACACGGCGGTTGCACTGATAATCGGCCTCGCTGCGTTCGGGCGAGCATTTGAGCTGCGATTCGCCATAACCGAGCGTTGCCATGCGCGCGCGCTGAATGCCGCGGCCGGCGAGATAGTCGGCAACCGAGGATGCGCGCCGTTCGGACAGGCCCTGATTATAGCTGTCGCTGCCCGTCGAATCGGTGTGGCCATAGACGTCGATATAGGTGCTCGGATATTCGGCGAGCGTCGAGGCGACATTGTCGAGCGCGCTGCGGAACTGCGATTTCACCATCGCGCTGTTGAGGTCGAAGGTGACGTCGCCGGGCATGTTGAGCACGAGCTGGTCGCCCTGGCGCTCGACGTCGATGCCGGTGCCCGCGGTGCGTTCGCGCAGCTTCTTTTCCTGCTGGTCCATATAATAGCCGACCCCGGCGCCCGCGACCGCGCCGATGCCCGCGCCGACGATTTCCTCGGTGCGGCTGTTGCGCCCGCCGATCAGGTCGCCGAGCAGATAGCCGCCCAGCGCGCCGCCGACGCCGCCGATCGCGGCCTTCGATATCTTGCGTTCGCCCGTTACGGGATCGGTGACACAGCCGGTCAGCGCGATCGCGCCGATGCTGGTCAGGATGGTGAGCTTGATTGCCTTGCTGTTCATTTTTCGCTCCCTTTATTCGGCGGTTGCTTCTGGTCCTGCATATACCACCCGTCCTGCGGATAACATATGGCGGGCAATCTGGTTCCAGAATTTGACTGAATGGGGCCTGAGCCGGAGGGCCCAGCGCGCGCCATTGTGCAACGCGGCGCCTTTCGCTTATAGGGGATACATGACCGAAGCTGACAGGGGCCGGGCGCCGACGCGCCGTACGACCGCCCAATGACCCCTTTTCCCTGGTCGGATGTTGCGATCATCCTGGTCCTCATCCTGCTCAACGGCGTTTTCGCCATGTCCGAACTTGCGATCGTCTCGTCGCGCGACCCACGCTTGCAGGCGGCGGAAAAGCGCGGTAGCCGCGGCGCGAAGATCGCGCGCCAGCTCGCGTCCGACCCGGGGCGCTTCCTGTCGACCGTGCAGGTCGGGATCACGTTGATCGGCGTTCTGACCGGCGCCTATTCGGGGGCCAGCCTGGGCCAGCCGGTGGCAGAACGTCTGCAGGCGCTGTTCGGCCTCGACGCCGAGACCGCCTTGTCGATCGCCTTCGCCGTCGTCATCGCGCTGACGACCTATGCCTCGCTGATCGCGGGCGAACTGGTACCCAAGCAATTCGCGCTGCGCGCGCCCGAACGGATCGCGATCATCGTTGCGCCGATGATGTATTGGCTGTCGAAGATCGGCGCGCCGCTCGTCTGGCTGCTCGACGCCAGCTCGGCGCTCGTCTTTCGCCTGCTCGGCCTCAACCGCGAATCGGAAGATCGCGTGACCGCCGAGGAACTGCACCTGATCGTCGCCGAGGCGTCGAAATCGGGGGTGATCGAGGAAAGCGAGCGCGCGATCATTTCGGGCGTCGTGCGCCTCGCCGACCGGCCGGTGCGCGAGGTGATGACGCCGCGCAAGGATGTCGACTGGGTCGATGTCGCGCTCGACGCGCGCGGGGTGCGCGACAAATTGCTCGAAACCCCGCACAGCCGCCTGCCGGTCGCGCGCGGCTCGGTCGACGATATCGTCGGCGTCGTGCAGGCGCGCGACATCGCCTCGGCGCTGTTCCGCGGCGAGGTGCTCGACCTCGAGCAATTGATGCGTCCCGCGAAGGTCATCCACGACCAGATCGACGCGATGGACGCGCTCGAGGCGCTGCGTGCCGCCGACGTGCCGATGCTGCTCGTCCACGACGAATATGGTCATTTCGACGGGCTGGTGACCCCCGCCGACCTGCTTTCGGCGATCGCGGGCGAGTTTGCGTCGGACCAGGATATCGGCAGCGAGCCCTTCGTCGTCGAGCGCGACGACGGCAGCCTGCTGATCGCCGGGTCGATGCCCGCCGACCAGATGGCCGAACGGCTGGGGATCGAACTCGGCGAAGACCGCGACTATGCGACCGCCGCAGGCCATGTCCTCGCGATCCTGAAGCACCTGCCGACCGAAGGCGAGAAATTCACCGACAGGGGCTGGCGCTTCGAGATCGTCGATATGGACGGGCGCAAGATCGACAAGCTGCTCGTCACCGAGGTCAGCAAGCCGAAGGAAGCGGAAGGCTAAAGCTCGCCGCCGAGCGCGCCATATTTGGCTTCGAACCCGGCCTTGTCGCCGCGTGCGAGATAGCCGGCCTGGTCGACGATAGCGTCGCGCGCGATGCGGCCCTGAAATGCGCCGAGCTGCGGGTCGATGCGGGCGACGTCGGCGTCGGTCCAGTCGGCGATCTGGCGGAAGCTGGTGACGCCGAGTCCGTTGAGCAACACGACGAGCTTCGGCCCGACGCCCTTCAGCAATTGCAGATTGTCGGCCCCCGATTTCGCCGGCGCTGCGGCGGGTTTGGCCGCGGGAGGCGGCGGCGGGACGGTCGGCTCTGCGGGAATGGCGGCGGCTTCGGCGGGCGTCGGCTTCGACGCGGCTTTCTTCGCTGCGGGCTTGGCGGCTGCCTTCGTGGCAGTCTTGGCCGCAGGTTTCGTTGCCGGATCCTTGGCCGCTGTCCTTTTCGCGGCGGGTTTTGCGGCGGTTTTGGGTTTCGCCGCGGGTTTCGGGGCCGGGGGCGGAGCCTCAGCGATCGGTTCGGCGACGGGCGCCGGTTCTGCGGCGGGGGCAGGCGCGGGCGCCTTGGCGGCTGGTTCGGGGGCAGGCGGTGGCGCGGCGGCAACGGGCTGCGCTTTGGGTTCGATCGGCTTGAAGCGCGCGGGTTCGGCCGCAATAATCTCGGGCTTCACCGGTTCGAGCGGTTTGGCAGGCTTTGCCGGCTCGGCGACGGGCGGTGCGATCTCCTGCGGTTTCGACCGGCCGAACAGCCACCACAGCAGCACGACGGCGACAACGAGTCCGACAACCGCGATAATCCAGTTTTCCTGAAGCCAGGTCATGATCTTCTCCGCTTGTGATTGGGGTCCAGCCTATGCGGCCTGCCGTGCCGCGTCCAGCCGCGCTTACTCTGCTTCGCGCGCAACCTCGCGCCAGCCGATGTCGCGGCGGCAAAAGCCGCTGGCGAAATCGAGCTTGTCGACCGCGGCATAGGCGCGCGCCTGCGCCTCGGTGACGGTGCGCCCCGTCGCGGTAACGTTGAGCACGCGCCCTCCCGCGGCGACGATCTGGCCGTCGGTGCGCGCCGTACCCGCGTGAAAGACGCGCACGCCGCCCGCTTCGGCGTCGGCAATGCCGTGGATCGCGCCGCCCTTTTCGGGGGTCGCGGGATAGCCGTTGGCGGCCATCACGATCGTCAGCGCGTAGTCGCTTGTGAAGGCGGGCGGCAGCGCATTGCCGAGCGCGCCGGTCGATGCCGCATGAAGCAGCGCGGCGAGGTCGCCGGCGGTGCGCATCATCAGCACCTGGCATTCGGGGTCGCCAAAGCGGCAATTATATTCGATCAGCTTCGGCCCTTCGTCGGTGAGCATCAGGCCGGCGAAGAGCACGCCGACATAGGGCGTACCTTCGGCGGCGAGCGTGGCGACGGTCGGGCGGATGATGCGGTCCATCACCGCGGCTTCAAGATCGGCGGTGAGCACGGGGGCGGGACTGTACGCGCCCATGCCGCCGGTGTTCGGTCCGACGTCGCCGTCGCCGACGCGTTTGTGATCCTGCGCGCTCCCGAACGCCATCACGTTCGTTCCATCCGACAGCGCGAAGAAACTCGCTTCCTCGCCGGTCATAAATTCCTCGATCACCACTTCGGCACCCGCGCTGCCGAACGCGCCGTCGAACATGTCGTCGATCGCCGCTTCGGCCTCTTCGCGCGTTTCGGCGATGATCACGCCCTTGCCCGCGGCGAGTCCGTCGGCCTTGATCACGACGGGGATCGAAAAACCCTCAAGCACGGCGAGGGCTTCCTCGGCGGAGGTGCAGCGAACATAGGCGGCGGTCGGGATCGAAGCGCGGGCGCACAGATCCTTGGTAAAGCCCTTTGAGCCTTCGAGCCGCGCCGCGGCGGCCGAAGGGCCGAAGGCGGGAATGCCGATTTCCCGCAGGCGATCGGCGAGGCCCGCGACGAGCGGCGCTTCGGGGCCGACGACGACGAAATCGATCGCGTGTGCCTTCACGAAGGCGATCAGCCCGTCGAGATCGTCGACGCCGATCGCAACACATTCGGCATGCGCCTCGATGCCGGGATTGCCCGGTGCGGCATAGAGCTTGGCGCAGCTTGGCGATTGTGCCAACTGCCAGCTGAGCGCATGTTCGCGGCCCCCCGATCCGACCAGCAGGATATTCATGTCAGTCCCTTTTCCCGATACGGCGTCCAACGATGGCACCGAAGCGCGGCTGTTAGCCGAGGCGGTGCCCGGCGACAATGCGCCAGCCTTGTCGGTCAGCCAATTGTCGGCAGCGATCAAGCGCACCGTCGAGGATGGCTTCGCGCGCGTGCGCGTGCGGGGTGAGTTGTCGGGAACGAAACGCGCGGCGTCGGGGCATTTCTATGCGGCGCTGAAGGACGATAATGCGCTGATCGACATGGTGATGTGGAAGGGGCAGGCGGCGCGCCTTGCCTTCCGGCCCGAGGACGGGATCGAGGTGATCGCGACCGGCAAGCTCACCACCTATCCGGGGCGCTCGAAATACCAGCTCGTCGTCGACACGCTTGAGGTCGCGGGCGAGGGCGCGTTGATGCTGCTCTTCGAAAAGCTCAAGGCGCGGCTCGGCGCCGAAGGGCTGTTCGACAGGGAGCGGAAATATGACCGGCTTCCCTATCTGCCGCGCACGATCGGCGTGGTGACCTCGCCGACCGGGGCGGTGATCCGCGACATCCTTCACCGCCTCGCCGACCGCTGTCCGACGCATGTGATCGTCTGGCCGGTGCTCGTGCAGGGCGACGGCGCGGCGGCACAGGTCGCCAATGCCATCCGCGGCTTCGATGGACTTGCACCCGGCGGGCCGGTGCCGCGCCCCGACCTCGTCATCGTCGCGCGCGGCGGCGGTTCGATCGAGGATCTGTGGGCGTTTAACGAAGAGGTGGTCGTGCGCGCGATCGCCGATTGCCGCATCCCGACGATCAGCGCGGTGGGCCACGAAACCGACGTGACGCTCGCCGACTATGCCGCCGACGTGCGCGCGCCGACGCCGACCGCCGCCGCCGAAATGGCGGTTCCGGTGCGCGCCGAACTGCAGGCACAGCTCGCGACATGGAACGGGCGGATCATCGGTGCGGCGAACCGGCATCAGTCGCTGGCAAGCGAGCGGCTGACCGCGCTGGCGCGACACCTCCCGAAGCGCGAGGCGCTCTATGCGCCGCAGCGCCAGCGGCTCGACGATGCCGGCGAGCGGCTCGACCGCAGCCAGCGCCACCGGCTGACGGTGGTTTCCGAACGGCTCGCGACGCGGGGCGCGGCGTTGCGCCCGGCGTTGCTCGCGCGGCGCTGGGACCGCGACCGCGCGCAGCTCGAAGGGCTGGGGCGGCTGCTCGACAGCCTCGATCCGCGCGCGCTCCTCTCACGCGGTTATGCGATGGTGCGGGATAGCGGCGGCGCGATTGTCACGACCGCGGCCAAGGCGCAGGATGCCGGGCATCTGCGGCTCCAGTTCGCCGACGGCGAGCTGTCGGTGCAGGTCGGGGATGGCCCGCCTCCCGCGCCGCGACCGCCGCGCAAGGCCCCCCCGACAGAGCCCAAGCGAGGGCAAGGCGAGCTTTTCTGACGCCGGCGGGGGTGGCCGCGCGCGGCGATGCTGTTATAGTCGCGGCCATGACACCCCGCCAAATGGACCAAGAATCATGCTGATCGCCAGCCGCAACCGCCTCGCCCGCCTCCAGTATGGACCGAACGGGTTCCGCGTCCTTGCCCCCGGCGATCATGTGCTGTGTGCGGTGAGCGGCGCGCCGATCGGCCTCGACGAGCTGCGCTATTGGTCGGTCGCGCGGCAGGAACCCTATGCCAGTGCCGAAATATCGGTGAAAGCCGAACTGGACGCTGCGCGCGAAACATGACGGTCGCGACGGATTGGCGGCGGCATGGGGCGGCGCTGGCGTTGCTGCTCGTCGCTGCCGCGTGCGTGCCGCCCGCCGAGACCGAAGCGAGGCCCGCGCCGCGGCCGGCCGCCGGATCCGTTGCTACTCCGCCGTCGCCGGCGCCGCCGCGCGCGCCGGTTCGTCCCGATTTCACGCTGGCGGGGCTCGCCGAACAAGGCGCGGTCATGGTTGGGCAGGCGCCTAGCGACACGCGTACCGTCACCTTCGACGGTAAAGCCGTTCCCGTTGCCGCCGATGGCCGCTTCCTGGTCGCATTCGATCGCGATGCCGCGCCAAGTGCGCGCCTCGTCGCGACGCTGGCCGACGGCCGCGCGGTCGAGCGCGTCCTCGCCGTCGCGGCGGGCAGCTGGCGGCTCGAGCATATCAACGCCCCCTATCGCGGCAGCGCCTCGAGCGACGCCGATTTCGCGCGGCGACGGCCTGCCGAACTCGCGCAGATCGCCGCAGCGCGCAACACGTCCGTGGAGTCCGACGGATGGCGGCAGGCATTCCGCTGGCCGGTGACGGGGCGCTTGTCGGGCTTCTTCGGGTCGCAGCGCGTGTATCAGGGCAAGCCCGGAACCTATCATAGCGGCACTGATGTCGCGGTCCCCGCCGGCACCCCCTTTGTCGCGCCCGCCGACGGCGTGGTCGTGCTCGCGGCGGCGACGCCCTTCACGCTCGAGGGTCATCTGCTGATCGTCGATCATGGCATGGGACTGAGCAGCGCCTTCCTCCATTGCCAGCGGCTCGATGTGAAGGTCGGCGACCGCGTCGTACAGGGGCAGCCGCTCGGGACGGTGGGCCGGACGGGGCGCGCGACGGGCCCCCATCTTCACTGGGGTTTGAAATGGCGCGACGCGCGCCTCGACCCCGGAAAGCTTGCAGGATCGATGGGCCGGTAGCGCACGGACGGTGCGCCGTGAATTCGTAACCATTGAAACAATATGTCGCGAATGACGCGCTGCAGCATATTGTGTTTCGCCGTTTTCCGCGTTTGTTGCAAATACGTCACAATGGCTTCCGAAACGGCCAATCGCGCCGGGAATTCCCTTTACTCGACATGAACGAAAGGTCATCCCGCACGCTATCGGGGCGTTTGTGTGCCGGCTTTTTGCCGTCATGTCGGGGGTCCGGGTAATTCAATCCACCAGTAGCAAGGGACTGCACTGTGAAGAAAACCCAATATTCCAAGCTGAAGCTAGGCGCTGCGCCGCTCGTACTGAGCGTCGCCCTGGTTTCGGCTCCTGCCTATGCGCAGGACGCCGCCGAAGAGACTGCCGCCGCGCAGTCGGAAATCGTCGTCACCGGCTCGCTGATCCGCAACCCGAATCTGGAATCGGCCTCTCCGGTCAATGTGACGACTGAAGACGAAATCAAGCTGCGCCAGGCGACCAACGCGGAGCTTCTGCTTCGTGAGACCCCCGGTCTCGTTCCGAACCTCGGCTCGAACGTAAATAACGGCTCGGTGGGTTCGGCGCGTGTCGACCTTCGCGGCCTGGGCGCGCAGCGCAACCTCGTTATGCTGAACTCGACCCGCATCGTGCCGTCCAGCACGTTCGGCGCGGTCGACCTTAACAACATCCCTGTCGCCCTGATCGAGCGCGTGGACGTCCTGACAGGTGGTGCTTCGACCACCTATGGCGCCGACGCCGTGACCGGTGTCGTCAACTTCATCACCAAGCGCGACTTTGCCGGTATCGACCTGTCGGCGACCCAGCAGATCAGCGAACGTGGCGACGCGAATCTGTTCAGCACCGATCTCGTCATCGGCGCAAACTTCGACGACGGCCGCGGCAATGCGGTTTTGTCTCTCGGTTATACCGAAGCTGACCGTCTGCTCTTCGGTTCGCGTCCGCAGGGCCAGTGCGTCATCAACTCTTTCTCGGGTATTTGCGGCGGCGACTCTCCGACGGCTTCGCCGACTTCGTTTGCGATTCCGGGTCAGACCAGCAACCTCCAGATCGGCCCCGACGGGCAGAGCCTGGTGCCGCAATATTCGCTCTACAACTTCAACCCGGCAAACATCTACATCACGCCCTATCGCCGCTTCAATATGTACGGCGAAGCGCGCTATGACGTGTCGGATAGCGTGACCGTCTATGGTCGCGGCCTGTTCTCGAAGAATACGGTCGACACGGAAATCGCTTCGTCGGGTATCTTTGGCGAAGAACTGACCGTTGCCGGCAACAACCCGTTCCTGCCGGCCGGCATCCGCGATCAGCTCTGCACCTTGTCGGGCATTGCGCTCGGAGCGGCTTGTAACACCAACGCGGCGATCCCGCTGGGTGCCGTATATCGTCGCTCGGTTGAGCTTGGGCCGCGCAAGTCGCGCTACGTCACCAACATCTTCGATATGAAGGCCGGCGCGACCTTCAATATCACGGACAAGATTTCGTTCGACATCTATGGCGCGTACGGCGAATCGGAAAACACCGAAACCCGTTCGGGTTATGTCGCGAAATCGCGCGTGATCCAGGCCCTTGACGCCGTCGACGCCACGACCTGTACCGACCCTTCGGGCGGCTGTGTCCCGTTGAACATCTTCGGCGGTCTCGGCAGCATTACGCCTGAAATGGGCGCATTCGTCGGCGGTCTTACCAGTTCGATCCAGCAATATTCGTCGCTGGCACAGGTCCATGGCGTGCTGTCGGGTTCGACCGGCTTCGCCCTTCCCTGGGCGAGCGAGGAAGTGTCGTTCGCGGTTGGTGGCGAATATCGCGACTATTTCGCGGCGCAGCGCCCCGACAACCTGGCGCAGGTTCCGGGCGAACTGGGCGGCGCCGGCGGTGCGGTCGTTCCGTTCGAGGGCGGCTACAACGCGACCGAGGCGTTCGGCGAGTTGATCATCCCCCTCGTCAGCGACAAGCCCTTCTTTGACGAACTGACGCTCGAAGGCGGCATCCGCTATTCGCACTATGAGGTGGCTGCTCCGAACAAGCCGAGCTTCAACGCGACGAGCTGGAAGGTCGGTGTGAACTGGGCTCCGGCAGATGCGATCAAGTTCCGTGGTAACTATCAGAAGGCTGTTCGCGCACCGAACATCGGCGAATTGTTCGCGCCGACGAGCACAGGCCTGACGAACCTGGCTACCGATCCCTGTTCGGGAACGAAGCCCGGCACCGTTGGTGGTGCGAACACGGGCGCGCAGAATGACTTGTGGGCCGTCTGTCTCGCGCAGGGCGCAAATCCGGCTGCGCGCGGCACGATCGCCGATCCGGCTTCGGGTCAGGCGAACGTGACGGGTGGTGGCAACACCAATCTGAAGCCTGAAACGGCGAAGACCCTGACCGTCGGTGTTGTGCTGACGCCGCGCGATCTGGTCCCCGGCTTTACGCTGTCGTTCGACTATTACCGCATCAAGGTGACGAATGCGATCACCGCGCCGCTGCCCGATGATATCATCAGCGCTTGCTTTGATAGCATCACGGCAGCTTCGGCGACCGACCCGGCTTGCACGACCATCCGTCGCAACCCGGCTTCGAGCCGTCTGAGCGGTTCCCCCGCGACGACTCCCGGCTTGCCGGCGCCTCTGACCAACGCGGGGCGTTTGCTCACCGACGGTTTCGACCTGGTCGCGAACTACAAGCGCAACATCGGTTTTGCCGATTTGGCGCTTAACTTCTCGGGCAACTATACGAAGAGCGCGAAGTTCGCGGCCTCGCCCACCTCGGGTTACGGCACGAACTGCCCGGGCGTCTACAGCGCCAACTGCGGTCTTTCGGTCGGCCAGCTTCAGCCGAAGTGGAGCTGGAGCCAGCGCACCACGCTGAGCTTCGACAAGATCGACATTTCGCTGCTGTGGCGCCACATGTCGAGCTTCAAATATGAGTTCATCGGAACGCCCGACGAACTGTTTGAGGGGCAGATCACGGGTATCGGTCCGCTCGTCGGCAAGCAGGTGAACCTGAACCGCATTCCGTCGTACGATTATTTCGATCTGACGACGCGCTTTGCGGTGACGGACAACTTCGACCTGACGCTGACCGCATTCAACCTGCTCGACAAGAAGCCGCCGCTCGTCGGCAACCAGGCGGGCACGACGACGGCCGGCAGCGGCAACACCTTCCCGTCGACCTACGACGTGGTCGGTCGCCGTTACAGCGCCACGGCACGTCTGCGCTTCTGATTTCTGTCAGAAGGCAATCATAGGAAGGGCGGATCTGCGGATCCGCCCTTTTTATTTTGTCTTGAGAATATCGGGCGCTGCGACGACCGAAGCGCGCGAGGTCTCCGAATGCGGGCGTCAGGCCACCCAAGCCTTTGGATTTATGGATTATGTACCGTTAGGGCGCGATCGCGGCCGGCAGATGTATCGCTATATCGCGAGCGGCAGCGACCTCGCGTGTCCACGCCGCCACTTTTTCAATCTCATCCCCGTGAATTGGCCGCATTCGTTCATATTCCGCCGCGCGATCCGCCGCATCGAAACGTCGCCCGCTCTTGGAATCGCGCGCGAGCGGGCCAGCTTCAATGGATGCGAGCTGGGCATTCGACAGATCGAGATTGAAATGGCTTGCCACATCGCGAACGGTCCGCTGCGTTTCCGACATGAAGGCGCTGCTGTCGAGTGACCGCACGCGACCGGGATGGTTTGCAATCAGCGTTCCGAACAGGCTTTGCTGTGCAAGCCAGGCCATCGCCGCGATCTGCAAATCGGTCTGTTCGAAGAAATCCGCATCGCTGAAGCCGAGCGATTGAACACAGCCTTGCGCGCGCAGTTTGACGAATAACGTACGCGCCCAGCGTCGCCCATCGAGACCCTTTTTTGCGATCGATATCAGGAAATCCTCCAGCGGGGCGTACATTGCAACCGCTTTGGCCGATGGCTGGATCGCCAACATGGCCATCGCGAGGCCGTTGAGGATGTTCGAGGGTTTTACGATCGCTGCGTGATCGCCGGGGAATGGACGGCCGAGAAGGCGCAGCGCGTCGGTCAATGCCATGGCGATGTCGTCCACCGCCGCACCGCGCAGGCGCCAGCCCGCTATGTCGTTCAGGATCAATGGTTCGCTGAAACTGCTGGCGAACCCGGGGAGGTCGAAACACTTGCCCAGCAGTGTCGAGCAGCAGAAGCCGGAATGAAAGATGAAATGCAGCGGGGCATGTTGGCGAAACGCTTTCACATCCCGTTGGGAGAACGAATGCCATTCGCGAGCGGGCAAATAATCGTCGGTCAGAAATGGAACCGAGGCGCGCTCCTCTCGACTGCAGGGAATGAAACGGAAAGCGCGGCTGCTTTCGTCGAAACGATGCGCCAACCATTCTGGGCCGAGCGGCTCCGGCATCGCCAGAATTCGATCGGTCATTTGCGTTTCAATCTCTGCTGCTTTGCGCCGAAACATGCGCTATGGTCAAGCATGAGCCTGACAGAGCCCGCCGCAGAAGTCCAGTCGCACATTGCCATGATCGCCGATGCCCGCCGTCGCGGCGATCGCATCGCGGAGGTGCGGCATCTTGACGCCGCGCTTCGTCTTTCACCGGGCGACCCCCAACTGCTGAACGCGCGAGGCATGTGCTATCTGCAAGATGGCGCTTGGACGGATGCCGCGGGTCATTTTACCAAAGCTGCGGAGCTTGACCCCAAAGAACCGATATTGTGGATCAACCTTGCGACGGCTCGGCGCGCTATGGGCGATGTCGAGGCGGAACGCGCGGCACTGGATCGTGCCCTTGCTAACGATCGCTTTCAACTCACGGCCTTGCTGCGAAAGGCCGAGCTTGAAGAACGTTTCGGTAAAGAGAGCGATGCGGCCGTGGCGTGGAATGCCGTAATTCAGGTTGCGGGTCAGATACCAGATGCGCCGCCACCCGTCCTGGACGCTATCCAGCGCGGTCAGGCTTTCATGGCTCGGCATGCAAGCGATCTTTCGGAACGCTATGATGCCAACTTTGGCATCGACCGCGCCGCAGATCCCGAAATGCGTCGGTTTAACCGCTGTCTCGACGTCGTACTTGGACGCAAAGGCGTTTATCGAAACGAGTGCCATGGTCTCTACTACCCCTTTCTTCCGGCTGACGAATATTTTGACAGGCGGTTGTTTCCCTGGTTTTCGGCCTTGGAAGCCGCGACTGCCGACATTCGCCGAGAAGGACTCGCCCTGTTCGAAGGAAGCGGGGACGATTTGCGTCCCTATGTGCGGATGGAAGAGGGCTCGCCCGAGAGCAAGTGGACCAGGCTGGATGGATCGCTCGATTGGACCGCCTGTTTCCTGTGGGAATATGGCACGCCAAACCAGCGGGTGCTCGATCGTTGCCCAGCCACTGCAGCGGCGCTTTCCCGCGCCCCGCTCGCCCCGATTCCGGGCAAGGCCCCATCGGCTTTTTTCTCCATGCTCAGGCCCGGCGCTCATATTCCGCCGCACACCGGCGTAACCAATACTCGCGCGATCATTCACCTGCCGCTCGTCGTTCCGTCCGGATGTGAATTTCGCGTGGGTGGGGAGACGCGCGTCTGGAAAGAGGGGGAGGCATTTGCGTTCGACGACACGATCGAGCACGAGGCCGTCAACCGCAGCCGGGAGAACCGCCTGGTGTTGATCTTCGACGTATGGAACCCCCATCTGTCGGAACGCGAATGTGCACTTCTTACCGAATTCTACGCGATGCAAAAATGATGCTATCCCAGAGTTTCGCCTAGCTCAGCGCGGGCGAAAACGAGCGCGTCAGCGTAGTTTTTCCAGCGCCCGGAAGATTGGCTGTTTACCGCTGAGCGGGCTTTCCAATTGCTCGGCGTACGAATGATCGAGGCGCCGCCGGCATCCGCCAAAGCATATCCCGAAATGCCGAGCCCCAGCTTGCGAAATGCCGCGGCCATGATGGAATCGGGATCTTGAACCATCAGATCATAGTCAACGGTCACGATGTCTTCGCCGAACACCGTCTGCCAGTGGGCCATCAGGCGACGATATTGGGCTGCATAATGGATGAGGTCTTCAATTCGATCAGCATAATTAATCGAATCTGCAAAATTAAGGAAAAAAGCGGACAATATATTGTCGAGTATATTCCGGCGCGTATGAAGAATTTTTGCATCCGGGAATAATTTCTTTATCAATCCGATGTGGATGAAATTGTCAGGCCGTTTATCGGTGACATGATGTGCCAACGGGAAATTCGATCGCACACGTTCAAAATATTGCTTGCGCAGATATTGTAACTTTTCTGTGCTGATATGCCGCAAGGCGAAAGGATAGGGCAGAAGATGGTCGTGCACCATCGCGGGGATGAGTTCAAGTTCTCCGCCGATCTGAACCAGCGGGTGGCGGCCGAGCAATTGTTCGATCACGGTCGACCCTGAACGGAACATGCCGCAAACGAAAATCATGCCGACATCGGTATCGGCTGTGACACGATCGGGCCGGACGGGAAACTGGGCAATGAGATCGTCGACGAGTTGCTCTTGCGCTCGTCTATCATAGCGCAGGGGGGTGGGCCGAAGCGCAGCGTTTATGGCATTTGCCTGGGTGATCGCGGCAAACGCCTCGGAATATCGTTCTTCTGCGTCTAGCGCGTTGCCAAGGGCAAAAAGCAGTTCGGCGCGGTCGTCTTCGCTGTCAACGCCCAGACGCAGCCCTTGTTCGAGGTCGTCGATTGCCGCGGCGCCTTCGCCTTTGTGGACACGGATTGCGGACAGCCGCGCTCGCGCTCGGCCGTTACCCGGCGCGATCCGCGATGCTTCACGATAAGCCCTTGCGGCGGCGTCGGCCTTTCCGACATCTTCCATTAGACCGCCGAGATTGAGCCAGGCCGGAAGATAACCGGGGTTCAACGCAATTGCGGCAAGCAATTCCTGTTCGGCCTGATCGATTTGTTCGAGATATTCGGACAGGATGGCCGCCCGGTTGACGTGGGCGGCCTCCGGATCGACCAGGTTCCGCCTTATCGCCTCATCATAAGCGGACAGTGCCTCGGGGTAAGCGCGCAACTGGCGCAGGGCATAGCCAAGATTGAACCAGCCATCGGCGTGATCGGGGTGGAGCGCCACGGCCTGCCGGAGCAGATCCGCGGCATCCGCATAGCGATGTTCGTCGATGCATTTTCCTGCGGCGGCATCGAGCCGCATCCACGATTCCAACAACTTATCCCATTCTTACTCAGGTTTTAATAGAAGCGCCCCGTCGCCCTCGTCGACCTTGATCGTCGACCCGTCCTTCACCTCGCCCTTCAGGATCAGGTCGGCGAGCGGATCCTGCAGATATTTCTGCACCGCGCGCTTCAGCGGCCGCGCGCCGTACACCGGATCATAGCCGACGCGGCCGAGCCATGCCCGCGCAGCATCGGTGAGGTCGAGCGTCACCTTGCGATCGGCGAGCAGCTTCTGGACGCGCGCGACCTGGATGTCGACGATGCCGCCCATATGCTGCTGCGCGAGGCGGTTGAAGAGCACGATCTCGTCGAGCCGGTTCAGGAACTCGGGCCGGAAATGCGCACGCACGACTTCCATCACCGCTGGCTCGGCCTGTTCGACCGGCGCGTCGTCGGGGAGCGCGGCGATCGCCTGGCTGCCGAGGTTCGAGGTCAGGATGATCAGCGTGTTGGTGAAGTCGACCGTGCGGCCTTGTCCATCGGTCAGCCGCCCGTCGTCGAGTACCTGGAGCAGGATGTTGAAGACGTCGGGATGCGCTTTCTCGACCTCGTCGAACAGCACGACCTGATAGGGCCGGCGGCGCACCGCTTCGGTGAGCGTGCCGCCCTCTTCATAGCCGACATAGCCCGGCGGCGCGCCGACGAGCCGCGCGACACTGTGCTTTTCCATGAATTCGGACATGTCGATGCGGACCATCGCATTGTCGTCGTCGAACAGGAACCGCGCGAGCGCCTTGGTGAGCTCGGTCTTGCCGACCCCCGTGGGGCCGAGGAAAAGGAAGCTGCCGAGCGGACGGTTCGGGTCCTGAAGCCCCGCGCGCGCGCGGCGGACGGCGGTCGAGACGGCGCGGACGGCTTCGTCCTGACCGATGACGCGCTGTTCGAGCGTGCTCTCCATGCCGAGCAGTTTCTCGCGCTCGCCTTCCATCATTCGGTCGACGGGAATGCCGGTCCATTTGCTCACCACCGCGGCGATATCGTCGGCGGTGACTTCCTCGCGGAGCATTGCATTGCCCGCGGCCGCCTGCGCTTCCTCGAGCCTCTTTTCGAGCCCGGGGATCGTGCCGTAGCTAAGCTCGCCCGCTTTCGCGAGGTCGCCCGCGCGCTGCGCCTGATCGAGCGCCGAGCGCGCGGCGTCGAGCTCTTCCTTGATCTTCGCCTCGGCGTGGATCTTGTCCTTCTCGGCCTGCCACCTCTGGGTCAGGCCCGCCGATTGCTGCTCGAGGTTGGCGAGTTCGGACTGGAGCGTCGCGAGCCGGTCCTTCGACGCGGCGTCGCTTTCCTTGCCGAGCGCCGATTCCTCGATCTTCATCTGGATGATGCGGCGGTCGAGCGTCTCGATCTCTTCAGGCTTCGATTCGACCTCCATGCGGATACGGCTCGCGGCCTCGTCCATCAGGTCTATCGCCTTGTCGGGCAGGAAGCGGTCGGAGATATAGCGGTTCGACAGCGTCGCCGCGGCGACGATTGCGCCGTCGGTAATCCGCACGCCGTGGTGCAGCTCGTATTTCTCCTTGAGCCCGCGCAGGATCGAGATCGAATCCTCGACCGTCGGCTCGCCGACGAACACCGGCTGGAAGCGCCGCTGGAGTGCCGGGTCCTTTTCGACATGCTTGCGATATTCGTCGAGCGTCGTCGCGCCGATGCAATGGAGTTCGCCACGCGCGAGCGCGGGCTTCAAGAGGTTCGACGCGTCCATCGCGCCCTCGCCCTTGCCCGCGCCGACGAGCGTGTGCATCTCGTCGATGAACAGGATGATCTCGCCCTCGGCCGCCTTCACATCGTCGAGCACGCCCTTGAGGCGCTCCTCGAACTCGCCGCGATATTTGGCACCCGCGATCAGCGCGCCCATGTCGAGCGACAACAGGCGGCGGTCCTTCAGGCTGTCGGGGACGTCGCCGTTGGTGATGCGCAGCGCCAGCCCCTCGGCGATCGCGGTCTTGCCGACGCCGGGTTCGCCGATCAGCACCGGGTTGTTCTTGGTGCGGCGCGCGAGAATCTGGATCGTGCGGCGGATTTCCTCGTCGCGTCCGATGACGGGGTCGAGCTTGCCCTCGCGCGCGACTTCCGTGAGGTCGCGTGCGAATTTCTTGAGCGCTTCATAGCGATCTTCGGCCGAAGCGGTGTCGGCGGTGCGGCCGCCGCGCAGATCGTTGATCGCGGCGTTGAGCGCATCGGCCTTCACGCCCGCGTCGGCGAACACCTTGCCCACCGGCGTGGTGGTCGAAAGCACCATCGCGAGCAACAGCCGTTCGACGGTGACATAGCCGTCGCCGGCCTTGGACGCGACCTGCTCGGCTTGATCGAGCAGGCGCACCGCGTCGTTATCGAGTCCCGGGGTCGCCTGCGCGCCCGAACCCGACACGGCGGGAACCTTGGCGAGCAGAGCGTCGATGCCCTGAACCGCACGCGCGGCGTCGCCGCCGCTCTTCGCGATCAGGCCCGCGGCCATGCCTTCATTGTCTTCGAGCAGCGCCTTGGCGATATGCTCGGGCGAAATCCGCTGATGGTTCATGCGGATCGCAATCGTCTGCGCCGCCTGCAAAAAGCCCTTGGCGCGGTCGGTAAATTTTTCGAGGTTCATTCAGAAAGCCCCTTTCTTGCCGAGCAAGATAGTGTTGCCATTGTGCAACACAAGGGGCCTTCCGATGTTCCGCAAAACTCTATTCGCTCCGCGCGAACTGGTCGAGCAGCCGCACGCCGAAGCCGGTCATGCCCTTGGGAACAAGCGAGGTCGCTTTCTCCGAACGGTTGACCCCGGCGATGTCGAGATGCGCCCAGGGGGTCGCCTCGTCGACGAAAAAGCCGATGAAATGCGCGCCGAGGCTGGCGCCCGGCCCCTGACCCGTCGCAGAATTGCGGATGTCGGCGATGTCCGACTTCATCCGCTCGGCATAATCCTTGTGGAGCGGCAGGCGCCACAGCTCCTCGCCGCTCGCGGTACCGGCGGCGGTCAGACGCGCCGCGAGCGCCTCGTCGCGCGCGAAGAGGCCCGCATAGCTGTTGTCGAGCGCGCCAACGACCGCGCCGGTCAGCGTCGCGATGTTGACGATCGCCTTGGGTTTGTAAGCCTTGGCGACATATTCATTGGCATCGGCGAGGACGAGGCGGCCTTCGGCGTCGGCGTTGACCATTTCGATTGTCTTGCCCGACATGGTGCGGGTGACGTCGCCCGGACGCTGTGCATTGCCGTCGGGCATATTCTCGGCAAGCGCGGCGACGCCGACGACATGGACCGGCGCGCGCGACTTGGCGAGCGAGACGACCGCACCCATCACCGACGCGGCGCCCGACATGTCGCCCTTCATATTGCCCATCCCGGCACCGGGCTTGAGCGACAGGCCGCCCGAATCGAAGGTGATGCCCTTGCCGACGAAGGCGGTGGGTGCGTCGGGCGAACCCGCCCCGCGATAGCGCACCAGAAGCAGTCGCGAGCCGCGCGGGCTGCCTTGGCCGACGCCGACGATCGTTCCCATGCCGAGCTTGCGCATCGCGGCTTCGTCGAGCACTTCGATGCTGACGCCCGCCACGCCGGCGAGGGACTTGCGCACCTCGGTCACAAAGGTTTCGGGGTAGATGACGTTTGCCGGTTCGTTGGCGAGATCGCGCGACAGGCGCACCCCGTCGGCCAGCGGCCTCCAGCGATTGGCGAAGGCGGCCTCCGCGCCCGACGGATTGGCGCCGACGAAGGTCGCGGCGCCGGTCGCGGGCGTTTTCTTGCCGACCGTCTGATAGCGGTCGAACCGATATTGTCCGAGCGCAAAGCCGTAAGCGACATCGGCAGCATTCGCATCGCCATAAGCACCCGCGACAACCACCGGCTGCGCTTCGCTCTTGAGTTCTTGTGCCGCTTTTCCGCCCGCTTCGGCGAGCGCGAGCGACGAGGGCGATACGCCCGCGCCGACGAGGAGGATGCGCGGATGCGCGCCAATACCGCGCAGCGACAGCGTCGAGCCGGCCTTGCCGTCGAAACTTGCCGCGGCGATGGCCGCTGTAATCGCCTGCCTTTCGCCGGCGCCCAGCGTCACGCCGTTGAGCGGCGGCAGCGCCGCGTCGGTCATGACGATGACGAGTGCGGCATCCGCGGGCGCGCTCGCAGCAAAGCCGATCGCGCGCTCGGCGCTATTGCCGATGGTTGCCGGAATGACGCCCGATCCGGCGATCGTCTGGGCCATCGCGGTGGGAGCGAAGGCGAGCGACAGGCAGGCGGAAAGGAGCAGGCTTTTCATGCGCATGTTTGGATATTCCCCGTTGTTCAATAACCTGACCCCTGCATAGCGGCGCAGCGCTCGCCCGCAAATCCGCCTCGACGAACGACAGCTGCTTGCCATCGGACGACATGCCCGCCACATAGCGCTGCGGGCGAGCCGCCGAAGAGGACCAGACATGCTGCGACGGATTTTGCTGGGTTTCCTGTTGCTGCTGGTGATCACCGCCGCATCGCTCGCGCTCTGGGAGCCGCTGACCGCCGAGGCCCCCGCGGCGCCGGCGTTCAAGCCAGGCGATGTCCGCATCGCGCGCGACAAGTTCGGCGTCCCGCATATCTTCGGCAAGACCGACGCCGATGTCGCCTATGGCGTCGCCTACGCTCATGCCGAAGATGATTTTTCGACGCTTCAGGAAGTGCTCGCGATGACACGCGGGCGCGCCGGGGCGATGCTCGGCGAGGATGGCGCGAAGGTCGATTATGCCGAGGCGTTGCTCGGCGTCCGCGCGACGACGAAACGCGACTGGCCGCGACTGCCTTCCGATGTGAAGGCGCTGTTCACGGCCTATGCGGCGGGGCTCAACCATTATGCCGACAAGCATCCGGGCGAGGTGCGCCTGTCGGGCCTGTTCCCTGTGACCGGCGAGGATGTCGTCGCGGGCTTCGTGCTGCGCTCGCCCTTCTTTTTCGGGCTCGATTCGGTGCTCGGCCAGCTCGTCGATGGCAAGGACATGTACCGTGAGGGTGGCCCTGCGCTCGATGCGACGGGCAAGCTTGTCCCGCGCGAGCTGACGCCGGTCGGCACCGATCCCGCCGACAATGGATCGAACGGCATGGCGGTCGGCCCCGCGCGCTCGACCGACGGCGCGACGCGGCTCGTCTCCAACTCGCACCAGCCGTGGACCGGCGGCGTCGCCTGGTACGAACTGGTCGTCCATTCGGAAGAGGGCTTGGACTTTGCGGGCGCGAACTTCCCCGGCTCGCCCTATCCGTTCCTCGGGCATAATAAATATCTCGGCTGGACCAACACGGTGAACCGGCCCGATTTGATCGACGTCTACAAGCTGACCCTCGACGACAGCGGCAAGAATTACCGTTTCGACGGCCAGTGGCGCCCGCTTGAGGAAAAGCGCATCTGGCTGAAGGTCAAGGTCGGTCCGTTCGTGCTGCCGATACCGCGCTCCGTCTATCGATCGGTCCACGGCCCGGTGGTGAAGAATGAAAAGGGCGCGTTCGCGATCCGCTACGCGGGGATCGACCAGGCGAATATGGTCACCCAATATTACCGGCTGAACAAGGCGAAGAGCTTCGCCGAATGGCGCGCGGCGATGGCAGGGCAGGGCGTGCCCGCGACCAATTTCATCTATGCCGATGCGAAGGGCAATATCGGGCTTTTCTATAACGCGATGTTCCCCGACCGGCAGCCGGGGTTCAACTGGCGCGGCGTGCTGCCCGGCGACACCTCGGCGGATTTGTGGACGAAGACGCTGCCGTTCGACCGCGTGCCCGCGCTGGTCAACCCGCGCTCGGGTTATGTGATGAATGCGAACAACACGCCGTGGGTCGCGGCGGGACCGGGCGACGAACTCGACGCCGCAGCCTTTTCGCCGCTGCTTGGGGTCGAGGACGATATGACCAACCGCGCTGTGCGGCTGATCGAGCTGTTCGAGGCATCGGGGCAGATCGACGAAGCGCGGCTGAAGGCGATCAAATACGACACCGCCTATGCGAAGACCGGATATGCGAAGGCGTGGATGGACCGGCTGCTCGCGCTCGATACCAAGGGCGATCCGGCGCTTGCACAGGCACAGAAGCTGCTCCGTCAATGGGACTGGAACCTCGATGGGAAAGGTAAGGGGGACGCGCTGGCGCTGATGCTATTGCGCCCCGCGAACGGCAGCCACTACCAGCGCCGCGCCGAACCCGACCCGCGTACCGTACTGAAAGAGGTCGTCGCGCACCTGCAGGATCATTTCGACGGGCTCGATCCGAAGCTCGGAACGGTGCTGCGACTCCGCCATGGCGAGGGGGCGAACCGTGTCGACCTGCCGCTCGATGGCGGCAACGACACTGTGCGCGCATCGACCTTGTGGGACGCCGAACCCGACGGGCGGCTCAAGGTGCGTCACGGCGACAGCTTCATCATGTTCGTCACCTGGGACCGGGACGGCCGGGTCCGGTCGGAGTCGATCCAGCCGTTCGGGGCAGCGACGACGCGGCCCGACAGCCCGCATTATAATGATCAGGCGCCGCTGTTCGTCGCGCACAAGCTGAAGCCGGTGCTGTTCGATCCGGCGGCGCTGAAGGCCAGCGGGGCGCGATTCTATCGGCCTTGAAAGCCGCGAAACGCTGTCCTAAACCATTGATACAGTGCCGTCCGGCACCCCGCTTTCGACAGGCTGTCCGTGCCTGCACGCTTTCAAGAGGATATCCATGCCCCGTTTCCATCGCTTCGCCCTTGCCTTGGCGGTCACCACCTCGCTTGTCGCTGCGGGTCCCGCGCTCGCCAAGGCGAAAGCCGGCGAGGCCGCGCCGATCGCCGACCTCGTGAAGGCGGTCGACATTCCCTATCAGGCGTTCACGCTCGACAACGGGCTGCGCGTGATCGTGCACGAGGACCGCAAAGCGCCGGTCGTCGCGGTGTCGGTCTGGTATCGCGTTGGGTCGAAGCACGAACCGAAGGGCAAGACGGGCTTCGCGCACCTCTTCGAACATCTGATGTTCAACGGGTCGGAAAATTCGCCCGGCGATTTCTTCGAGCCGCTGCAACAGGTCGGCGCGACCGACAGCAACGGAACGACCAACGTCGACCGCACCAACTATTTCGAAACCGTGCCGACGGGCGCGCTTGACCGCGCGCTGTTCCTCGAAAGCGACCGCATGGGGCATCTGCTCGGCGCGGTGACGCAGGAGAAACTCGATAACCAGCGCGGCGTCGTCCAGAACGAGAAGCGCCAGGGCGACAACAATCCCTATGGCCTGCTGCGCTATGAGATTTTCGAGAATCTCTTCCCGACCGGTCATCCCTATCACCACAGCACGATCGGTTCGATGGGCGACCTCAACTCGGCGAGCCTCGCCGATGTGAAGAAATGGTTCACCGACAATTACGGCCCGAACAACGCCGTCCTCGTGCTTGCGGGCGATGTCGATGTCGCCACAGCAAAGGCCAAGGTACAGGAATGGTTCGGCGACATCCCCCGCGGCCCCGCGGTGCAGATGCCCGCCGTTCCCGTCCCGACGCTGCCCGCGCCGCTCGCGAAGGAGGTCAAGGACCTCGTTCCGACGACACGCATCTATCGCATGTGGGCGATCCCCGGCCTCAACGATCCCGAAGCGGTGCCGCTCCAGATGGCGATGAGCGTGCTTGGCGGGCTGTCGTCGTCGCGGCTGGACAATGCGCTGGTCCGCAAGGACCCCGTCGCCGTCAGCGTATCGGCGGTGGCGCAGCCGTTCGAGGACGCGGGCATCCTGCTTGTCCAGGCCGATGTGAAGCCGGGCGTCGAACCCGCGACCGTCGCGAAGCGGCTCGACGAGGAAATCGCGAGCTTCCTCGCGAGCGGTCCGACTGCCGACGAATTGCAGCGCACCGCGGCTAGCTATCTGGCGGGCACGATCGCGGGACTCGAATCGGTGGGTGGTTTCGGCGGCAAGGCGGTGACGCTGGCCGAGGGCGCGCTCTATTCGAACAATCCGGCTTATTACAAGGTCGAGCTCGACCGGATGGCGAAGGCGACCCCCGATCAGGTCAAGGCGATCGCGAACAAATGGCTCGCCCGCCCGGCCTTTTCGCTGACCTACACCCCGGGCGAGCGCACCGAGGGCGGCGAAAATCGCGGCGGCGCCGTGACCGGCGGTAAGGTGACCGCGCCGGTCCAGCCCGATCGTTACTGGAACGAAGCGCTCGGCGATGTCGGCCCTGACACGGGCGGCGCATCGTCGTTCGCCGACCGTTCGCAGCTTCCTGCAGTCGCCGACCTCAAGGCGCTCGACTTTCCCGCGATCGAGCGCGCCAAGCTCAAAAACGGTGTCGAGGTCGTTTTTGCGCGCCGTACGACGGTGCCGACGGTCAATGTCGCGGTCAGTTTCGACGCGGGCTATGCCGCCGATCCGCACAGCGCTTTGGGCACCCAGTCGCTGATGCTCAGCCTGATGGACGAAGGCACGACGAGCCTCGATTCGATCGCTTTTGCCGAGGCGAAGGAACGGCTCGGCGCGCAGATCGACGCGACGGCTAACGCCGACGAGACGGTGTTCAGCCTGTTCGCGCTAAAGCCCAATCTTCGCGCCTCGCTCGGCCTGCTCGCCGATTACATCCGCAACCCGGCGTTCGACGGCAAGGAATTGGAGCGCGTACGCGCGCAGCAGCTCAACCGGCTCAAGGCCGAGCTGAACAATCCGAACGCCATCGCCTCGCGCATATTGGCGCCGGTGCTGTATGGAGCGGATCATCCCTATGGCATTCCGCCGTCGGGGCTGGGCGATGCGAAATCGGTCACGGCAGCGACGCGCGACCAGCTTGCGGCCTTCCACGCGACGTGGATTCGCCCCGACAATGCGCGCGTCTTCGTCGTTGGCGACACGACGCTCGCCGAGGTGAAAAAGCAGCTCGACGCGACGCTGGGTCAATGGAAGGCACCGGCGACCGCGAAGCCGGTCAAGCATTTCGACATCGCCATCCCGGCGCCGAAGCCGCGTATCCTGCTGTTCGACCGGCCCAAGTCGCCGCAGTCGGTGATCCTCGCGGGCAAGGTGCTCGCTGCCAAGGGCGGCGACGAGCTCGAAGTGCTGCGTTCGGCGAACGATATCTTCGGCGGCAATTTCCTGTCGCGGTTCAACACCAATTTGCGCGAGACCAAGGGCTGGTCCTACGGCGTGCGCAGCCGCATCTCGGGCGACAAGGACCGGCTGACCTGGGTTGCCGCGGCGCCGGTACAGGCCGACCGCACGGGTGATTCGATCAAGGAGCTGCGGAGCGATCTCAAGAGCTTCCTCGGCGACAAGGGCGTGACGAAGGAAGAGCTCGAGCGCACGATCAACGGCAGCGTCCGCGAACTGCCGGGCAGCTTCGAGACCTCGGGCGATGTGCTCGGCGGGCTCCGCCAGATCGTCAAGTTCGGCCGCCCCGACAATTATTACGAAACGCTGCCTGCCACCTATGAGGCGATGACCGCCGCCGAAATCGACGCTGCAGCGCGCAAGGCGCTCAGCACCGACGATCTCGTCTATGTCGTCGTCGGCGATGCCGCAGTGGTGAAACCGCAGCTTGACGGACTGGGCCTGCCTGTGGAAACGGTGTCCCTGTCTAACTAACATCAGTTTCAGTAAGGAGAGCCCATATGTCCCAAGTCGATGGCAGCTATGATTGCGTCACCAAATCGCCGATGGGCGACCAGAAGTCGGTGTTCACCGTGAACAGCGACGGCGGCAGCTTCACCGGCCAGAACGCCGGCACGATGGGTTCGCTCGATGTCGAAAATGGCAAGGTCGACGGCAACAAGCTGACCTGGACCATGAACATGAAGGTGCCGATGCCGATGACGCTCGAATGCGAAGCGACGATCGACGGCGACGCGCTGACCGGCACGATCAAGGCCGGCGCGTTCGGTTCGATGGCGATGACCGGCACCCGCCAGGGCTGAGCCGCCCTCTGCAAACACGCGAAGGGCCGTCCGCTCCTCTATGGGGGCGGGCGGCCCTTTTGCGTTGCATAGCAATGCCCTTTGCCTTGAGGGGCTATCCAAAGCGGTGGGTTAGGCGCATAGGCTGCTGCCATGCACAAACCGGCCCAATCCCCCCAACGGAGCCTGCCGGGCGCCCGTGAAATGGTCGTCATGATGGCGATGGTGATGGCGCTCAATGCGCTCGCTATCGACTCGATGTTGCCCGCACTGCCCGCGATCGGCGAATCGCTGGGGGTCACCGTTGCGAATGATCGCCAGCACGTCATTTCGGTTTACCTGCTCGGCATTGGTTTTGGCTCGCTGCTTTACGGCCCGCTATCGGACCGCTTCGGGCGCAAGGGGGTGCTCGTCCCTGCGCTATTCGCCTATCTGGCGCTGTCGATCGGTTGCGGTCTCGCGACGAGCTTTACCATGTTGCTCGTGCTGCGCTTCATCCACGGGCTGGTCAGCGCGGCGCTCGGCGTCATCGTCGTCGCGGTAATCCGTGACCTGTTCGCGGGCGACGCGATGGCAAAGCGGCTGTCGCTGATCTTCCTCGTCTTCATGATCGTGCCGATCATCGCGCCGACGATCGGCGCAGGGATTGCAGCGGTCGCGGGCTGGCGCGCGATCTTCATCGTGCTGGCGGTGATGTCGATCGTGATGCTGCTCTGGCTCCGCCGGCTTCCCGAAACGCTCGATCCCGCGGACGTGCGGCCGCTCGACCTCAAGACGATGGTCGCGGGCTGGGCGACGGTGACGCGCCACCGCCGCGCGGCGGGCTATATGATCGCATCGGGCATGATGCAGGGGGCGCTTTACGGCTATCTCAACAGCAGCGAGCAGATCATATCCGAAGTGTTCGGCGCGCAGGCGATGTTCCCGCTGATCTTCGCGTGCGTTGCGATCGGCATCGCGATCGCCAATTTCTCGAACGCCGCGATCGTCGAGCGTTTCGGCGCGCGGCGCGTGTCGCAGTCGGCGGTCTTCGCCTTCATGGCGACCTCGATCCTGCAGATCGTCGCGGCGCTGAGCGGGGTCGAGACTTTGTGGATGTTCACCGCGCTGATGATGGTCAACGTCGGCCTTGTCGGTTTCATCGGCAGCAATTTCGGGTCGATCGCGATGGAGGATTTCGGCCATATGGCGGGGGTCGCGTCGTCATATCAGAGCTTTGCGAAGACGCTGCTTGCGGCGACCGTGGGCGCGACGATCGGCCAGCAATATGACGGGTCGACGCTGCCGCTGGCCTATGCCTTCCTGATCAGCGCCGTCGTTGGTCTCGCCCTCGTCTTCTGGGCCGAGCGCGGCAAGCTGTTCACCCGGCCGGGAACCGCACCGAAAAGCCCCTACTGACAAAGAAAAGGGGCCGCCCCGGCATTCGCCCGGACGGCCCCTTCTTCTTATCTTTGGCTGACGCCTCAGTTGATCGGTGCGTGCGGCTCCAGATCATCCTCGTGCACCTCGACAATCCCGCGGCCAAGATGGCTGCGGTTGCGACTGTAGAGATAATAGATCAGCAAGCCGAGCGCACCCCAGATGGGCAGGACCAGCATCGCATCCAGCGGCAGGTTGAGGAACAGGAAGATCGTGCCGGCGATCGTGAGCGGACCGACCAGCCACAAGGCGGGTGTCTTGAACGCGCGCGGTTGGTTGGGGGCGGTCCGGCGCAGGATCATCACCGCGATGGCGACCATCATGAACGCATAGAGCGTACCTGCATTGGCGATGTCGGCAAGCTTGCCGACCGGCAGGAACGCGGCGGCGAAGGCAACCGCGACACCGGTGATCGCGGTGATCACGTGCGGCGTCTTCCACTTCGGATGCACCTTGCTCCACGATTCGGGCAGCAGGCCGTCGCGGCTCATCACGAAGGCGACGCGGGTCTGACCGAACAGCAGGATCAGGATGACTGACGGCAGCGCGACGAAAGCGGCGATGCCGAGCATGTTGCCCACACCCGACCAGCCGATCTGGCGGAGGACGTGCGCGAGAGCTTCGTTCGAGCAGACGAGCGGGAGTTCGTTCGCGGCATAGGTTGCACACTGGCGGGCCAGTTCTTCCGAACCGGCGGGGAAGGGAACACCGTTCGGCCCCATGATCGGCTGGCCGCCGACGGTGCCGATCGCGCCTGCGGCAACGAGGATATAGAAGATGGTGCAGAACAGCAGCGACCCGATCAGGCCGATCGGCACGTTGCGCTGCGGGTTCTTGGTTTCTTCGGCAGCGGTCGAAACCGCGTCAAAACCGACATAGGCAAAGAAGATGGTCGCAGCCGCGCCGACCGCGCCGACGCCCGAGCCAAAGCCGCCGAAGACACCGGCGGGGAGGAAGGGGTTGAACTTGTCGGTGGTGAAATAGTCGCTGGGCAGCGTCAGGATGATGAAGGCGGTGAGCGCGGTGACCTTGATCGCGACGAGGATCGCATTGACGCGCGCGCTTTCGGTGGTGCCGATCATCAGCAGCCAGGTGATGAGGAGCGCGATGACCACGGCGGGAAGGTTGATGAAACCGCCCTCGACGCCGCCGAGTGCCAGCGGTGCGCCGGCAAGGAACGAGGGAAGCTGTATTCCCAGGAATTCGTTCAATATCGTTCCTGTGAAATAGCCGGACCACCCGACCGACACGGCGGAGGCCGCCACAGCATATTCGAGAACGAGCGCCCATCCGACCGTCCAGGCGAGCATTTCGCCCATGGTCGAATAGGTATAGGTATAGGCGGAGCCGGCGACGGGGATCATCGCCGCGATTTCAGCGTAGCAGAGCGCCGCGACGATGCAGATCAGGCCGGCGATCGCGAAAGCGAGCATCAGGCCGGGGCCTGCCTTTTGCGCGCCCGCCGCCGTCAGCACGAAAATGCCGGTGCCGATGACGCAGCCGATGCCGAACAGCGTGAGTTGAAAGGCACCCAATGTGCGGTGAAGCGACTTTTTTTCCGCTGTCGCCAAAATGGCATCCAACGGTTTTACCCGGTCAAATAGCATATTCTTCCCCTTTGGGGCGGCTGAGCTGCCGCCCGTCTCATGGCGGGGCAGACTAGCCGCTCCGCGCGTCAGCGCAACTTAATTTCATAGGGCAGCCGCGGCTTACCGTACGGTAAAGCGGACCCGGTCGATCATCCGCCCGCCCGGATCGACGAGCGCGAGCATGTGGCTGCCCGGGCGCGGCAAGATCTGCTGGCCGGCGTCGGCGTCGCCGAGCGGCTGCTTGTCGAGGATCAGGCGGTATCCGGCAACCGACCCGCTGACGGTGACGGCCAAGCGCTGGCGGTCGATCGGGATGTCGGGGTCGAGCGCGTAGACGCTGCCGCTGACCGGGCTGGTGATGCGCGGGCGGCGGGCGGCCTGCGGTGCCGCCGCCATTTCGGACTGCGCGGTGCCGGTGAGGAAATATTCGCGGCGCGGCGGTTCGCGCGTGCCGGGGAGGGCGACCTGCCGCGCCTCGACGCCGTCGGGCATCGCAGGCGGCTTGCCGGGGTTGCCCGCGTGGAGCGCGAGCATCACATCGCGCCAGACGGGCGCGGCGCCCGAAGTGCCCGACACCGCGCGCATCGAATCGCCTTCGAGATTGCCGACCCAGACCGCGACGGTGAAGCGGTCGGACCAGCCGATGCACCAATTGTCGCGCATGCCTTTCGAGGTCCCCGTCTTGGCGGCGGCCCAGAAGGGGAGGCGCAGCGCGCTGTCGGCGCCGAATGCATCGGCGCGGGCGGAGGCGTCGGCGAGGATGTCGCCGACGATGAAGGCGGCGGCGGGACTCGCGATCTGGCGCGCATCTTTACGATCATCGCGCATATCGACGAAGTGGACGGAGGACCATTTTCCCATATTTGCGAATGTTCTGAAGGCGTTGGCTTGTTCGACGAGCGACACTTCGGCCGAGCCGAGCGCGAGGGAAAATCCGTAATATTCGCCGTCCTCGACGAGGCCGTGATAGCCCAGGGCCCAGAGGCGGTCGCGGAATTGCTGGACGTCGTCGATCACGAGCGCGCGCACCGCGGGGACGTTGAGCGACGAGGCGAGCGCATGACGGACGCTGACCGGCCCCTTGAAGCTGTGGTCGTAATTCTTGGGGACATAGAGCCCCGAGGCGGTGTCGAGCTGGACCGGGCTGTCGTCGAGGATCGATGCGGCGGTGAGCCAGCCATGCTCGATCACCTGCGCATAGAGATGCGGTTTCAAGGTCGAGCCCGCCTGCCGCCGCGCGTTGGCGCCGTCGACCGACGCCGCGGTCGATTTGAGGCCGACGCCGCCGACATAGGCGAGCACCTCGCCGGTAGCATTGTCGAGCACGACGACCGCGCCGTCGCGGACGCGGTCGGAGCCGAGGCCGGCGAGCTGGCGGCGCAGCGCGACGATGGCGGCGGTCTGGATGCGGCGGTCGATCGTGGTCTTGACGCGCTTGCCGGGCTTGTCGAGCAGGCGCACGGCGAGGTGCGGCGCGAGAGCAGGGTCGAAGCGCGCGGCGTGCTCGCCCGAAACGAGCGTTGCGGCGGCGGCGCGGATCGCGGTGCAGTCCTTTGTCTGCGCGACACGGCACGCACGGCGGCCGAGCGCGTCGGCGCCCGCGGCGGGGTTGGGAAGGAGGCCCGCGAAGAGCGCGGCGTCGGTGCGATTCAGTTCGGCGGGTTTCTTGCCGAACAGGCTTTGTGCGCCCGCGCCGATTCCCTGCGCCTCGCCGCGCAGCGGGAGGAGGTTGAAATAGGCTTCGAGCATCTGCTCGTGAGTCCAGTCGGCGGCGAGCGCCTGGCCCGCACGCATCTGGCGGAGCTTGGTGCGCCAGTCGCGCTTGCCGGGTTGCGCGAGGCTGGGGTCGAGAAAGGCGGCGAGCTGCATCGCAAGCGTCGAGGCGCCGCGCGAGCGGTCGCCGGTCCAGCGCGCGCGGATCGCACTCGCGATCGCGAGCCAGTCGACCCCGCCATGCGACCAGAAGCGGCGATCCTCGCTTTGCACGACGGCGGTGCGGACGGCGGGACTGATGTCGTTCAGCGGCACCCATGCGAGGCGGCGGCGCTCGAAATTGACGCGCTCGCTGTCGAGCAACTGGCCGTCGCGGTCGTAGAGCCAAGCCTCGCTGGATTTCCAGCCGGCGCGGACCTTCTCATACTCGGGCATCGCGGGTGGCTTCGTCAGGAGGTGTGCGGCGGTGACGAGGATGAGCGAGGCGAGGGCGAGCCAAGCCAGCGCGTCAAGCCAGCGACGTTTGCGGGATGAATCCATCGTCTAAATTAGCGCGTGCTCCCGCGACGGCGGGAGCCCATCTCCTGCCGGTGCGAGTTTGAGCCGACCGGAGATGGGTCCCCGCCTTCGCGGGGACACACAGATAAAAAAGCGCGCGCGTGTGAAGCCCTCACTGCCCCACACTCGCCACCGTCAGCGGGGCGTTCGGCCATTGGCCGCGGATCGCGGGCGAATACATCGCCTCGACGCGCGTCGGCGGCAGGGTGAAGCGGCCCGACCCGTTGAGGCGAACGACATATTCGACCGCGTGGGTGCCCGCGGGCATCCAGCCGAAATAGCCGCGCCAGCTGTCCTTGCCGCGCTCGACATAGCTCGGCTGCGCGCCCGATCCGCCCGCCTGTTCGGCGAGCATTTCGGACTGACCGCCGAGGTTGCCGACGATCGTCGCGCCGGGCGCGATCGGATCGTTGATGACGACCCATGTCCGGCCCGCGGCCGCGACGACCTCGATCCGCACCTTGATCACATCGCCGCGCGTCAGCCGGTCCTTGTTCGCCGCCTTGACGATGCTGACCGAACGCTTGATCCGGTAGCCCGCGTTGAGCGGTTCCTTCAATGGCACCGCCGCCTTGACGCTGACCGTCGCCCACGGCGTGCCGGTGCCTTCGTGGTTCAGGCTCATGGTCGCGGCATTCAGCGCGACGCGCAGCGGCGAGGGCGCCTCGGCGGGCAGCGGCCAGCTTTGCGAAGCGGTCGCGCCCGCAAGGCTGACATTGGTGACGCCGGTGATCGCGCTCGCCGGATAGAGGGTGGCGAAGCGGCGGACGGTGACGGCGCCCCATGCGTTGGCGGGGGTGGTATCCCAATGGCCCTTGCGCTGGCGCTGCGCGACCCCGACCATCAGCTTGCCCGCGTCATCCTCCCAGCCTTTGCGGCCGAGCACGGCTTCCAATGCCTTGATCGCCATTTCGTCGCCGCTCGTCATCATCCACCAGGGCGCCTTCGCGTCGTCGACGAGGTCGAGGCGCGTGCCTTCGTAGACGAGACGTTTGCGCAGTTCGGCCTCGGCCGCGGTGCGCAGCGCTGGGGCATTCCGCACGCCCGGCGTCTTTTCGATCGCGACGAGCCAGTCGGCGAGCGTGCCGGTCGCCATGTCGATCGGCGCGACGTCGATCGCCGCGACGAGGCTCGCGCTCGACGCATTGTTGCGCGCGAGTGCCGCCAAGGCCGCGATGCGGACGGGGCGGACATCCCATGGACCATAGCCCTTGCGCGTCAGCCGCCCTTCGACGACCGCCTGCAAGGCTTTCACCATCTTCGCTTTCGACGCCTCGGGGATCGCGAAGCCGTTCGCTGCGGTCACGTTCATGACATAGGCGGTAAGCTCGATCGAACCCGTCATGCGTTCGTTCGGCCAGTAGCGGAGCAGCCCGTCGTCATCGAGATAGGTCGGCATCGCGCCTGCGAGCGCCTGCCACCGCCCGACATCGCCGAGCGCGACCGCGCGCGACGTCTGCTGTTCGAAACAGGTGTAGGGATAGGCGGCCATATAGTCGCGTACGCCGGTGAGTGGCGGGGCGAGCGTGCCCGCGAGCGCGATATCGACATAGCCGCCGGGCAGCGCGCCCGCCGGGATCGCGATCGGCAGCGTTGTTGCGGGGCCGACGCGGAAGAGGCTCGCGGCCCAGGTTTCGACGGGCACCGCGGGTTCGACGACCTGTTCGAAGACGAGGCGGTCGCGCGCCTTGCCGCCCTTTGCGACTGCATCGACGGTCCATTGGATGGGGCCGGTCGCCTCGGGCGCGGTCATCGACCAGCTGATCGGCACCGCGCCGCCCGCGGGGATGGTGACGGTCAGCGGCGGCGCCGTCGCGACGGCGGGCGACAGCGTCGGGGTCGCGGTGACCTCCATCGGCTGGTCGGTGCCGTTGCGCAGCGTGAAGCGCGCGTCGTACGTGTCGCCGGTGCGCACCAGTTCGGGCATGCCGGCGAAGACGCCGAGATCCTGCACGGTGCGGACGGTGGTTTCGCCGGTGCCGAAATATTGCGACCCGTCGGTGGCGATCGCGACGAGGCGGAAGCCCGAGAGATTGTCGCTGAGCGGTACGTCGACCATCGCGCGGCCCTTGCTGTCGAGCGGGACATTGCCTTTCCACAGCAGGACGGGGCGGAAGTCCTCGCGCGTCAGGCCCGACAGGTCGCCGCCGCCACCACCGCCGGGTTCGAGCGCCTTGCGGCCGTAATGGCGCTTGCCGACGACCTGCATCTGCGCGGTCGAGGTGAGCACGTCGAGCGTGCGTTCGCCCATCATCGCGTCGATGACCTGCCAGCTTTCGTTCGGCGCGAGCTCGAGCAGCGCCTCGTCGACCGCGGCGAAGGCGACGTCGGCGTTCTTCGGCGCCTTGCCGTCGGGGGTCTTGACCTCGATCGCGACCTTCGCGGTTTCGCGAACCGAATATTTCTCCTTGTCGGCCTTCACCTTGACGCCGAGCTGATGGCCTTCCCAGCCGACCTTGATGCGCGCGATGCCCATGCGGTAGCTCGGTTTGGCAAGGTCGACGAGGGCGGTCGGCGGCGCGCCTTCGCTATTCTCGATCTTGAAGCCGACCGCGCGTTTCATCTGGCGGAACCAGCTTTCGCCGCCTGTCACACGCCCGCGCACCGCCATCACCGAGACATAGACGTCGGGCGCGTAGGTGGCGGGAAGCTTGACCTTCACGACGGGGTTGGTGCCCTTGAGCGGGACGACGAAGCTCGACAGCACGCCCTCGCGTTCGACGGTGACGAGCGCGGTCGCTTCGCGGAAGGGCATGCGGACCTGGAAATTGGCGGTATCGCCCGCGGCATAGCGCGGCTTTTCGGCGATCACGTCCATGCGGTCGCCATTGTCGCCGCCGAACCACCAGTCGTTATCGCCCGCAAGCCAGACCGAGCGGACGGCGCGCGCTTCGTTGCCGTCGGCATCTTGCGCCGTCGCGACGACGGTGACCTCGCCCGAGACGCCGGGTGCCATCGCGCAGCTCGCGCGGCCGAGCCTGTCGGTCGTCGCCGAGCAGGTCGCGTCGAGGCGCGTCGTGCGCATCTGGTTGTCATAGGCGTAGAAGCCACCGATCAGGCGGCGCCGCGCGGTGATGATCTCGCGGTTATAGACCGCGACCGAAATGCGCTTCCCGGCGATCGGCTTGCCGTCGAGATCGAGCGCGATGAAATTGAGGCGGAGGTCATTGTCGCGCATCAGCCAGCCGTCGGTCTTGAGCCCGAGGCGGACGGCGGAGGGATAGAGGGTGATGCGGCGGCTCGACGTCAGCGTCTCCCCATTCGCATCCTCATAATCCATTTCGGCCGCCATCAGCGTCGGTTCGGTGATCGGCTGGTCGACCGTGACATTGGTCGTCGCGGCACCATTGGCGTCGAGCTTGAGCGGCACCGAACGCGCGAGCGGCAGTTCGGCCGACGGTTCGTCGCCGCTGTCGTCGAGCTGGACGACGCCTTCCTTCACCGGCTGGCCGTCGAAATCCCAATCCCTATAATCTTCGGGCGGCGACCAGCTCGCGCGGAAATTGGTGCGCAGTTCGACCGGGATATTCGGCGCGGGGCCGCCCGAGAGATAGCCGACAAACAGGTTGAGCGGGACGGCAGCGGGACGCACGAGCGCAGTCTTTGGTCCGGTGATCGTCGCCTTCATCGTCGGCAGGCGATATTCGTCGACCTTGACCGACTGGCCCGACCAGATCGTCTTGTCCTCGCCGTCATTGTCCTTGGTGACGAAGACGAGCTCATAATCGCCCATCGGCGCCGAGGCGGGGACGTTCCATGTCGTTTCGCCGCTGCCCGTCGCGGGAATCGCGAACGGCATTTCGAATTCGGTGTCCGAACCGCGGTGGACGAGGCGGAGCTTGCCCGCGAGCGCTTCGGGGGTGCGGAAGCCGAGACCGACGGGGCGGCGCAGGATGTGCTTCATGTGGACGGTCTCGCCCGCCTTCACGAGCGCGCGGTCGAAGACTGTGTGGAGGATGTCGCTCCGTTCCGACCAGCCATAGGGGAGGTCGAAGTCATAGGGGCGGATGCCGTTGCCCCAGTCGGTGAGGGTGAAGCTGAAATCGTCGCCCGAGCGCGCGCTGACCATCAGTGCATGGCCCTCGCTGCTCGCCGGGTCGGCGTCGTCGCGGCAGCTCGAATAGGTTTCGGGCTGCGGCAGCCCGCCGGCGAAGGCGAGGCGGCCCGCCTTGTCGGCGGTGCCGCGCGCGAGCAGGCGGCCGGTGCAGCTGTCGGTGACGCGGATTTCGGCGCCCGAAACGGGGAGGCCGCTATTGAGCGACGTCACCCAGGCGAGCGAGCCTTCGCGGCCCCATTTGAAATGCACCGCCATATTGGTGACGAGCGCGGCGGTTGCGACGTAACGCGTCGATTTGCGGCCGAGCAGCGCGGCGCCGAGTTCGGGGCTCGCGATCTCGACGACATGGAAGCCTTTTTCGGCGAGTGGGATGCCGACGACCTCGAACTCCTTGCCGCCAGCCGCGGGCGCGAGCTGCATGTTGCGGCGTTCGCCATCGGCGGGGGCGTCCGCGAAGACTGATTTGGTGCCGGTGTAGTTGACGGTGACCTCTTTCCCCGCGGCATTTTTTTCCTCGCGGTAGTCGGTGTCGTCGGCGTCGGCGACGCGTTTCAGCCAGCGCGCGATCGCGGCATCGTCGTTGCCGACCTTGAGCGCGGTCGCGGGCATTTTGAGGTTCGACTGGACGAGGCTGCTTTCGACCCCGCGCACGGTGACGGGCAGCACGCCGCCCTCGCCGGCTTCGATTATGCCGAATTCGGCGGCGAATTTGACCAGCGGCGGCGCGCGGTCGATGTGGAATTTCAGCGGGAAGTTCGACTGGTTCTGCAGCTTGCGGCCGCTCTGGTCGGTGACGTCGGCGGGGAGCACGAGCGTCGCGTCGACATTCTGCGGCAGCGGGCCGGTGAAGCGGACGCTCGTCAGCCAGGCGTCATTCTTGTCGTCGTCGCCGATCTTCGGCGTCAGTTTCTTGCCGTCGGCGGTGTTGAGCGTCGCGGCGAGGACGGTTTCGCGCGAGACGGGCGACGCGAAGCTGAGCGTCACATCCTTGATCGGATTGCAGCCCGCCTGCGGATTGATGCGGCTGCACGACATCTTCGCGGTGAAGGCGGGGCGCACATCGTGGTCGAAGCGCTGGTCGCGGCCGGCGGTGCGGCCGGGGACGCCGGCTTGGCTGATGCGCGCGTCCCAGACGAGCGCCATCTCGCGGCCCGGGGGCAGCGGGCGGCGGCATTTGACGGGGACGATGCGGTCGAGCGCGGCCTCGCGGTCGGCGCCCGCGGCGGGGAAGCGCTGCGGCAGGCCGGCGTCGTAGGTGAAGGACTGGCGCGACCAGTTGTTGTCGCCGAGCCCGGTCAGAATCTCGGTCGCGGTCGTGCGCGGCAGGACGTCGACGGGAATTTTTTCGCCGATGCCGTCGACCGCGCAATAGGCGAAGCGGCCGACCGAGGCGCGGTCGGCGGCGACGTTGGTCGCGACGAGGAAGATTTGCTGCTCCTCGATATCGCCGTCCGTCCCGCCCGCGAGCACCGCGCGCGCCGAGGGGCCGCCGGTGTCGAGCGCGAAGCGGCTGTTGCCCGCGACCGAGACGCCGCGTGCGGTCTTGAGTCCGTCGCGCAGTTCGACATGACAGGCGAGCCCGCCGGGGAGCGGCTTGTCGAATTCGAGCACCCAGGTGCGCGTGTCGACCCAGCGGCCGGTCGAAGGGAGCTTGCAGTCGTTGGTCGCCGGGGCCGGGGCGCGGGGGTCGCCGAGCGGCACCATGTCTTCGGAGAAACGGAGGGTGAAGCGCGTGATCGTGCCATCGCCGGTGCCCGAACTGCCGGGCGTTGCTAGCGTGACCTGCGGGACGGTGTCGGCGGCGGTCGCGGCCATCGCGAGGGTGAGGGGCAGGACCAGCGCCAGTTTTGCCTTGCCGGCCAATGCCGTAGCGAGCGCGCGCCATCCCTTGCCCATCGTCAACTCCCCGTTTCGGTCCGAACGCTATCCTGCTGGAAACAGGGGACAGAGTCCACCCGTCGCCGCATATCGCCCACGGTTAATCGCGCTTGGGGAAATTGCTGTGACCGCCGTCATAGACAGCGGCGGGATTCAGCGTGCGAGCATCGGTCCGAGGGGCTGTCCCGCGAAAATATGGACGTGGAGGTGCGGGATTTCCTGATGGCTGTCGAGGCCGACGTTAGCGAGCAGGCGGTAGCCGGGCGCGACGAGGCCCTGATCGCGCGCGACCTTGCCCACGGCGCGGACGAAGCCCGCGATTTCGGCGTCGCTGCCGCGCTCCGAAAAATCGTCCCAGCTCACATAGGGGCCCTTGGGAATCACGAGGATGTGCAAGGGCGCCTGCGGATTGATGTCGTGGAAGGCGAGCGCAAACTCGTCCTCGTAGACGGTCTTCGACGGCAGTTCGCCGCGCAGGATGCGCGCGAAGATGTTGGTCTCGTCATAGGGGAGGGTGGCGTCGATCGGCATGCGAGGGGTTCCTATGCGTTGTAGTTACTTTGGGCGGGCGGCCTTTTCGGCGTGGCCCGAGGTGCCGTGGCGGCGGTCGAGTTCGGCGGCGATCATGTCCCACGACAGGCCGCGGTCGGCGAGCAGGATCGAGAGGTGGAAGACGAGATCGCTTGCTTCGCCGACAAGCGCGGCATCGTCCTCGCTGACCGCGGCGATGACCGCCTCGACAGCTTCCTCGCCGACCTTCTGCGCGATCTTGCCACGGCCTTTCGCGGCGAGGCTGGCCACGTACGAGGCCTCGCTTTCGCCCGCCGTGAGCCGGTCGCGAATGACCGCCTCAAGCCGCCCCAGCGTTTCGCCCATTGCCTTGCTCATTGCGCGATCCTTTTGTCCCAATTCTTCGCGAGCGTGCCTAGCCGCGACATGCCGCCGCGACAAGCGGGCGGCGGGCCTTCAAAAACTTACCGCCGCGTAAACCATATAGAAACGCACACCGCCTAGATTCCGAGCCGCCGGGGGGCGAGACAACTTTTAAATCGGACGAAGATTATGAAAATGGACACCACCCCCACGGTGTTTCTGGCCGCAACGGCCTCGGTCATTGCGCTGACGGCGAGCCCGGCGATGGCGCAGGCGAGCGACGAGATCGTCGTCACCGGATCACGCATCGCGAAGAGCGAATTCACCAGCGCCGACCCGATCCAGGTCATCGACCCCGAAAATGCAAAATTGCAGGGGCCGGTCCAGCTCGCCGATGTGCTGCAGCAGGTCCCGGCGGCGCAGGGATCGACCCAGGTCACCTCGGCGATCTCGAACCGTTTCGTCGCCAACGGCGGTAACGACGTGCAGACGGTGTCGCTGCGCGGGCTCGGTGCCGAGCGGACACTGGTGCTGATCAACGGCCGCCGCGCCGGCCCGGCGGGCATCCGCGGATCGGTCGCGCCGTTCGACCTCAATGTGTTGCCGCTGTCGGTGGTGCGGCAGGTCGAGATACTCAAGACCGGCGCCTCGTCGATCTATGGTTCCGATGCCGTAGCAGGCGTGGTCAACATCCTGACCCGCGACGACCTCGACGGGTTCGAGGGCGGCGGCTTCTCGTCGATCACCGAGCATGGCGGCGGCGAGAGCTATGGCGTCGATGCGAGTTTCGGCAAAAAATTCGACCGCGGCCACATCTTTGCGACGGTCGACTATTTTCGCCAGCAGAAGCTGACGCGCCGCGACCGCGGCTTCCTTTTCTGTTCCGAGGAATATCTGAAGCGCGAGGCCGATGGCAGCCGCGCCGACATCGTCGATTTCCGCACCGGCCGCCCGGCGTGCAGCAGCACGCAGGCCAATATGATCGTGTTCAGCGACTTTTCGGGGATCGACCAGAACGGCTTCCCGACCTTTCGCCCCGGGCTGATCGCGCCGAACGGCCAACCGATCTTTGCCGGCCAATATGGCGCCGAGTTCGCGGGGGTCGGCATCCCGATCAACGCCTATAATCCGATCGGGGTGTTCGGCCCCGCCAATTTCTTCGGGGTCAATTTCGACGGCCCGTCGACGGGCGCGCTCAACCAGTTCGAGCCGGCCGAGCAGGATGTGGACGTGTTTTCGGGGCTCAGCCGGGTGAGCGCCTTCGTCGAGGGCGCCTATGACGTGACCGACGGCATCACCGCCTATGGCGAGTTTTTGTTCAGCAACCGCAAGTCGCACAACAACGGCGTCCAGCGGATCGAGCTCGAACAGTTCACCGGCGCGTCGATGCTGCCTTTTGTTCTCTGCGATCCGACGCAGTTCAACTGCGATCCGAATGATCTGGGCGATCCGTTCAACGCCGAGTTCGGCGGCAATCTGATCCTGCGTCCGCGCGTGCTCGTCAAATCGGAAAGCCGCGCCGACGTCGATTATTATCGCGGCGTGTTCGGGCTGCGCGGCGAGGTCGGCGGCGGGTGGAAGTGGGACGTCCACGGCCAGCACAGCCGCTCGGACGCGAGCTATACACAGGACGTCATCTATCAGGACGCAATCGCATCGCAGACCTTGCGCACACGCTCGTGCGCCGGAACGGCGACCGCGATCCGCGGCGTGCCGTGCATCGATATCGACTTTACCGATCCGCGCGTGCTGCGCGGCGATTTCACCCCGGCAGAGCGGGCCTTCCTGACGGGACGCGAAACGGGGCGCACCTTGTTCAAGCAGACCTCGGCCGAGGCGCTGCTGACGGGCAAATTGTTCGACCTGCCCGCGGGATCGGCCGGGGTGGCGGTCGGTGCGAATATTCGCCGCGACGAAATCAATGATACGCCGGGCGAGGCAACGCTGGCCGGCAATGTCGCCAATTTCACGACCTCGGGCATCACCGCGGGCCGCACCGTGTCGAAGGAGCTCTTCGGCGAAATCGAAGTGCCGCTGCTCGAAGGCGTGCCGATGGTCGAGCGGCTGACGCTGTCGGGCGCGGCGCGCTATACGCATGTCGAGGCGACGCGCCGCGACGGGGCGAGCGACAAGTTCAGCGACACGACGTGGAAGGTCGGCGCCGACTGGGCGGTCACCGACTGGCTGCGCTTCCGCGGCACCTGGGGGACCTCGTTCCGCGCGCCCGCGCTGTTCGAACTTTTCCTTGAAAACCAGACGGGCTTCCTCGGCCAGCAGGCGATCGATCCGTGCGTCCAGACCGCAGCAAGGCTTACGGCGGGCGCGATCAGCCAGCGCATCTTCGACAATTGCGCCGCCGACGGCATCGCACCGAACTATGCCGGCGGGATCGGTCCCGCGACGATCGTGTCGGGGGGCGGGATCGGCCAGCTCAAGCCCGAAACCTCGACGGCGAAGACGGTGTCGATCATCCTGACCCCCGATCTGTCGGGGGCGCTGTGGGGCGGGCTGAAGACGCGCCTTGCGGTCGATTATTTCGACATCAAGGTGAAGGATGAAATCACTTTGCTCGGCGCGGGCAATATCCTGCGCGGCTGTTACGATTCGGATGTCGCCGACGAGCCGCTGTGCGGACTTTTCACGCGCACCGCGACCGGTCCCGACCGGCAGAGCATCGCGAGCGTCACCGACCGTTATGTCAATATCAGCCGCCAGCGGAACCGCGGCGTCGACCTGTCGCTCGCGATCGACCAGGATATCGGCAAGCTCGGCGCGCTCGCGTTCCGCGCGCAGATGACCTGGCAGGTCAAGGACAAGGTTGCGCTCTTCCCCGGCACCGAGATCGACGACAATGGCAAGATCGGCAACCCGAAATGGGTCGGCGACTTCAACCTCGGCTGGATGAAGGACGGCTGGACGCTGTTCTACGGGCTCGATGTGACGGGCGCCGCGTCGAACATGAAGGACCTGCTTCGCGCGCAGCGCGGCGATGCGTGCCGCACCTCGGGCTTCCGCCCCGGCGGGCGTTTCTGCCCCGACGTCAGCGTGCCCGCGACCTTCTATCACTCGCTGTCGCTGAGCCGCGATGTTGCCGAGCGCTTCCGCATCACGCTGGGGGTCGCGAACCTGTTCGACACCCCGCCGCCGCGCGTGTCGACCGTCGTTGCTGCGACGCCGCCGGTGATCGGGCAGGCGCCGGCGTTCGGGACGCAGTACGACTATCTGGGGCGGCGTTTCTTCCTGGGGGTGCGCGGCAGCCTGTAAGCCCTCTGGACAAGCCCGCGCTGCTCTGGTGAAGCGCGGGCATGTCCGAGGTCAAACTGCATCCCGACTGGCTCGCGCGCATCGGCGGCGAGTTCGAGCAGCCCTATATGGCGGCGCTGAAGGCGTTCCTTGCGGGCGAACGCGAAAAGGGCAAGGCGATCTATCCGCGTCCGCGCGACTGGTTTGCGGCCTTGGACGCGACGCCGCCGCGGGATGTGCGCGTCGTGATCCTGGGGCAGGATCCCTATCATGGGCCGGGGCAGGCGCACGGGCTGTGCTTCTCGGTCCAGCCGGGGGTGCGCACCCCGCCGAGCCTCGTCAATATCTACAAGGAAATGCAGAGCGACCTTGGCATTCCGCGTGCCGCACACGGCTATTTGAAACATTGGGCGCAGCAGGGTGTGCTGCTGCTCAACAATTGCCTGACGGTCGAGAGCGGCATGGCCGCGTCGCATCAGGGCAAGGGGTGGGAGAAGTTCACCGATGCCGTGGTCGCGGCGGTCGCGGCCGATCCGGCGCCCAAGGTCTTCATCCTGTGGGGCAGCCATGCGCAGAAAAAGGCGGCGAACGTTGCGGGGCTCGGCGCGGGCAGCCCGCATTTGATCCTCCGCGCGCCGCACCCGTCGCCGCTGTCGGCGCACAACGGTTTTTTCGGATCGCGGCCGTTCAGCCAGGCGAACGCGTTCCTCGAAGCGCAGGGGCGGGGCGCGATCGACTGGCGTTTGCCCGACGCGCCCGACATCGCCGCCGCATGAGCCTTCTCGCCGATCCATTGACGCTGTTCGTGCTCGCCATCGCGGTGGTCCTGCTCGGGTTCGCCAAGGGTGGGCTGTCGGGGGTCGGCGCACTCGCGACGCCGCTCGTCGCGCTCGTGCTGCCACCGACGATCGCCGCCGCGCTGCTGCTGCCGATATTGATCGTGCAGGACGTCGTCAGCGTCTGGTCGTTTCGCAAGACGTGGGATGGCTGGGTTATCGCGTGGATGTTGCCCGGCGCCGCGGTGGGCATTGCGGCAGGCTATTTTTACGCCGAGCGCGTCGACGAGGCGAAGCTGATGGCAGCTTTGGGCGCGATCACGTTGGCGTTCGGGCTTTACCGGCTGTGGGTCGAGCGCGGCGGGCGCGTCGTTGCGGCGTCGACGTCGCCGGGCTGGGTCGGCAGCCTGTTCGGGGTCGCGACGGGCTTTACCAGCCAGATCGCGCACGCGGGCGGGCCGCCGTTCCAGATGTGGGTGACGCCGCGGCGGCTGCCGCACCTTGTCTTCGTCGGGACGAGTTCGATCCTGTTCGCCGCGATCAACTGGATGAAGGTACCCGCCTATATCGCGCTTGGCGCCTTCCCGCACGAGGTGCTCGTTGCCGCGGTGCTGCTGATGCCACTCGCGATCGGCTCAACCTTGCTCACCGTGCGCTGGCTGAAACGCATCGACGGTGCGCGCTTCTATGTCCTCATCTATCTGCTGATGGTGCTGCTCGGCGCCAAGCTGGTCTGGGACGGGCTGGCGGGATAACAGGCGACGCGCGTCGGCAAAAGGCGTAGACTGGCCCAGGCGGGCAAAGGCGTCCGCCGCCTTCCAAGGTATTGACCATGGCCAAGAGCCAGAAGAAATCGAGTCGTGAAACCCGCAAACCCAAAGCGGAAAAGCCCAAGAAGCCCAATGCGAGCAATCCGTCGACCAAGGTCGGCGTGGTCGCCGGGCTCGACAATATGAAGAAATAGGCGCGATGGTGCAGGCACGGTGGAATGGCGCGGTGATCGCCGACAGCGACGATACGGTCGTCGTCGAGGGCAATCATTATTTTCCGCGCGGCGCGGTCGACGCGGCGCTCTTGTCGGATAGCGCGACGACGAGCCTGTGCCCGTGGAAGGGCGTCGCGCATTATCACCATGTCACTGCGGGCGGACAGGTGAACAAAGACGCCGCCTGGTATTATCCCGATCCCAAGGAGGCGGCGGGGGCGATCAAGGATCGTATCGCCTTCTGGAAGGGCGTCGAGGTCGGCTGACCGCTTTCGCTTATGTCCACGCCAGTTCAAATCCTCGTCGACGCCGACGCCTGCCCGGTGAAGGACGAGATTTACCGCGTCGCGTGGCGGCACGAGGTCGCGGTGAAGGTGGTGAGCAACAGCCGGCTGCGCGTGCCCGACCATGTGCTGATCGAGCGGGTGGTCGTGTCGGACGGTTTCGACGCGGCCGACGACTGGATCGCCGACAACGCCGACGCGCGGAGCATCGTCGTCACGGCGGACATATTGCTCGCCGACCGCGCGTTGAAGGCGGGCGCGATTGTGCTGGGCCCGAACGGCAAGCCCTTTACCCCGGCGTCGATCGGACCCGCGATCGCGACGCGCGCGATCATGGCCGACCTGCGCTCCGGAATGGGCGACAGGGTGGGTGGTCCGCCGCCCTTTTCAAAGGCCGACCGCTCGCAATTCCTGCAGGCGCTCGATAGCGCGCTGGTCCGGCTCAAGCGCCAGCTATAAATTTCTTTCTTTTCTTTTCAGTCATTTGTGGAATTTTTTCGGGCGAGTGATGCCGATCACGGCCGGCCACGGCGATGCCCGGCATAAGCGGGGCATCGGGAACGCCCCGAACCCAATTCGAACCATATCGACCGATTGAAAAGGAAATGAAGATGACCAAGAAGCTGATCCTCGCCCCCGTCCTTGCGCTCACTGTCCTCGCGTCGGCGACCCCTGCGATGGCGCAGTCGGCGCAGCCCGCACAGGGCAGCATGACGGTGACGTCGAACCCGGTGCAGATCCTCATCGGCCTGCTGCTTCCCGCGGTGCAGAAGGTCCGCGAAGCCGCGGCACGGTAACGATATCCGGTTTTCGTCTTCGGCCCGGCCCACCACGCCGGGCCGGAACACAGCCTTCCCGCCCCTGCGACCCAGGCGGGAGGGCTGACTATTTTCCGGCCGGCTCCGGCGATCAGTTGCCGGCGCGGCGGTGCGTTACGAAGGCGAGCAGGAGGACGACCGAGATCACGCCGACCAGCATGCCCGCGGTCGTCGTGACCATCGTGATCGAGCCTGCCGGATCGTTCGAATTCCACGCGCCGCTTCGTGTCCGTTCGATCATCCACCAGGCGCCGACGATGACGATCAGGTCGAGCAGGACGAGCCCGGCCAGCGCACGCATTGATTTCTTCATGACATTCCCCTCCCCGGTTCCGACACTTTCTTCGTGTCGGATACCTTCCGCGCATGGTAGCTTCGGGTTTCGCGAAATTCCACAGGAGTCGAGACCATGGCGGCACTTCCCACGATCATCCTCGTTCACGGTTTCTGGGGCGGTGCGGCGCATTGGGCGAAGGCGATCGTCGAGCTCGACCGGTTGGGGCATAAAGGCATGCGCGCGGTCGAACTGCCGCTGACCTCGCTCGCGGGCGATGCGGCGCGGACGCGCCAGATCGCGGCGCAGGCCGAAGGACCGGTGCTGCTCGTCGGGCACAGCTATGGCGGCGCGGTGATCACCGAGACGGGGACGGCGCCGAATGTCGCGGGGCTCGTCTATATCGCCGCCTTTGCGCCCGACGCGGGCGAGAGTCCCGGCGCGCTGACGCAGCAGCATCCGCCGGCGGGCGCCGCGAACCTCGCGCCCGATGCCGACGGTTATCTGTGGATCAAGCCCGACAAGTTTCACGAAAGCTTTTGCCAAGACCTCGGCGCCGACGAGGCGCTGGTGATGGCAGTGACGCAAAAGGCGCCGCTCGCCTCGACCTTTGGCGAGGCGGTCAGCGATCCGGCGTGGCGGTCGAAACCGAGCTGGTACCAGATTTCGGGCGCGGACCGGATGATCGACCCTGCGAACCAGAAAGCGATGTCGGACCGGCTCGGCGCGCGCAGGGTGATCACGCTCGACGCGGGACACGCCTCGCTCGCCTCGCACCCGGTCGAGGTCGCGGCGCTGATCGACGAAGCGGCGCGCAGCCTGTAACCGGAGCCTCGCCGATGGCGCGCCAATATACGAATTTCGCCGAATTCTGGCCCTTTTACCTGCGCGAGCACAGCAAGGCGTCGACGCGCGCGCTGCATTATGTCGGGACCAGCCTTGTCGTGCTGATCGCGGTCGCGGCGGTGCTGGGCGGGCGGTGGGGCTGGCTGTTCGCGCTGCCCGTCGCGGGCTATTTCTTTGCGTGGGTCGCGCATTTCGGGGTCGAGAAGAACCGCCCGGCGACCTTTACCTATCCGTTGTGGAGCCTCGCCGCCGATTTCCGGATGTGGGCGTTTTGGTTGACCGGGCGGCTGGGATCCGAACTCGACCGCGCGGGCGTCGTGCGGGAAAATCGATCACACTGACCGTAAGCCCTGTCTGGCATTTGTTGCGAATCATTCTTAACTGGATCGGGTTCGCACCTGCTGGAGACGGGCCATGCCCACCGACCTGATCAAGACCTTCACCTACCTCTCGATCCATCTGACGATCGGGTTCAGCGTCGCCTATGTGATGACCGGATCGCTCGCGCTCGCGGGCGGGATCGCGATCATCGAGCCGTGCATCAATGCCGTGGCCTTCTTCTTCCACGAAAAGGCGTGGAAGCGCGTGGGCGCCCGGCCTAAGCTGCTCGCCGCCTGAGGCATCCGAGTCCCGGGCCGCCTTTCATTCCTGTCCCCTCGAACCAAGGAGTATGTCCATGACCGTCAACCGCGCATCGGCCCGTTACGAAGGCTTTGGCAAGGAAGGCAAGGGATCGATCACCACGAAATCGGGGGTGCTCGACAAGCAGCCCTATGGCTTCGGCACGCGTTTCGAAGGACAGCCGGGGACGAACCCCGAGGAGCTGATCGCCGCGGCGCACGCCGCCTGTTTCACGATGGCGCTGTCGTTCGGCCTCGCGCGCGCGGGCTATTCGGGCGACACGCTCGAAACGAGCGCGGCGGTAACGCTGGAGCAGCAGGACGGGGGCTTTGCGATCACCAAATCGGCGCTGACCATGACCGGCAAGGTGCCGGGGATCAGCGCCGACGAATTCGCGAAGATCGCCGGGGAAGCCGAGAAGAATTGCCCGGTGTCCAAGCTGCTCAACTGCGAGATTACGCTCGAGCACGGCCTCGAAGGCTAAAAACCGGTTGCGTTTCGGCCCATGGCGGCCTGCAAACGGCAGGGCTCCGCGCTTCCGGTGCTCACGTACTGAAGTACGCTGCGCTCCGGTTCACGGAGCCTCGCCATTTTCGGCTCGCCCCGAACCGAAACTCAACCCGTTTTACGCGGCGCGGAGCAGCGGTGCGGGCAGTTCGTCGGCCATGAAGTCGAAGCTGGCCTGCGCGGGCGGCTCGAGCGTCCAGCTTTGCAGCACGCGGTGGCGGCGGTGGCCGACATGGCTTTCGATCAGCACCAGCTCGCGGGGGGTCCAGTTCCACGCCAGCGGTACCGGGTCGAAGCCGCCCGTCGTGCCGTAGCCGAGCGTGACGTGCGGGCGGAGGCCCGATTTGCGATACATCGGATCGATGCCCTGCGCCGCAAGGCGGGCGACAATTGCTTCATAGGTCTGGCGGATGCCGCCGACGCCGCCCGCGGTGACAAGCTCGACGCCGGTTTCGCGCGCGACGATCCGGCCAAAGGGAATCGCGCTTGCGGCCGGCAGGCCGGACGCGAAGGCCCTGGCGACCTGACCCCGCAGGAAGGGCTGCTGTTCCATCGCCTCGGCGATCGTGCAGAGTGTCAGATGATAGAGCTGCGGCTTCAGCCCCGCGAACAGGTCGCCCGAAACGGCCGGCAATTGCCGCGCGAGCCAGCCAGCGCGATCGGCGGCAACCTGAAACCCCAGGAAATAGCGGAACATCGGGTCCATCATCCATCCTCCGAATCGGATCAATGTTCCTATTATGTTCTCATCGTGTTCGAGAGTCGAATCCTCTCTTATTCGGCCTCCATCGCCATGCGCGTCACATGGATATAGGTCGCCTGCCAGCTATCGCCGCTCCGCCGGAAGATGTCGGTGAAGCGGATGCGGACGCGAAAGGGCTTGCCCGCAGAGCGGCCCGAGAGGATCGTTTCGGCGCTCGCGAGACCAGCCTCCGCGCCGATCGGAAGGACGACGCGGTCCTTGAGGGTCACCGGATCATAATCGTCATCGGCGCCCGTCCAGCCGTCGATGAAAAAGGCTTTGCCATATCGCTTGCCGCTACCGTCGATGAAGACGAGATCGTCGGCGACCATGTGTTCGAGCGCGGCGCGATCCTGCGCGATCTGCGCCGCGTCGAACGCGTCGGCGAAGGCACGGAGGTCGGCGGCATCGCTCGCCGGCGCATCGGCTGCAAGGGCTGGCGGCGCACCGATCGCCAACGCGATGGCCATTATTCTTCGCATGGTCTTCCCTTCCTGCGATGCGCCGCGCCGCGATTACTGCGCCGGACGGCAGTCCTTCAGCCAGATGACATGCTTATATTCGTCGAAATCCTCGACCGTGCCGGTCAGCTTGATGCTCTTGTTCGGCTTGAGCTGGAGCGAAAAAGCGGCCTGCCCCGGCGCCATATAGCAGACGATGTCGGTCTTGAACGGCGCCTGGTTGGGCAGGCGGATCGCCTGCTCATAGGGCTGGGGGATCTTGTAGCCGACGCGGAAATCCTTGCCGTCCTTCGTCACATAATCGACGAGGCCGTCGATCGTGAACTGCTTGCCCTTGTAGCGGGTCAATATGCCCGCGGCGTTGCGTTCGGTGTCCTTCGACACCTGCTGCGAGAAACCCAGCGCGCTGATCTTTACCGGCGCGGCGGCGACGGTGGTTGCGGTTGCGCCCTTCTTCGCCGCGGCCGCCCCGGCCTTGCCGCCCTTGATCTGGTTCAGGATTCCGCACATTTCGGCCTTTGCCGCATCGCTGCCGACCGACTGGCCGGCGCGCAGCTTGGCCTCCATGACGACGGTGCCGATCCCGCCGGTCTGCGTCGCGGTGATCTGGATCGGAAAGGCGCGAACATTGCCCGTCATCGGCTGTTCGATGAGCATCGATCCATATTCGGCCTCGTCGGCCATGATGTCATAGCCCTTGGCGGCGACGATACCGCGCATCTGGCCGATCGCGACCGCGGGGGGCAGGTCGGCGACGGTCACCGCCGCGGTGAAGCGCAGCGCGGTGATCGGATTGCCCTTTTTGACGAAGGCTTCCTCGCAGGTCGCGGCATTGGCGGTTCCGGCGGTGAAAAACAGTGCGGCCGGCGCGAGCGCGGCGGCGAGGCGGGAATAAGTCGTGGTGCGCATGGGTGCTCCCTGAAATGTTTATGTTATGCGACTTATGTTGTGTGACGCGTCTGCCGCAGCGAATGCCCGCCTGCAATGGCTAAGTTACCAATATGGTGGCGCTTTAGCCGCGGACGAGCGTCGCGCCGATCGGCGCTTGACCTCAACCGGGCTTGAGCTTTCATAAGCGCGGGACAGTTGATTCGCGAACCGGAGCCTTGTCCATGCTGCATTATCCCGCCGCCCCGCCGTCCGACCCCGCCGATGACGATGCCGATGCGCCCGCCGAGGCCTTCCTGCCGCGCTACCTGGCGCGCATCGGCTATGCCGGGCCGGTGGCGCCGACGCTGGAGGTTCTGGCCGCATTGCAGGCCGCGCATATCGCGGCGATCCCGTTCGAGGCGATCGATGCGCTGACGGGCGCGGGGATCGACATCGGCGCGCCGGCGGTCGACGCCAAGCTGATCGGGCAGCGGCGCGGCGGCTATTGTTTCGAACAGAACAGCCTGTTCCTTCGCGCACTGCTCGCCATCGGCTTCGACGCCGAGGGGCTGCTGGGCCGGGTGCGCTGGATGCTGCCCGACGATGCCCCGCCGACGCCGCGCACGCATATGGTCGTGCGGGTCCGGTTGGGCGGACGCCCCTGGCTTGCCGATGTCGGGTTCGGCGCGGCGGTGCCGCCGCAGCCGCTGGCGATGGACAGCGAGGAGCCGCAGCCGACGCGGCACGAAAGTTACCGCGTCGTGCGGCATGGCGACGCGTGGCAGGTCGCCGCGTCGATCGAGGGCGAATGGCGGACGCTTTACCGGCTCGATCATGTTGCGCCGCCGGCGATCGATTACGAGCTGGGCAACTGGTATACCTCGGCGCATCCCGACTCGCATTTCCGTCACCAGCTGATCGCGGCGCGCACGACCGCAGAGGCGCGTTATGGCCTGCGCGACAACCGGCTGACGGTGCGGCTGACCGACGGGCGTATCGACCGCCGCTACCTGTCCGCCGACGAGATCGAACGCACCTTGGCGGAGATTTTCCTGTTGCCCGTGCGGCCGCACTGGCGCGCCGCCATCGAGCGCGCCGCGACCGCGGAGATCGTCGGCTAGTCGCACCGCGGCTTGACTCGCCCTCGCCCTCGCCTTCTCATGCTCCGACAAGAAAATAGCAGGAGCGGAATGCCATGGCCCTTGTTGCATCGCAGCGGGTTTTCGAGCGCCTGAAGGTCGCACCACTGACGCCATCGATCGGCGCCGAGATTTCGGGGATCGACCTGGGCGAGGAGCAGGACGGGGCGGTGATCGCCGAAATTCGTGCCGTGCTGCTCGCGTATAAGGTGATCTTCTTTCGCGACCAGTTCATCACGCCCGAACAGCATATCGCCTTTGCGCGCCGCTTCGGCCCGCTCGAAATCCATCCCGCGACACCCAAGGACCAGCCCAATCCCGAGGTGCTGCATATCGCGCACGGACCCGATTCGCGTGGGCGCGAGAATGAATGGCATTCGGACGTCACGTGGCGCGCCGAACCGTCGCTCGGGTCGATCCTGCGTGCGATCGAGGTGCCCGAGGTCGGCGGCGACACGCTGTTCGCCGATATGGCGGCGGCGTTCCGCGGCCTGTCGCCGGCGATGCAGGACTGGTGCCGCTCGCTAAGCGCGGTGCACGATATCGCGCGGGTCTTTGCGCGAAGGCTGGGCAAGAGCATCGAGGAATTGCACGAGCAATATCCGCCGCAGCTCCATCCGGTGGTGCGCACGCATCCCGAAACGGGCGAGCAGGCGCTCTACGTCAACACCGCCTTCACCAGCCATATCGAGGGCGTATCGGGGCAAGAGAGCGAATGGCTGCTCGCGCATCTTTACCGCCAAGCCGCGGTGCCCGAAATCCAGTGCCGTTTTCGCTGGCGCGCGGGCTCGATCGCCTTCTGGGATAATCGTGCCGGCCAGCATTATGCGGCGTCGGACTATTTCCCCGCGGTGCGGCGCATGGAGCGGGTGACGATCGCGGGCGACCGGCCATTCTATCGCGACGAACGCTGAGAAAATGGTGGCCGATCCCAAGCCCGTGCTGCTGTCGGGCGGCAATCCGCAAATTCCGAAGGGCTATGGCGACGCGCCGGTGCAGGCCTATATCGCGGCGATGCCGGGGTGGAAGTCGGACGCCTGGCGGCGGCTCGACACGCTGATCGAAAAGACGGTTCCGGGGGTCGCGAAGGCGGTCAAATGGAACTCGCCTTTCTATGGCGCGCCGGGGCAGGGCGGGGAACCGTCGCTCTGGTTCCTGAGCATCCATTGCTTCGACAAATATATCAAGGTTGCCTTCTTTCGCGGCCAGTCGCTCGACCCGGTTCCGCCGGTCGCGTCGAAGAGCGGCGACACGCGCTATTTCCATATCCAAGAGGACGACGAGGTCGACGCGGCGGCGTTCGCCGACTGGGTGAAACAGGCCGCGGCGCTGCCCGGCGAGAAGATGTGAGGAGCAGGATATGGCATCGGAGCTGATCGACGCGAAAATTGCCGGGCTCGGCGACTGGCGCGGGGCGACGCTCGCCAAGCTGCGCGCGCTGATCCACGATGCCGACCCCGAGGTCGAGGAGGTGGTGAAGTGGCAGAAGCCATCGAACCCGTCGGGGGTGCCCGTGTGGGAACATGCGGGGATCCTCTGCACGGGTGAGACATATAAGGACAAGGTCAAGCTGACCTTTGCCAAGGGCGCAGCGCTTGCCGATCCCAAGACGCTGTTCAATTCGAGCCTCGACGGCAATACGCGGCGCGCGATCGACCTGTTCGAGGGTGACGGCGTCGACGAGGCGGCGTTCAGGGCGCTGGTGCGCGCGGCGGTCGAGGCCAATCTTGAAAAGCCCGCGAAAGCGAAAAAGTAGCGCGAAACGGGACCGGCTACGCCGCTCTGCAATATCCGCGTTCGCCGCGGGGCAAGGGCCAGCGGCCGTGGACGATATGGCGCGCCTGACCGGTCACGCTTTCGACAAGCAGCATCTCGGTGGTGGTCCATTCGACCGGACCGATCGCTTCGGCGCCGAATCCGTCGCCGCGATAATTGATCGTGACGTGAAGCTCGGGCGGCAGGTTGAATTCCTTGAAACCATGCTGCTGAAAATATTCGGCAAGCTGCCGCTGAAATTCCCATGCAGCCGTAAGTGGCACCGAACTTCGCAGCGTCGTCGCCCTGCGGCATTCGATCCGGTCGAGCCGCACAGGGAAAGCGCCGGCGCGGAATTCGTCCAACCCGCGGATGACAAGTTCGAGGAAGCCGGCGGGGGCTTTGGCGAGATCGCCAAACACTGCGAGCGTCATATGCAGCAGATCGGCCCCGCGGCGCCCGTCATTCCGGGGCAGGGCGCTTATGTGCGCCGCGATATCGGCCGGCGGCTTGACCATCAGATAGAGAGGGCGTCGTGCGATAATCCTGCGCGGCATGATCGGTTCCTCCTGATGTCGAATCGGCAAGGGCGAGAGGGATCATGCCGATAGAACATATAGGGAACAAATTCAAGCGCGTGGATCGCGGATCAGTCGCAGCCCATGCCTTCCTTGCGGGCGGCCCAGCCGATCGCGCCGTCGACCATGCGCATATGGATCGGGTCGGACCATGCCTCGGCCTTGTGGCCGAGCGCCGAATAGAAAATGCGCGCGCGGCCCTCGCAGCGCCACCAGACGAGCGCGTGTTCGCCCATCTGCAGCTTGGGTTCGAGGCGCATCTTCTTTTCGTCGAGGCGCACGAGAATGTGCGTATCGGCGGCAGGCGGCGCGTCCCAGCTGTAATATTCGTCGGTCCACGGCCAGATCGCGGACAGGTGGCGCGTCGCGGGGTGGCTGCGGTCCGCGGCGATGAGATTGCTCTTCTGGAACTGGTCGGCGCCGCCCGGGTGGCCGGTGAAATTGCCGTTGCCGCGCATCTTCACGAACCAGCCCGGATGGCTGCCGTCGCCCGCGCTGTGGAGGCCGACGAAACCGCCGCCCTTCGCGATCCATGCCTGAAACGCCGCACGCTGGTCGGCCGTATAGATGTCGCCGCTGGCATTGGCGAAGACGATGACGTCGAATTTGGCGAGTTGTTCGGGGTTGAAGACCGCCGCATTTTCGGTGGCAAAGCTGCTCCAGCCGCGCGCCTTCACAAGACGCTCGATCGCGGGCACCGCCTCGGCAATGCTGTCGTGGCGATAGCCGTTGGTCTTGCTGACGACCAGCACCGCGGGGCGCGTCAACGGTGGCAGCTCGGGCGCTACGCTGTCGAAGCTGGGCGCCGGGCGGCGCGGGTCGGGTGCGGGAGGCGCCGCCGTTTGCGCGGCGAGCAGAAGCGCCGCCGAAGCCGCGAATACGAGCTTCATTTCGTTGCCGCGCGCGGCCGCGGGAGTGCGGCGCCGTTCACCATCGGCGGGGCATAGGGACGAACGGTCCCGGTAAAGATGCCCGCAGCGATCGCGGGGTCGGCGGCGAGGATCGCCTCGGCCGCGGCCTGGTCGGGCGCGCGCAGCAGGACGAGGCCCGAATCGGTCCCGACGGGCCCCGCCGTGGCGATACGGCCGTCGCGGAACAGCGCCATCCAATAGTCGAAATGGGGCCGCAGTCCCTGTTCCGAAAAGGGGCGCCCGGGTTTCCAGGCCCGCCCGGGCACCAGCGCGAGCGCAAAGAGCGGCGCGGCGGCCGCCTCGGTCGCCGGAGCCGGAGCTGGGGTGCCGCCCCGCTTCATGTGCCACATCGCGTTGACGATGACCCAGCGTTCGCCGAACTTGCCCATGTGGAAATAGTCGACGAACCACGGCGTCTCGACCCGCACCGCCGCCGCGTCGCCCGCGACGTCGAGGATCCTGCACGCGCGGTCCCACTCGGCCTTCGGGGTCTTGAGCGCGCCGCGCTTCGTCAGGTCGACCAGCTCCTCGCGGCTCATGCGTTGCAGCCCCAGCCGTTCGTCGGGGGTGTCGCCGAGCACGCGGCGCTTGGCGAGGTCGGGGTGGAGCGCGCGCTTGACGCGTTCGGGATCGCCCTCGAGCTGGCCGTCGACATAATCGAAGCAGGTCGCCTCGATCGCGGCGAGATCGGCGGGGGGCGTGGCAGGGACGGGCGTTGCGGTCGCGGCGGCGAGGGTGAGCAGGGTCGTCAGCATGGCGGCGGCTCCGGTCATGGGTTCGGGTGGCGCAGCCTAGCGCGATTTTCCGGTTAGTCGATGATCGGCGCGCCTTCGGCCTGCAGCCGGGCGAGATTGTCTTTCATCGCCTGCAATATTTCGGGCGCGTGCGGGGTCCAGCTTTCGACCTCGCCGACGATGCGCAGCGGGAAACGCGAGCGATAGCTTCGCGTCGGGTTGCCGGGGAATTTCTTGTCGGTGAGGTTGGGGTCGTCGAACCAGTCACCGGTCGGCTCGACGATATAGATGCGCTCGCGGCCGTCCCCGGCGGCGAGTTCGCAGCCCCAGATCGCGGACTCCAGTGCGGCGGAGAAATAGATCCACGACATCGGCGCCGCCTGGTAATTGCTGCCCCGGCCGGCGACGAGCAGGTCGCCGATGGCAAGCTCGGCGCGCGTGCCGTGATAGAAGGTGGCGCCCGCGTCTGGTCCGATCGGGGAGGGGCCGGTGGGGGTAGTGCCGGTCACGGCGTCAATATTCGTTGCGTTCGCTGCGCAGTACCGCCTTGCTGTCCTTCCAGTTCACCTCGGCGGCGGGTTCGTCGGCCTTGCCGGGCGCGAAGAGTTCATAGACGACCGTCCCGTCCTCCTGCGTGCTTTCGATGACGCGCGCGGGGGTGAAGGCGTCGGCCGCGGCGCCGGCGGCGGTACGCACCGGGGCGGGCGCGTCGGCCCAGGCGATGTCGCGCTGCATCTCGACGACGCGATATTTTCCGGCCTCCTCGATCAGGTCGAGCTCGACTTCGCTGCCGTCGGGGCGCGTTCCCTCGACGTCATAGAAGATCTTGCCGCCGCGTTCCTTGCGCTCGGCCTCGGCGATTGTCATGCCGGGGACCTTGGCGAGCACCGCATCGCGCACGCCGGGCGGCAGGTCGGCCGCGGCGACCTTGCTGATGTCGGCGGCAGGGCCGTCGGCGAGCACCGACTTTTCGGGCGCCGCGGCAGGCGCCTCGGCCTTGCCGCATCCGGCGAGCGCCAGCACCGCACCCATCATCAACCCAGCCTGTCCACGCATCGCTGCTCTCCCGATATTGCCTGAGACCGCCAGCCTATCGGCGCCGCGCGGGCAAGTCGAGCCGCGTGCGGTTCGTGCTTGCCTGGTCGCGGCGGGCTGACAGGCAGGGCGCGGGTCGATGGAGGAACTATGTTTCGATCGATCCGTGCGCCGATGGCGGCGCTGACCCTCGCGCTTACCCTTTCGATGCCGCGGCCGACACCGACCGCCATTATGGCGACGCGATCCAGGACTTTCTCTACAACTGGCTGAAACCCCCGGCTTGACGCCGGTCGCCGGGCAAGGGATGTCGGGGCAAAGGGGGAGGGCGTGATGATCGACGATGTGCCGGATATGTTGCTGCGGCATCGCCGCGCGGTGGGGATTGCGGCGATCGTGCTGGCGATCCTGACCTGGACGGTCGACCTGACCGACCTCGTCTATCATTGCCCCTATTGCCGCGTGCAGCGGACGATGATCGGCGCGCTGGGCCTGCTGCTGATGCTGCCCAATCCCGCGCACTGGCTGGTGCGCTATCTGTCGGCGATCTTTGCGCTGTTCGGCCTCGTCGTCGCCAGTACCCAGCATTTTCGTGGCTGGGCAAAGATCATGGGCGGCAAGTTCAGCTGGGGCGAGCAATGGTATGTGAACGCGTGGATGCTGTCGGGCTTTGCGATCTTCATCCTGACCGCGCTGGTGCTGCTGATCTGGCGCTGGCGGCCGGCGCCGAGCGGGGATGCGGGCTGACGCCTATTCGCGGTCGTCCGACGGGTCGAGCCGCACCGTCCACACCGGATGCCCCGCCTCGCTGCGCTCGATGGCGTGGCTGGGGACCATGTCGTCGCCGGTCTCGATCCAGCCGCGCCCGTCGCATTTGGGGCAGGCGTGGCGGATCGAGCGGTGGCTGACGAGGTCGATCTGCGTGTTCCACTGGCCATAGCCCGCGCAGATCGGGCACAGCTGGTCGAGATTACCGCTGCGGTGGCGCCGCGAAATGCCGTCGAGCGCGTGCGGGTCGCCGGGGCCGGTGCAATATATAATGTTCGAGGGGTGCGACATGGGAAATCCTTTCGCGCGCTACGCCCGGCCCGGCCGGAACATCGGGGTCAGGACCGGCGAGGTTCCGGTGCGGATCTCGCCGATGATGTCGAAGCCGAAGCGCCGGTAGAGCGGGATGTTGCGCGGGTTCGAGCTTTCGAGATAGGCGGCGCGGCCGTCGGCGTCGATCACCGCGATCGCCGCCTCCATCAGCGCGGTGCCGAGCCCGCGGCCGCGATGCGCGGGATCGGCGGCGATCAGCGGCAGGTACCAGACCGGCTCGGCCGGGTGGAAGCGGTCCATCTGGCCGACGAGTTCGTCCATTTCGGCCTTCCGGTGCGCCGGCGTCTGTTCGTCCATGATCGCGGCCATGACCTCGCCGTCGGGCTCGACCCCCGGCGGCAGCCAGGTCGCGACCGCCGCGCCGTCGTCGGCGACGAACGCCGTCCCATGCTCGAACGCCGCGCCGCCGAAGGCGCCGAAAAATTCGTGGCGGCGGCTCATATAGGTCGCGGCGTCGGGCGAGGCCCAGCGCGCCACCGGATCGGCGGCAAAGCCGAGCACCAGCGTGTGGAGCAGCCGCGCCCTGTCCGCGGGTATGCCGATACTGATCTTCGCCATGGCTCGCGCTTCCCTTCGTGCCTGTGCCGCGCTCAGTCGCCGGGGGGCGTCAGCGCCCAGCGTCCGTGCTCGACATGCATGGTTTTTCCCACAACGCTTTCGATCAGGAATATTTCCCCGACCGTCCAGCCGATCGGCGGCATTTTCTGTGCGTTCAACCGGTCGCCGCGATAGTTGATCGTGATGTGCGGTTCGGGGGTGGTGCCGTCCATGATCGGCGCCTTTTCGCGCAGCAGATGGTTCACCAGCGCCTTCTGGAACGCCCGCGCCTCGGCCAGCGGATCGCGCGTGCGCAGCGTCACCGCCTTGCGGTTCTCGATCCGGTCGAAGCGGAGCGGGAAGGGGGCCGCGGCGAAGCCGTCCAGCGCGGCGATGGTCGCGGGCAGCCACTCGGGCGGCGCATAGTGGAGGTCGTAGAGCGAGATGAGCGTGACATGGAGCAGGTCGGGGCCGCGTCCGGGGTCGTTGCGCGGCAGGGCGGCGATTTGCGCCTGCACCTCCGGCGGCGGCTTGGCCATGACATAGAGGGGGTTCCGGGCGCGCATGGGTGGGAGTGTAGCACGATGCGGCTGCAAGGCCGATCGGGCTTAGCCAGGAACGTAAATCCAGATGTGGCGAGGCCCGCCCGAAAGCGATCGAAGGCTCTTGGCCGCTTCGGGTTGAACCGGACGTCCGTCGCACGGATTGTCGTAAATCGACGCCATTTCAATAAGGCTTCCCCGCGGCGCGCTATACAGTTCGACCACGCCGGTAATGAGGTTGCGATTGCCCAGCCCGACAGCGCCCCACAAATCGTGCAGTTTCTTGTCTTTTGCGCAGCGATTTTCGGTCTTCAACATCTTGCGGATTTCTTCGACGGCGCGCGGATCGCCGCCGATCGCGGCGCCGGTCAGAAGAATTTCGGCCTTGGTCGCGTCCTTTTCCACGCCCGTGCCATCGCGATACGCCAATCCCAGCGAGTAGCGCGCCGAAACCTCGCCGGCCTCAACTTCCTTGGTCAAGACAGGAATAGCCGCTGCATGGTCGCCGCTTGTGTATAAATTCATGCCCGGCGTTCTTTTTACGCCCGCCGCACAAGCCGAAAGCGCCGCTGTCAGCATAATAGATGCCCCCAGCTTGCCGATCGATTTCATTGCATCCCCCTCGTAATATTCATTTGCTACTGATGCTATGTTGTGCGCTCGTTGTCCAGCGCCTCAGTTAGTGTAGGTCGTAGAGCGAGGTCAAAGTGACATGGAGGAGGTGGTGCCCGCGCGAAGGGTTGTTGCGGGGCAGCGCGGCGATCTGCGCCTACACCTCCGGCGGCGGCTTGGCCATGACATAGTGGGGGTTTCGGGCGCGTATGGGGGGGGCATGGTGTTGGGGGCGAGGCCCACCGCTGTCGGCACCGTGTGGCGCGGAATTTGGGGGTTTAGTAAACCTTCGCTGCAATTCCGCCGTAATCTCGTAATTCTATCGCAACATGCAGCATCGTTTGAATTTTTTTCCGGAGTCACAAGGGCAGGGTGAGTTTCGGCCTGTCTTTTTGGAGGATCGAGCCTGGTCACGGACGGGCGGAGGAAATTCGTAGTGGCGCTCTCTACGTTCCTTTCCGGTTTTGAAAAAACGCAGCTCTTCGTTCAGTTTTTGGTACTCATTTCGAAGTTCGTCCGTCCAATTATCAAACTCCATCAGTAGAAGGTCTTCGGAATTGATATCAGCATACTTGGGAGCATCTATAGCTATTCCGATCACTCGCTGCAGAGAAGGAGATCTTATTTTTGCAGCGGCGCAGGCAATCTCGAGGAGTTTCGTCCTTACCGATCTGTAATCTTCACCATAGGCCTCTTTTTCCACTACTTTCAGTTGTAGGAAAACATACACAGTGCCTTCAAAAAACGATGGCAACAGGGTAAGATTCCGCATGATGGGTGCGTTGTTTTCGGGGAACTCCCGAATTGCACGTAATAAGTGATCTGATAGCGTTCGGCGTACAAACCGAGGCTCCTTTGCCATAAAGGATATCGCGCTTCGTCCCCTGAATGGGTCGCCATTCCCCATAAGTGTTCCGCTGAGCGCGTTCTGGGATGTAATTTGTATCAGGCGGTCCCAAAGGTATGAGCTTTTGTTCGCCTCCATTCGGCGCTTATATGCAGGCGATTTAATGAATCCTGCATATTCCCCTTCTCCAACATGAAAGAAGTTTATATCTGACGTCGATCCAATCTTGTGATCTTTAGAAACTTTGTCAAAATTCAGAAGATAATGAGCAACTAAATCCTCTTCTCCGCAGTAGGTAATAAAATCATGTCGACGAATTGCGTCGACTTTGGAGTTAAGGTAACGTGAAAAATCAAAAATCGTATCAAGTTCGGAGAGGACTACTTTAAGATTCTGAGAATCAAATACGTGGACCGGATTGGTTTTATCTAGGTCAAGGAAGAACGGCTCCGTCATCGGTGCGACCTTGGGTGGGCCATACGCGATAGCCAAGCTGCCCGAAACATTGTCGACGGAATGGGCGCGGCAAGCTTCCATTGCTCCATGGGCGACAACAATTTTGTGAATTCTTGCGTCCGATGGAATTTCAAGCGGGAATTCGACCTGCTTTCGATCATCTAAATATATAGGGCGTCCGGACTTGAGGTAGCGTTCTGCGCCGATGGCCGACTTTATCTGCTTATCAACGACTTCTTTTCTCCATCGAGGCCACTCGACAGACAGGTCGACATCGTTTCTCTTGAGGCGCTGGCTCTCACGATCAAAGAAAACGAGAATGTCTTTATCAAAAACGACGATTAGGTCGCATAGCTCTTTGCCATCTTCCTTGAATGGGTTTGGATAACTCCAAAGCTTCAAGAAAGAACGCTCACATAAATCAGCTAAGTGTCTTTCTGTCGGAGTTACTCCGTCAGATTTAAGAACGGGCACGAATGAACCTCACTATACGATTCAGAAGTTGAAAATTTCCAGCTTCTGAATCGATAGTGATTTTTCGGGTCTTCTTCAATCGTGCTCGCGCCCACCCGCGCCCATGTAAAGCTCGCTTCCCGTTTCCTTGAACAGCTCGCTCATCTCGGCCATGCCCTTTTCGGCTTCCTCGGCTGCGAGGAAGTTTTCGGCGGGCTGGTTCTGCTTGGCCGCGAACTCGCGGACTTCCTGGCTGATCTTCATCGAGCAGAATTTGGGGCCGCACATGCTGCAGAAATGGGCGGTCTTGGCGCCCTCGGCGGGCAGCGTCTGGTCGTGATATTGCTCGGCCGTGTCGGGATCCAAGCTCAGGTTGAACTGGTCGCGCCAGCGGAATTCGAAGCGCGCTTTCGATAGCGCGTCGTCGCGGACCTGTGCGGCGGGGTGGCCCTTGGCGAGGTCGGCGGCGTGCGCGGCGAGCTTGTAGGTGACGACGCCGACCTTCACATCGTCGCGATCGGGCAGGCCAAGATGTTCCTTGGGGGTGACGTAGCAAAGCATCGCGGTGCCGTACCAGCCGATCTGCGCGGCGCCGATGCCGCTGGTGATATGGTCGTAACCCGGCGCGATGTCGGTGGTGAGCGGCCCGAGCGTGTAGAAGGGCGCCTCGCCGCACGCTTCGAGCTGCTTGTCCATATTCTCCTTGATCTTGTGCATCGGGACATGGCCCGGCCCCTCGATCATCACCTGCACATCCTGCGCCCAGGCGCGCTTGGTGAGCTCGCCCAGTGTGTAGAGCTCGGCGAACTGCGCCTCGTCGTTCGCGTCGTAGATGCTGCCGGGGCGCAGGCCGTCGCCGAGGCTGTAGGCGACGTCATAGGCCTTCATGATCTCGGTAATCTCGTCGAAGCGTTCGTAGAGGAAGCTTTCCTTGTGATGCGCGAGGCACCATTTCGCCATGATGCTGCCGCCGCGCGACACGATGCCGGTCATGCGCTTGGCCGCGAGGGGGACGTAAGGCAGGCGGACCCCGGCATGGATGGTGAAATAGTCGACGCCCTGTTCGGCCTGCTCGATCAGCGTGTCGGCGAAGATTTCCCAGGTCAGGTCCTCGGCGATGCCGCCGACTTTCTCGAGCGCCTGATAGATGGGGACGGTGCCGATCGGGACGGGCGAATTGCGGATGATCCATTCGCGCGTGTCGTGGATGTTGCGCCCCGTCGACAGGTCCATGACGGTGTCGGCGCCCCAGCGGATCGACCAGACCATCTTGTCGACTTCGCTCGCGACGTCGGATGCGACCGCGCTGTTGCCGATATTGGCGTTGATCTTGACGAGGAAGTTGCGGCCGATCGCCATCGGCTCGCTTTCGGGGTGGTTGATGTTGCTGGGGATGATCGCGCGGCCGCGTGCGACCTCGTCGCGGACAAACTCAGGAGTGACGTAATCGGGGATGCTGGCGCCGAAGCTTTCGCCGTCGCGCTTATACTCGGCGAGGCGTGCGCGGCCGAGATTTTCGCGCTCGGCGACATATTCCATCTCGGGGGTGATGATGCCGCGGCGGGCATAGTGCATCTGGCTGACGTTCTGGCCCGGCTTGGCGCGCAGCACCTTCTTCCTGACGTTGGGGAAGGCGGGGACGCCGCCGCTGCGGTCGGGGCCGAGCTGGCCATTGTCCTCGGGGCGAACCTCGCGCTGGCTCACTTCCTCGACGTCGCCGCGGCCGAAAATCCAGTCGCGGCGGAGTTCGGCGAGGCCGGCGTTGATGTCGATCGTCGCATTGACGTCGGTGTAGGGGCCGCTGGTGTCATAGACGCGGACCGGGGGCTCGCCCGAATGCGGGTCGAGGTCGATCTCGCGCATCGCGACGCGGATGCCACTGCCGGTCTGCGTCGCGACATGGATCTTGCGGCTGCCGCGGATCGGGCCGGTGGTGACGCCGATCGGGGTTGCGGTGCCCTTTGCGAGGCGGGAATCGATGTCGGCCATGTGCAGTCGCTCCATATGTTCGGAGCGAGAATGGGGATTCCGATTGGGGAATACCGACCCTCCCTCCGCCGGTATTAGCCGGATCAGGTTCAACGGGTCGCGGTTTATTCCGCTCTCAACCGGCCATTACAGACGCGGCTCCCCGGGGATGGACGGGGTTATAGGCGGCGGCGGATGCGCTGTCCATTGATGATGGCGACGCGGCGGTGGTAAAGGGCGACGAGGGAGAGATTTATGCGGATGATCGCGGCGGCTTTGGCGGTGTTGCTGGTGGCGGCGAGCCCGGCGGCGCGTGTCGACGATCTCGGCTGGCTCGCGGGCGACTGGGTGAGCGAGGCCGACGGGCGCTGGACCGAAGAAAGCTGGGCGGCCCCACGCGGCGGCGTGATGCTTGGGCACAGCCGGTCGGGGCGCGGCGAGGCTTTGCGCGAGTTCGAATTCTTGCGGATCGCGGCGGGGGAGGGCGGCGGCCTCGCCTATCTGGCGCAGCCGCAGGGACGCGCGCCGGTCGCGTTTGCGCTGGTGAAGCATGATGCGACGAGCGCGACCTTCGAAAATGCCGCGCATGATTATCCGCAGCGCATCGCCTACGCGCGCAGCGGCGACACGCTGGTCGCGACGATCTCGAAGATCGACGGGTCGAAGGCGCGCAGCTGGACCTATCGGCGGCGCTGATGGACAAGACCGGGCGGCTGTTCGCCATCATCGACGGGCTGCGCCGGCGGCGGCGGCCGGTGACCGCCGAGGTGCTCGCCGAGGAGCAGGGCGTGTCGGTGCGCACGCTCTATCGCGATATCCAGGCGCTGATCGCCTTGGGCGCGCCGATCGAGGGCGAGGCGGGGGTCGGCTATGTGCTGCGCGCCGGGTTTTTCCTGCCGCCGCTGATGTTCACCGCCGACGAACTGGAGGCGCTGGTGCTCGGCGCGCGCTGGGTCGAGGGGCGGCAGGACGGGGCGCTGTCGCGCGCCGCGGGGCTGGCGCTCGCGAAGATCGCGGCGGCGAGCCCCGACGATTTGAAGCAGCGGATCGACGAGGCGGGGCTGTGGCCGGTGAACAGCCGGTGGCGCGAGAGCAATGCGCCGTTGCTTGCCGTCGTGCGCGACGCGATGCGCGCCGAAAAGACGCTGCACATCGATTATGCCGACGAAAAGGGCGCGGCCACCGAACGCGCGATCTGGCCCGCGGCGCTCGCCTATTTCGAGGACAAGCAGATCATCGCGGCCTGGTGCCTGCTGCGGCAGGATTTCCGCAGCTTTCGCATCGACCGCATCGCGGCGGCGCGGATCGGCAACGAGGGTTTCGGTCGGCGGCGCGCGGTGCTGATGGCCGACTGGTGGCGGCAAAGCGGACTGGATGCGGCCTCCTGACATGATCTGTCAGGGGGGCAGGCTAATCCTTTCGGAGTGAGAGGCGTCGCCGGGCGGCGCGCACCAGACCGGAGGATTTTCGATGCTCAAGACCCACCATGGTTCGTGCCATTGCGGCGCCGTCAAGTTCGAGGCCGATATCGATCTCGAGGCGGGGACGGGCAAGTGCAACTGTTCGATCTGCACCAAGAAGCGCAATTGGAGCGCGCAGATCAAGCCCGACGCCTTTCGCCTGCTGACCGATCCCGCGGCGCTTGAGGAATATGTGTTCGGATCGGGGAGCGCGCATCATGTCTTTTGCAAGACGTGCGGCGTCTCCGCCTTTGGCCATGGTTATGTCGAGGAAATCGGCGGCGCCTATTATTCGGTGTCGATCGCGTGCCTAGACGACCTGACGCCCGCCGAAATGGCGGCGCTGCCGGTCCAGCATATGGACGGCGCGGGCAATAATTGGTGGAACCCGCCCGAAGTGACCGCGCATATGTAGGTCAGGCGGTGCGGCGCGCCAGATAAACACCGGCGACCATCAGCGCGATCCCCGCGACGCGCTTCAGGTCGATCGCCGAGCGGATCGCGCCGAACAGGCCAAAATGGTCGATCGTCGCGGCGCTGATCAGCTGGCCGACGAGCACGAAGAAGATCGCGTTGCCGACCCCGAAACGCGGCGCGATGAAGGTCACCGAGATCGCGTAAAAGGCCATGAAGGCGCCGCCGAAATAGAAATGCGCCGGAATGCCGGGCGACAGCCGCACCTGCCCGAGCGTACCGGTGGCGATCGCGCCGGTGACCGCGATGAGCAGGCCGAGGGTGAAGAGGATCACCGACGCCGCCATCGGGCTTTCGAGCCGCGCACCGAGCCCGCCGTTGAGGGCGGCGAGGATCGGGATGCCGACCCCGGTCAGGAACATGATCGTGGCAAAGGCGGGGGCGGCGTTGTTTGCGGTCATCGCTGGGTCTCCTTGGCGGCCTGCGCGGCGCGATAGTCGAGGACGGGCAATCCGCCCAATCCCCAATTGGCGGTCTCGACCTCGTCGATCGTCACGACGGTGGTCGCGGGATTCTTGCCGAGTACACGCTCGAGCAGTCCGGTGACGCCGCCGATCAGCTCGGCTTTCTGTTCGGCGGTCGCGCCCTCGCGGGTTATGCGGATGTTGACGTAGGGCATCAGTTCGCTCCTTCGGCCGGCCAACCCGGCATGTCGGGGAAAGCGGGCAACGCGGCGATGCGGCGGGTCCAGCCATGGATCGCCGGCCAGTCGGCGAGGCCGATCCCTGCGTCCTCCATCAGCGCCAGATAGGGGCTTGCCGCAAGGTCGGCGATGGTGAGCCGGTCGCCCGCGAGCCAGTCGCGGCGTTCGAGATGCGCCTCGATCACGGGCAGGAAACGCGCGGCGACCGCGGCGGCGTGATCCTCGGGGATCGCCATGCCGAACCGCCGCGCGAGGCGGAGGGCGGCGGGACCGTTCGCGATCTCGTTCGCGGCGTGCGAGAGCCAGAGCGCGATCGCGCCGCGTTCCTCTGGGTTCTGGCCATCCCATTCGCCGGGGCGATGGCGCGCGGCGAGGTAGGCGAGGATCGACTGGCTGTCGCGCAGGGTGAGCCCGCCGTCGACGAAGAGCGGGATCTGGCGCATCGGGGTCAGCGCCGCGAAGGCGTCCGACTGGCGCGCCGCGGCGTCGGTCAGCCGCTCGTCCCACGGCAGGCCGAGGAAGGCGAGCGCCATGCGGACCTTGTGCGTGTTGCCCGACAGCGGCGAACCATAGAGGGTGATCATCGACGGTCTCCGGAAGAGGCGGCGCGCAAGGCGGCAATCTCGGCGCGCAGCTGGTTGATCTCGGCCGCCATCGGGCGGACCGCGGCGGAAATTTCGGCTTCGGTGAAGCGCGGGGTGATGTGCTGCGAACAATTCCATTCCCAGCCGACGACATCGACGAAGAAGGCGCGCTCGGGGGTGGCGCGGTAGCCCGCGGGCATCAGCGCGGTGACCGCGGCGGGATCGTCGGCGAGCTCGACGATCGTCGCATGGCCGACGAGCTTCAGCCGGTCGCGGTTCGGATAGTCCATGAGGAAGAGCGAGACGCGGTCGTCGTCGGCCAGATTGGCGGTGCTGATATATTGGCGGTTGCCGCGATAGTCGGCGAAGCCGATGCGGTTGCCCGCGATGTGGCGCAGGAAACCCCCGGGGCCGCCGCGATGCTGCATATAGGGCCAGCCGTCGGCGGTGACGCTCGCCATGTAAAAGCTGTCGCGCAGCGCGATATAGTCCACTTCCTTGGCGGTCAGCACGTCGGGGGTGCCGTCGGCCGCGGCGTCCATCTTGAGATAGGCGGCGCGCGAGCCTTGGCGTTCCTGCACCGCCTTCACCGCGTCGCTGAACATGATGTGCCGGTAATTTTGCGCCATGGCCGTTTCCCTTCGGGGGCGATCTAGGTCGTTGCGTCCTTTGTGATAATGGACGAAGATCGAACGAGTTAATTCCGGAAACTGGAATAATCATGGATCGGCTGCTCACGCTCGAAATGTTCGTCGCGGTGGCTGGCGAGGGCGGGTTCGCCGCGGCGGCGCGCAAGCTCGGCAGCTCGCCGCCCGCGGTAACGCGCGGCATTGCGGCGCTCGAGGCACGGCTCGGGACAACGCTGTTCCACCGCTCGACGCGCGCGGTGGCGCTGACCGATGCGGGGGCGGCGTTTCTCGACCAGGCGCGGCGCATCCTTGCCGAGCTGGCGGGGGCCGAGCGCGAATTGCGCGGGGCCGCGGCCGAACCGCGCGGGCAGCTTCACCTGACCGCGCCGGTGATGTTCGGCCGGCTGCATGTCCTGCCCGTTGTCGGCGACCTGATGGCGCAGCACCGCGATCTCATGGTGCGGATGATGCTGATCGACCGCAACGTCCGCATCGTCGAGGAAGGGATCGATGTCGCGGTACGCGTCGGCCCACTGGCCGATTCGGGGCTGAAGGCGGTGCGGGTCGGCGCGGTGCGGCAGATGCTCGTCGCGAGCCCGGCCTATCTTGCGCGGCGCGGGGCGCCGGCGACGGTCGCCGACCTCGCGGGCCACGAGCTGATCGGGACGATGGGGCCGCGCTGGACGAGCGAGTGGCAGTTCGCGAGCGGGCGGTGGCGGCTCGACGCGCCGCCGCGGCTTGTCGTCAACACCGTCGATGGCGTGCTCGCTGCGGCCGAAGCGGGGCTGGGGATCGCGAACCTGCTGAGTTACCAGCTTGCCGAGCCGGTCGACGCGGGGCGGCTGATTTCGCTGTTGGCGGACGAGCAGCCCCCCGCGCTGCCGGTGCACCTGCTGTTCGAGCCGTCGCGCGCCGCGCTGCCCGCGGTGCGATTGTTCATCGACGCGATGAAGGCGCGGCTGCGGATGGCTGGATTGGGGTGAGGTTATTTCGGGGTAGGGCGGTTTTGGGGTCGGGAGCGGACGTTCGAAGCATGGCATTCCGGTGCGTCGGCTAGATCCCTCCTCGGCAGCCAGTAGCGATGGCGAATGCAGCCAAGTCGTGGACTCCACCCTCTCGGTGCTTCGGAACCCCATGCTCCGCAAACTCCCGATTAAGCCGCTCAAAGCGGCTTCTTAAGTCGGGTCTCTGGTGGATATAGCGGCGCAGCGTTTCATCTGCCAAATCCCGGTAGCCAGTCGAAAGAAGGTAGCTCAATATACCTTCTGGCGAAGGCCAATCTTGCTGCGCAAGCCGTGCGACCTCTTCCACGCCGGTTTCAAAAGTCGCGAAGAGCGGATAAGCGCCTGCTTGGATCGCGGCGGTCAGGTCGCCCGCGATGACCTGCCGTTTCGCTTTGTCTGCAAAGTCCCATTCGGCCCATCCGTTCGGCTCGCAAAGATAGCCGAGCTGCGTTGCGAAAACGGGCAGCGGAAATGGAGCATTAGGGCGAATCCAGTGGCTGCTGTGCTTCTTGCTCCACGCAGTGTAGGTCCGAGAGTAGACGAACGCGTGAACCCATATCGCCGCCCTTCGCCCGGCCACATTGTTGCGGTCGGATTGTATGGTGATCTGGAATCCGAGATCGCCACATTTCCGGACGAACTTCGGCCCGGAAGGGGAGAAAATATAGCCGTCTTCGGCGATGGCTGCTCCGACAGTCTGCAGCCCATCGAGAATCGCCTCTCGCGGCTTCTCTGCGGTTGCGTCTGGGTTTTGCCTGGCGTGAGCCGCAGCCAGCTTTTGCTTCGCGGTAAGCGCGATCATGTCAGCAAACGCACGGGTTTCGGCCATTGGCTCTTAGAACATATGGCGCGATCGTCCGCAATCGGTCGTTAGCCGTCAGAACTGGTATGCAAGCCCGCCGCCAAAGACCCACTGGTCGGCGCTGCCGACGTCGGCGACGATCGGCGATTTCGCGAAGCGCGAGAGCATGCGGCCATATTGTGCGCCGCCGATCAGCGTGAACCCCTTGCGAAGGTCGCCCGACAGCGCATAGGCGCCCGCGACCCCGAGCGTATATTTGCCCGCGGTCGCCTTGCGCCCCGCGGCGTCATAGACGGGGAGTCCGCTCGCGGCGCTGCCCGCGGCGTCGATGTCGTAATAATAGCGGCCGAAGCCCTTCCCGTAGAAATTGACCGACGCCGAAAAGCCCAGATAGGCGCGCTTCGACAGCGGGGTGCCGTAGTCGATCGTCGGCGACGCGGTCCAGCTGCCGTGGCGGCCCGATATGTCCTTCGACGCCGACAGGCGGATGCCGAGCTGGTCATATTCGCTGGTGATCACCCCGGTGTGGGTGACGCCGGCGAACAGCCCCATTTCGACCGCCATCTTGCGCTTGCCGAGCGCCGCGACCTGCGGATCGTCGACCTTGCCGCTGCGGTCGCCGCGCAGGCTGATCGTCGGGCCGAACTTGAAATCGGTCTTTTGCCCGCGCCGCTGGCGGATCAAATCGACCTGGAAATTGGTGCCGCGGGTCGAAAAGGAATAACCGCTGATCCGGCCGCGCAGGTAAAAGGCGGGCAGGGTGCGGCGATCGTCGGAGCCGTTGTAGCGCGGGTTGTTGAGCACTCCCGCCGCGACCGCGAAATAGTCGCGCGACCATTTGCGGTCGGGATCGTCGTCCTGCGGTCGCGCGGGCGGGAGGATGATATTCTCGTCGATCTCGCTGTTCTGGAGATAGCGTGCCGGTTCCTCGATGCCCGGTTCGAGACCCGGAGCGAGGCGCGTGTCGGTGACGGGAACGGCGTCATAGGGCAGGGGCGCTTCTTCGGCGGCGGCGGGGGACGCAAAGGCGACGAAGGCGACGAAGGCAACAAGGGCAAGCGCCGGGATCGAGCGCAATGGACGGCCTGTGCGGAACAACATCGTCAAATCGGGCATGAGCATCCGCATCCTTGTTTTTTTGCCCCCTCTGATCGGGGGTGTAAGTGATTGACCCGCCATTGCAACGGCTTCGTCTTGCCGAAGGATGCGTTTAGCCGCATGGACCTTTCATGCACCGACACGCCTTCGCCGCTTTCATATCCCCCCGCTGTGGCATTGGTTCCCCGGTGAGCGCCGCGTCATGAGCCGCGTGCCGCGTTTTATAGGCTATGCGCTGATGGTGGCCGCGGCGCTTGTCGCGGTCCTGATGAAGCGGGACGGGGTCGAGAACATCGGTCCGCTTCCCGCGGTCGCGGTCGCGCTGTTCCTTGGCATGGTCGGGGTTATGCTCGTGTTCACAGATTTGATGGTGCGCGGCCTTTATGCGCAGGTCGACGCGGCGAAGGCGGCCGCGAACGACAAGGAGACAAAGGGTGACGATGAAATTTGACGTGCGCGCGGGTTGGGCGATGGCGGCGGCGCTGTGCCTGCTCGCACCGGTGAGTGCTTCGGCGGCCGACGAGGCGGTCAGCGAGAGCGACCGCTTTTTCCTCGACGAGGCCGCGGGCGCGTGCCGAGGCGGCGACTTCGCGGCCTTCCTGTGGCCCTTCGCCAACAGCGAAGCCGTGCGTGCACGCTATGGTGCGGGCGGCGTGAAGGATTTTCCGATCGTGATGATCGACTACAGCTATGTGACCAGCGCGTCGGAGCGGCTGTTCGAGGCGAAAGGCGGCGACGCGAGCCAGCTGGTCTATGTCCAGGTCGATTTCAGCACGTCGCCCGACGGAACCCAACGCGTCGACTGGGTACCGGGCCGTTTCGAACCCGGCGAGGGCGACGGTCCCGGCACATTGATCGAAAAGACCGGGCCGGGCGGGGCGCTGCATTTCCGGCGCACGGCGGATTGCTGGCAACTGACCGGGGATATACGGAATCCGGCGCGCGGACGCTGACCCGCGCCTGCCCCTTTTCGTTCGACAGCTTCGGCGCTTAGCTTTATGACGGCGGCATGACCGACCGTCCGCATACGCCGCTGCTCGACACGGTGGATGTCCCCGCCGACCTCCGCAAGCTGAAGCCCGAAGACCTCCGCCAGTTCGCCGACGAGCTGCGCGCCGAGATGATCTCGGCCGTGGGCACGACGGGGGGGCATCTGGGGTCGGGGCTGGGGGTCGTCGAGCTGACGACCGCGCTCCATTATGTGTTCGACACGCCGCGCGACAAGATCGTGTGGGACGTCGGGCACCAATGCTATCCGCACAAGATCATCACCGGGCGCCGCGACCGCATCCGCACGCTGCGCACCGGCGGCGGCCTCAGCGGCTTCACCAAGCGCAGCGAAAGCGAGTACGATCCGTTCGGTGCCGCGCATTCCTCGACCTCGATCAGCGCCGCGCTGGGCTTTGCGATCGCGAACAAGCTGAAGGACGAGCCGGGCCGCGCGATCGCGGTGATCGGCGACGGGTCGATGTCCGCGGGCATGGCCTATGAGGCGATGAACAATGCCGCCGCGGCGGGAAACCGGCTGATCGTCATCCTCAACGACAATGACATGTCGATCGCGCCGCCCGTCGGGGGGCTTTCGGCCTATCTGGCGAAGCTCGTCTCGTCGCGGCCGTTCATCGAGCTGCGCGAGATCGCGCGGCGCTTTGCGCGCAAGCTGCCCGAACCGCTGCACAAGGCGGCGAAGAAGACCGACGAATATGCGCGCGGCATGGCGATGGGCGGGACGCTCTTCGAGGAACTCGGCTTCTACTATGTCGGGCCGATCGACGGGCATAATCTCGAACATCTGATCCCGGTGCTCGAAAATGTCCGCGACAGCGACCATGGCCCGGTGCTGATCCATGCGGTGACGGTGAAGGGCAAGGGCTATGCCCCTGCCGAGGCCGCGGCCGACAAATATCATGGCGTGCAGAAATTCGACGTCATCACCGGGGTACAGGCGAAGGCGCCGCCGGGACCGCCGGCGTATCAGAATGTCTTCGGCGAAACGCTCGCGAAGCTCGCCGACACCGACAAGCGCATCGTTGCGATCACCGCGGCGATGCCGTCGGGCACCGGGGTCGACAAATTCGCGAAGGCGCACCCCGACCGCACCTTCGACGTCGGGATCGCCGAGCAGCATGCGGTGACCTTTGCCGCGGGCCTCGCGGCGCAGGGGATGCGGCCGTTCGCGGCGATCTATTCGACCTTCCTCCAGCGCGCGTATGATCAGGTCGTGCACGATGTCGCGATCCAGAATCTGCCGGTGCGCTTTGCGATCGACCGCGCGGGGCTCGTCGGCGCCGACGGCTCGACGCATGCGGGATCGTTCGATGTGACCTATCTCGCGACGCTGCCCAACATGGTGGTGATGGCGGCGGCCGACGAGGCCGAGCTGGTGCATATGACCTATACCGCCGCCGAATATGACGATGGCCCGATCGCCTTCCGCTATCCGCGCGGCAATGGCACCGGCGTGGCGTTGCCCGAGGTTCCGCAGAAGCTCGAAATCGGCAAGGGGCGCGTCGTGCGCGCCGGCAAGACCGTCGCGATCCTGTCGCTCGGCACGCGGCTCGCCGAGGCGCTGAAGGCGGCGGATACGCTGGAGGCGCGCGGGCTGTCGACGAGCGTGATCGACCTGCGCTTCGCCAAGCCGCTCGACGAGGAGCTGATCCGCAAGACGCTTGCCGCCCACGAGGTGTGCGTGACGGTCGAGGAAGGCAGCGTCGGCGGGCTCGGCGCGCATGTGCTGACGCTCGCGAGCGACGAGGGGCTGATCGATGCGGGCCTGAAGCTGCGCACGATGCGCCTGCCCGACGTCTTCCAGGATCAGGACAAGCCCGAGCTGCAATATGACGCAGCGGGGCTCAACGCGCCGCAGATCGTCGATACGGTGCTGAAGGCGCTGCGCCACAACAGCGCGGGCGTCGAGGAAGCGGGCGCACGGGCTTGAGCGGCAGCACCGTGCTCGCTGCGATGCTGTTGCTGGCTTCGGCGGCGGCCGACGATATGGCCGCGAAGGAAGCCCAACTGGACGAAGCGATGGAATGCCGGGCGTACAGCCAGTTTGCGGCGGTCGCTGTGCCATCGCCCACTGGCGACAAATTTGCCCGTTACTGGGTTACCGAAAGCGAACGACGCGGTGCCAAGCTGGGTCTCAGCAAGGACACTGTCTATATCCGGCATCTGGTGGTCAAGATTGATGCCGACAAGGCGAAACCGATCTGGAAGAAGTGCCTGGACCTGACGCCGAAGAAGGTCTTCAAATAGGGGCAGATATGTCTCCGCCTTGCGCGGATGATGCGGCGAGGGGGTAGACAGGTGAATTTCTTCAACCTCCTGCAATCGCTCGACGAATTGCTCTATGAGGTCATGTCCTGGCTGATCTTTTATCCGATCACGCTGTGGCGCACGCTCATTCATCCGTTGCAGATGATGGATTATTCGGACCTCGAGCAGGGCGATAGCGAAGACCAGCAATATACCGACACGCTGTCGCCGCCGCTGTTCCTGCTGCTGTCGCTGATCATCGTCCATGCCGCCGAACTCGCGCTGATCGGCAATGATGCGGTGGTGACGAGCAAGGTCGGCCTGTCGGCGCTGGTGAGCACCAACACCGACCTGATCATGCTGCGCATCGTGTCGTACAGCCTGTTCGCGGTTCTGATGGCGACGCGGCTGCTGCGCGCGCGCAAGGTCGAATTGACGCGCGAAACGCTGCGTGCACCCTTTTACAGCCAATGCTATGTCGTCGCGCTGCTCGCGATCTTGTTCGGCGCCAGCGAGGTGCTGATCCGGCTGGCACATGTCTGGTCGCTCGTTGCGGGCCTCGTGCTCGCGCTGCTGGCGCTGCTGTGGTTCGGCACGCTGCAGACCGCCTGGTTCGTCCAGCATCTGAAATGCAGCCGGCTGCGTGCGTTCGGCCATGCGTCGCGCGCGATGGTCGAAAGCATCGTCGCGGTGCTGTTGCTGTCGAACCTGTTCAGCTGAGCCGGAGTCAGGACCTAGCCCACCGGGACGATCGTCGCCTGCGCGATGGCGCAGCGGCGCGGTTCTTCGCCGTCGCTTTCGGCCCAGACATCGGCGCGCACGATCGCCTGACGCTTTCCTGCCTTGACCACGCTGCCCTTTGCGCGCAGCCGGCTGCCCTTCGCGGGGGCAAGGAAGTTGATCGTGTAGCTGCCGGTGACGACGTCGCCGATCACGCTCGACGCCGCCCAAGCACAGGCGTTGTCGGCCATCAGTCCGACGATCGCACCATGCGCATAGCCGTGATGCTGGGTCATGTCGGGGCGCAGCGCGAGCAGCAGTTCGGCCTCGCCATCGAAACAGCGCAAAGGTTCGACGCCAAGGAAGGCGGTGAAGCCCGATGCATCGACCGCGACGCTTTTCATATAGGCGACGGCCTCGTCGTTGCTGGCAAAGCGGTGTCCGCGCATGATCCATCCCTTTAAGTCTGCAATGCAGACTTATTGCCGCTTGCATCGCGATGGCGTCAAGTCTTAAATCCAGACTTATGAAGGATTATGTGCCATCGCGTTCGCCCTGTGCCGTCGGCCGCGCGTCGCGGCTGCTCGGCGACCGCTGGGTGCTGCTGATCCTGCGCGAGGCTTTCCTGGGGATCGACCGTTTCGAGGATTTCCTCGGCCGGCTCGACATTTCGCGCGCCGCGCTGACCTCGCGGCTTGGCTGGATGGTGGAAGCGGGGGTGCTCGAGCGCGTGCCCCCCGAAGGCAAGCGCGCGACATACCGGCTGACCCCCTCGGGGCAGGCGCTGCGCCCGACCTATGACGCGATCAAGGCGTGGGGCGACGAATGGCTGCCGCGCGGTGCAAAGGAAAACGGCCCGGGCGATGCCGGGCCGTCGATCTACTGAGGTTTCGAAGTGGGCTCAGGCGGTCGGGATCGCCGCCGAGGCGTCGCGGCCGTCGCCTTCGGGCGCGGCGAGGATGTCGCGCACGACGAGGCCCTTGTCGACGACCTGCGTGTCGGGGCTGCCGACCTGGCTGCGGATGCCGGGGTCGGCGCGCGCGCCGTCGGCGCTGCCGATGATCTGCGTTTCGCCGGGGCTACGCGCCGACGGGCCGCCGAAGAGCGCGCGCAGCGTCTGTTCGGCGGTCGATTCGCCGCCGGGGCGCGCGGTGCCGGGTGCCGGCGGGGTCAGCGAATAATCGGGCGGCACGACGAGCGGCGCCTGGCGCGACACCATCATCTCGTCGGGACGGTCGCGGCTGAACAGGCTGTTCGACCCGCAGGCCGACAGCGTCGTGGCAAGAATCGAGGCGGCCAGGATGGCAGTGGTCCGGTTCACTTGTAATATACTCCTATGCGCCCCGTTACTCGGCGGACGGCTGACCGTCCGGGCTCCCGGCCTTTTCGCCCAAGAGCAGCGCGCGCGCAACCAGCAAAAGCACGCCAATGGTGATGCACGCATCGGCGACGTTGAAGATCATGAAGGGGCGGAAATCGCCGAAATGCAGGTCGGCGAAGTCGACGACATAGCCGAAGCGCACGCGGTCGACGATATTGCCGAGCGCGCCGCCGAGGATCATCGCGAGCGCGATCACATCGCCCTTCGCCTGTTCGCGCGTCATCCAGAAGGCGACGGCGGCGGCGACGATCCCCGTGACCGCGACGAGCGTCCAGCGCGTCGTGTCGGTGCAGCTGGCGAACATCGACAGCGAAATCCCGCAATTCTCCGCCCAGGTCAGGTTGAAGAAGGAGACGACCTCGATCTGCCCCTTGGGTTCGAGCGACAGCGGCACCGTGATCACCCATTTGGTGATCTGGTCGAGGATGAAGGCGACCGCGGCGAAGATCAGGCCGAAGCGCAGGTGCGGGGAACGGGTGCTGCTCATGCCGCGGTCAATACCGTGTCGCAGCGATTGCACAAGGCGCCGTCGGTTTCGACCTCGGGCAGGTGGCGCCAGCAGCGGCCGCATTTGTGGTTTTCGGTGCGGGTGACGGCCAGTTCGTCCCCGGCGCGCGCGACCGACACGATGAAGATTTCCTCGAGCGCCGCAGGATCGAGCGTCGGATCGGGGATCGTGACCTCGGCCTCGAGGCTCGAACGGATCGTCTTTTCGCGGCGATAGGGTTCGATCGCTTCGGTCACCGCCTCGCGCTGGGTGCGGACGCCCGCCCATTTGGCGGCGAGCGCGGCGTCATTCCACGCTGCGTCGACGCTCGGCCATTCGAGCAGGTGGACGCTGGTCGCTTCGGGATAGCGCGTGCCCCACACCTCTTCGCTGGTGAACACGAGTACCGGCGCCGCATAGCGCACGAGCGCGTGGAACAGCACATCGAGCACGCTGCGATAGGCGCGGCGCGTGTCGGTGCCGAGCGGCGCGGCGGGGCCGAGGTCGCAGTAGAGGACGTCCTTGCGGATGTCGAAATAGAAGGCCGACAGATCCTCGTTGCAGAAATCGGCGAGCAGGCGCGTGTATGTGTTGTAGTCGAAGTCATCGACCGCGCGCGCGAGCTTGCCGTCGAGATCGGCGAGCAGCGAGAGCATATAGCGTTCGAGTTCGGGCATCGCCGCGACGTCGGTGATGCGCTCCTCTTCCGAAAACCCGTCGAGTGCGCCGAGCAGGTAGCGGAAGGTGTTGCGGAGCTTGCGATACTGGTCGGCGACGCCGGTGAGGATTTCCTTGCCGATGCGGTGGTCCTCGGTGAAGTCGACCGACAGCGCCCACAGGCGGAGGATGTCGGCGCCATAGTCGCGCATCAGGTCGATCGGGCTGATCGTGTTGCCGAGCGACTTCGACATTTTGAAGCCCTTGGCGTCCATCGTGAAGCCGTGGGTGAGGACGGCCTTGTACGGCGCCTGTCCGCGCGTGCCGCAGCTTTCGAGCAGCGACGACTGGAACCAGCCGCGATGCTGGTCGCTGCCTTCGAGATAGAGGTCGGCGCTGTGCGTCGAGCCGTCGTGGCGGACGAGCGCGGGCCATTTGCCGCTTTCGAGCACGAAGGCGTGGGTGCAGCCCGAATCGAACCAGACGTCGAGAATGTCGGTGATGCGCTCGTAGTTCGCAGCGTCATATTGATCGCCGAGATATTCCTGCGCGCGCGCGTCGTTCCATGCGTCGACGCCGCCCGCCTTCACCGCCGCGACGATACGGTCGTTGACGGCGGGGTCGTTGAGATAATGGCCGGTCTTGCGGTCGACGAAGAGCGTGATCGGCACACCCCACGCGCGCTGGCGGCTGAGCACCCAGTCGGGGCGGCCCTCGACCATCGATCCGATGCGGTTGCGGCCCTTGGCGGGGACGAAGCGCGTGTCGTCGATCGCCTGCATCGCCGCTTGGCGCAGCGTGGGGGCGTCGCACAGCTCTTCCTTGTGCGGATCGAGCGCGCCGCCCTCATTCTCCCAGCGCCGGTCGCTCGGCGTCTTGGGCGAGATGTGCGTCATCACCTTGTCCATCGGCACGAACCATTGCGGGGTGCAGCGATAGATGACCTTGGCTTTCGAGCGCCAGCTGTGTGGATAGCTGTGCTTGTAATCGGCCGAGGCCGCGAGCAGCGCGCCGGCTTCCTTGAGGTCCGAGCAGATCGGTCCGTCGGGGGCGTTGAACTTGGGGTTGATCACGCTTCCCTGACCGGGGAGCCAGCCCCAATCCTCGCGATATTTGCCGTCGCCCTCGACCGCGAACACGGGATCGAGCCCGTTCGCCTTGCAGAGGTCGAAATCATCCTCGCCATGGTCGGGCGACATATGGACGAGGCCGGTGCCGCTGTCGGTCGTGACGAAATCGCCCGCGAGGAAGGGACGCGGGCGTGCGAAGAAGCCGCCGAGCGCGTGCATCGGGTGGCGGGCGATGGTGCCGGCGAGGTCGGAGCCTTTGCCGCGCCAGATTATCGTGCCGTCGCGGCCGGTGCGCGCATAGAATTGCTCGAGGAGCGGTTCGGCCACCAGATATTCGCCAAGGCCATGCATCGCGTCGTCGAACAGCTTCACCGAAACATAATCGACCTCCGGCCCATAGGCCAAAGCCTGGTTGACCGGGATCGTCCAGGGGGTGGTCGTCCAGATGACCGCATAAGCCTCGACCAACTCTTCGATCGGGCTTTCGACAATCTCGAACGCGACATCGATCTGCGTCGAGACGATATCCTCATATTCGATCTCGGCTTCGGCGAGCGCGGTCTTTTCGACCGGCGACCACATCACCGGCTTGGCGCCGCGATAGAGCATGTCGTTGGCGGCGAATTTGAGCAGTTCGCGGACGATCGTCGCTTCGGCCTCATAATCCATCGTGAGGTACGGATGGTCCCAGTCGCCGCCGATGCCGAGGCGCTTCAGCTGCTCGCGCTGGGTGTCGACCCAATGCTGCGCATAGGCGCGGCATTCGGCGCGGAATTCCTCGACCGGAACCTCGTCCTTGTTGAGCTTTTTCTTGCGATACTGCTCCTCGACCTTCCACTCGATCGGCAGGCCGTGGCAGTCCCAGCCGGGCACGTAAGGCGCGTCCTTGCCCTTCAGCGTCTGGGTGCGGACGACCATGTCCTTCAGGATATGGTTGAGCGCATGGCCGATGTGCATGTCGCCATTGGCGTAGGGCGGACCGTCGTGGAGGATGAATTGGTCGCGGCCCTTGCGGCTTTCGCGAATCTGCCCCTCGAGATTGCCCTCGAGCCATTTGGCGAGAATCAGCGGCTCCTTCTGCGGCAGGCCGGCCTTCATCGGGAAGTCGGTCTTGGGCAGGAAGACGGTGTCGCGATAATCGCGCTGTTCGGCGGCGGAGGGCGTATCAGTCATGGTCGCGGCGCTTAGCGCAGATTTGCGTGCGCGCAAAGAAATTGGGCGCAGAATGATCCCCGCTCCGTCACCCCGGACTTGATCCGGGGTCCAGCTTCGAGGCGGTGGTGAGCGGGACCCCGGATCAAGTCCGGGGTGACGAGGGGGTTATGGGCGGGGGAATCTACTTCTGCCGCGGCCGCAGCGCCGGGCCGACCTCGCGGATATCCTCGACCCAGATATAGCCGTTGAAGCTCGCGGGGACTTTCGCGAGTTGCTGCGGCGTCGTCAGCCCCTCGATCGACTTGCCACTTTCATGGGGGCCGAGCACGATCACGCGCGCGCCGACGCTGTCCATCCGCGCGATCAGCCGGTCGGGCCAGCCCCAGAAGGCCCATTGATAGTTGATCGGGATCGCGATCACGCCGTTCCGGCAGCTTTCGGGTACGATCCCGGTCCAGCCATATGTGACATAGTCTTTGGTGCACGCCTTTGCGCCGCCCTTGAGATCGAAGGACCAGTTGGTTGGGAGCAGTTCGCGCATCCGCTTCACCGGGCGGGTGCCGCCGTAGAAGGCGTCGCCGATCTTTTGGCTGTCGCGGCCCGAGGCTTTGAGGATCGCGAACAGCTGGTCGGCCTCGGCGGCGTCGTTCGACTTGAAGTTGAACAGGATCGGGTGGACGGGAAGCGCCGCGAGGCCTTCCTCGACCGTGGGCATCTTGCCGACGCCCTTGCCGCGCAAGGGGAAGCTCTTGCCGCCGTCGGCGGTATAGCCATAGCCGATGTCGAGCGCCTTCAATTGCGCCAGCGTCAGGTCGCGCGTCTCGCCCGTGCCATCGGTGCGGCAATCGACGGTCCAGTCGTGGAACAGCACCATGCGGCCGTCCTTCGTCGGCGCGACGTCGACCTCGACCATCGCGGCGCCGAGCCCGACCGCCCAGCGCATCGATTCGGGGGTATTTTCGAACACCTCATGGCTCGGCGGCAGCGCGTGTGCGGCGGTGCAGGTGTCGCGGCCGGCGGCGGCGCGCTTGTCGTAGAGGTGATAGACGCCGCGGTGCGCGATGAGTTTCGGTTTGCCGGCAGGATCGGGGGCGAGCCAGCTGGCGTTCGAAAGGGTGAGCCAGGCGACGATCGCGGCAAAGACCCAGAGCGCGATTTTGGTGCGACGCTTCATCGGCTTTTTCTTCGGGCCCTCGAGGGCGCTGGCCCAGTCTTCGCTGTTGGTCATCACACCCCCTCGTCATGCCGGACCTGATCCGGCATCCACCCCCGTGCCCCCGTCTTGACCCCGGATCAGGTCCGGGGTGACGAAGGCGCTATAAGTCGCTCAGCAGCCGCTTCGCCTCTTCGCAGTCGGCGGCGATCTGCGCCATCAGCGCATCCATGCTGTCGAACTTCGCCTCGGGCCGGATGAAGGCGTGGAAGGCGACGTCGAGTTCCTGCCCGTAAAGATCCTCGGCAAAGTCGAAGAAATGCGGTTCGAGCAATTCCTTCGGCGGATCGAAGCTCGGGCGGATGCCGAGGTTTGCCGCGCCCTTGAGGATGCGGCCGTCGGGCAGGCGACCGGTGACGGCGTAGATGCCGTAACGCGGGCGCAGATATTGCCCCATGTCGAGGTTGGCGGTCGGAAAGCCCAAAAGGCGGCCGTTCTTGTCGCCGTGCTGCACCTGCCCGCGTATGGTGAAGGGGCGGGTGAGGAGGCGTGTTGCGGTGGCGCAGTCGCCTGCCTGCAACGCTTCGCGGATGCGGCTCGACGAAATCACCTCTTCGGCGTCGTCGACGGGGGCGACCATTTCGGTGAAGAAGCCGAGGCGGCGCGCATGGTCGGCGAGCGTCACGACATTGCCGCCGCGGCCCTTGCCGAAGACGAAATCGGCGCCGGTCACGACCCCCGCGGCGCCGTAGCGATCGAGCAGCAGCCCGGTAATGAAATCCTCCGCCGTCGTCCCCGCGAGCGTCGCGTCGAACGGCAGGACGAGCATCGCGTCGGCGCCCGCGGCGGCGAAGAGTTCCTGCCTTTGGTCGAGCGTCGTCAGGCGGAAGGGCGCGACGTCGGGTTTGAAAAAGCGCACCGGATGCGGGTCGAAGGTCGCGACGATCGCCGGCCGACCCTCGTCCTGCGCGTGGCGCACCGCGCGGCCGACGACCGCCTGATGTCCGGCATGAAATCCGTCGAAATTGCCGAGCGCGATCACCCCGCCGCGCAAGGTTCCGTCGATGCGGTGGTGGCCGTCTAGGCGGATCATCGCGTCGGCGGGGTCAGGGGCACGAGCCCCGCCTTGAGCACGCGGATCGCGTTGCCGCCCATCGCGGCGCGGATTTCGTCGTCGCTGAAGCCTGCGTCGATCAGCGCCTGCGTCACCTGCGCCAGCTTCGACGTGTCGAAGCGCACGGTGGTCGCGCCGTCATAATCGCTGCCGAGCGCGACATGCTGGATCCCGACAAGGTCGCGGACATGCTTCATCGCCTTTGCGATGCTGGCGGGCGAGGTATCGCACACCGCGGCGTCCCAATAGCCGATGCCGACGAGGCCGCCGGTCGCGGCGACACCGCGGATCTGGGCGTCGCTGAGGTTGCGGTTGACCTTGCACGTCGCCTGTACGCCGCCGTGGCTGGAGACGACGGGGCGGCGCGCGATCTTGAGGATGTCGGCGACGCAGGCGCTCGAGCAATGTGCGATGTCGACGATCATGCCCTTCGCCTCCATCGTCTCGACGACCTGCCGGCCGAGCGGGGTGAGCCCGCCTTTTTTGAGGCCGTGCATCGATCCCGCGAGATCATTGTCGAAGAAATGGGTGAGCCCCGCCATGCGGAAGCCCGCGGCGTAAAGCTTGTCGAGATTGGCGATGTTGCCTTCGAGGTTTTGAAGACCCTCGATGCTGAGCATCGCGCCGAGAGGGGCGCCATGATCGGCGACGATGCCGCTCTCGGGATCGTAAAGTTCGGCCAGAGAGGTCAACCCGGGCGCATCGCGGACGATCGAGATGCCATGTGTGCTGAAGCGGTTGGCTTTGCGGTTGTTTTCGCCAAATTTCTTTGCGGCCGCGTCCAGCTTTTGTGCGTGCCAAAGCGACCGTTCGAGCAGCGAGTTCCATGTCCGCAGCGGTTGAAGCTGGGCGATCACCAGCGGGGTGATATTGTCGGTATCGGCGCTGTTGGCGTCGTAATTCTGGCCCCTCGGCGTCTTGGTGACGCTGGAAAAGACCTGCAACATGACATTGCCTTCGTACAGGCGCGGAAAGTCCACATGGCCCTGGTCCGATGACTCGGTGATGTCGCGTTTCCACATCAGGCTGTCGCTGTGCAGGTCGACGATCGACAATGTTTGATGCAGCGCCTTGGCGCGTTCGCTGACCTTCGGAAGCGGCTTGCCGTCGACCTGGTTCATGCTGCGTTCGGCGATGCCGGGAGCGAAGGCGAAGAAGGCGCCCGCGCCGATAAGCAGGACGATCACAATGCGGAACAGCCAACGGCGCATCGGCCTATTTCCTTGTCAGCGTGACGAAGCTGTAGGCCGGGCGGCCCGCGTCGTCGGCGGGATGGTCTTCGCGCGCGCTTTCGTTCCAGTCGGCGGCGGCGGGATAATCGATGATCGCATCGCCCTTGGGTTCGAGCGCGACCTCGGTGAGCTCGATGCGGTCGGCGAGTGGGAGGAACAGCCGATAGATTTCGGCGCCGCCGATCACCATCACATGCGGGGCGTTTGCGAGCCTCAGCGCCTCCTCGATCGTCGCCACCGGCTCGGCGCCCTCGTCCTGCCATTCGGGATCGCGGGTGAGGACGATGTGGCGGCGGCCTTCGAGGATCGCGGGCAGGCTGTCGAAGGTCTTGCGCCCCATGATCATCGGACGGCCCATCGTGAGCTGCTTGAAACGGCGAAGGTCGGCGGGCAGGTGCCAGGGCATCTTGCCGTCGGCGCCGATCACGCCGTTGGCGGCGCGCGCGAGGACCAGCGTGATTTCGGGATGATTCATGCGGGAGAGATTCCAACCCAGGTGGCGTGGCCGAGCTTGCGGCCGTCGCGGACCTCGGCTTTTCCATAGTGATGAACGTGGCAGGCGGGGTCAGCGAGCAGGTCGGGAACGGTTTCGATCCCGCCGCCGATCAGATTGTGCATGACGACCGGCAAGGCCGCGGTTCCGGTGCTGCCGAGCGGCAGGCCGGCAACGGCGCGGATATGGTTTTCGAACTGGCTGACGACCGCGCCTTCGATCGTCCAATGGCCGCTGTTGTGAACGCGCGGCGCCATCTCGTTGAAGATCGGGCCGTCGTCGCTCACGAAAAATTCGCCGGTGAGGACGCCGACATAATCGAGTTCCGCGGCGATCCGGGCCATCAGCGCGCGCGCCTCGTCCTGCTGGTCGAGCACGGCCTGCGGCGGGGGCAGGGTCGAGGTCGCGAGAATGCCGCCCTCGTGAACATTGACGGGCGAGTCCCAGAAGCGGACCTCGCCGTCGATGCCGCGCACGAGCAGCACCGAAAATTCATGCGCGAAGGTGACGAAGCCTTCGAGCACTGCGGCGTGGCGGTCGATCGCCTGCCAAGCGGCATCGGCATCGGCCGCGGTGGCGAGGCGCGCCTGGCCCTTGCCGTCATAGCCCATGCGCACGGTCTTCAGGATCGCGGGGGCACCGATCCGTTCCAACGCCGCGTCGAGCGCCGCGCGGTCGGGCACTGCGGCGAAGGGCGCGGGGCGGCCGCCGAGCCCGGCGACGAAAGTCTTTTCGGCGAGCCGGTCCTGCGCGATTTCAAGGCCTTCGTACCCCGGGCGGACCGCGACATGCCCCGACAGGAAGCGCACCGTGTCGACGGGAACATTTTCGAATTCATAGGTGACGACGTCGCAATGCGCGGCAAAGGCCGCGAGGCGCGGCTCGTCGTCCCACGCCGCCTGCGTGTGATGCGCGGTCACCTCGGCCGCGACGCTTTCCGCGTCGGGGGCGTAGATATGAACCTTGTAGCCGAGCTGCGCCGCCGCGAGGCCAAGCATGCGGCCGAGCTGGCCGCCACCGAGAATGCCGATCGTCGAACCGGGTGGGAGCAAAAGATCAGCCTTCGCGAACGGGGGTGGGGGCGACGCTGTTCGTCTGCGCTTCGCGCCAGCCATCGAGCTTTTCGGCGAGGCCGGGATCGTTGTTCGCGAGCAGCGCGGCGGCGAAGAGGCCGGCGTTGGTCGCGCCAGCCTTGCCGATCGCAAAGGTCGCGACCGGAATGCCGCCGGGCATCTGGACGATCGAATAGAGGCTGTCGACGCCGCTCAGGGCCGCCGACTGGACGGGCACGCCGAGTACCGGCACGCGCGTCATCGATGCGACCATGCCGGGCAGGTGCGCTGCGCCGCCGGCGCCGGCGATGATCGCCTTCAGTCCGCGGTCGGCGGCGCTTTTGGAATAGGCGACGAGGCGATCGGGGGTGCGGTGCGCCGAGACGATCTGCACCTCGTGCGCGATGCCGAATTCCTCGAGGATCTGGACCGCGTGCGCCATCGTCGGCCAGTCCGACTGGCTGCCCATGATGACACCGACTTGCGGCGCGTTCTCGCCCATCACCCGTCCCTCCTGCGGGCGGCGATGAATCGCCGCCGCCCTCCCCCTAGAGCCTGTCTTATCGAGATGGAAGCATCGAGATCGCGTTGGGGGCTGCTGGCAAGGAACGGGGTCCCGCGCGGGCGGGTCGCGCAATTGATGTCGGGCGCGTTTACCGATTGGTATCAAGTCGCGGCTAGGGTTGCCGGACTTAGATCCGTCGGCGTCCGGCCGGCGGAGGGTAGGGCGCGCCGGGGATCAGGCATGGATAGCGTAGGGGGGGCACGGATCGCAGTCGACCAGTTCGGCACCGTATCCGTTGACTCCATCGAGGACCAGCTGCGTGACATACGCCGGGAACGCGACGCGTTGCGCCGCGAAAACCGCGTATTGAAGATCGCCGTCGCCGAACTCGAACGCGTGTCCGAGCGCGATACGCTGACCCCGCTGTTCAACCGCCGCTATTTCCTGACCGCGATCCATCACCGCATGGCGCGCTTCGAACGCCACGCCGAACGCGCTGCGGTCGTCTTCGTCGACGTCAACCAGCTCAAATATATCAACGACAATTTCGGCCATGCCGCGGGTGATTTCGCGCTGCTCGAAATCGCCAAGCGGCTCGCCGCGTCGATCCGCGCGACCGACGTCGCGGCGCGCATCGGCGGCGACGAGTTCGGCCTGATCCTCGACCAGTCGAGCGAGGAGGGCGCACGCGCGCAGGTGACCCGGCTGTGTGAGGTGCTGACCGCTGCCCCGACGCATTATGACGGGCACGAGATTGCCCTGTCGGCCTGTTTCGGCATTGCGATGCTCCAGACCGGCATGACCGAATCGGACATATTGGCCGCTGCCGACCGCGACATGTATCGCAGCAAGCAGAGCCTCGGCGGGCTGCCCGGTCACCGCTAGCCAGCGCTAACCGCGCGTTAACCAAAAAAGCGCATCGTTTCCCGTGCGAACAAGGGGGTGGACGATGCGAAACCAGACCGACCCATATCTCGACATGCAGGACCGGATTACCGGCCAGATCGGCGCGCTCGCCGAAGCGCTGCCGCACTGCGCGCTCGCGCAGATCGTCCAGGGGATCGACGACATCCGCTGCCTCGCGCGCGACAACGGCTTTGCCGCGGTCGAGACGCTGGCGAGCCGGCTCGAATCGGCGGTTGCGGGGGGCGGCTATCGCGCGGCGATCCTGACCTATCTCGACGCGATGAGCGATGCCGCCAGTGCGCCGCGCGGCACCCTTCCGGCGGCCGCGCACGAAGCGTGGCTGGCGTCGGTCGCGGTGCGGCTGGGGCATTGACGCCAAACTGCCGACAATCCAGACGCTATTCATGGATGCAATCATGCTTGCGCTGGTGGCGGTGCTGCTCGCCAATGCCGACGGGCGCAGCGGGATTTTTTTGTCGCGACTGCTGAGCGTTCGCGCCGACCGCCGCGTCACGGTGGTCATCGCGTTCGGCGCCTTCATCATCAATGCCGTCGTTGCCGCGGTCGCGGGGACAATCGCGAACGGGCTGATCGGGCAGGGGGTGGCGGCCCTGCTCGTCGCGCTCGCGATGCTGTCGGCGGCGGTGGCGCTGCTCTGGCGCGTGAAGCTCCTCTCCGATGCGGGTGCCGACGATGCGCCGCTGGCGCTGCTGGCGGGGCGGATGCTCGCCGCGCAGTTCGGCGACCGCAGCCATTTCCTGATCGGCGCGCTCGCCGCGACGAGCGGTGCGGGGCAATGGGCCGCGGCGGGCGGGCTTGTCGGCTGGACGCTTGCGATGCTGCCCTTCCTCGCCTTCGGCCCGGCGCTCGCCGAGCGGCGCGCAGCGCGCATCCTACGCTGGGCGAGCGCGGTCGTCCTGGCGCTTTGGGGCTGCCGCATGGCGCTGGGCGCATTTGGATTGATCGGATGATTGCTTCGACCTGTTAGTTCTTATCGTTTTTATCGATGAAGCTTACCCAAAGCTTCAATGGGAAAGCACCGCTCCTCTTCGCTATATCGGGGGAGCAAAGAAAGGATGCTCCCATGTCCCAGAAAACCGACAATGCTCCCGCCGTCGCCGATGCGCTGAACGCGCTGCTCGCCGACAGTTTCGCGCTCTATCTCAAGACCAAAAACTATCATTGGCACGTGCAGGGTCCGCAGTTTCGCGAACTGCACCTGCTGTTCGACGAACAGGCGGCGCAGATTTTCGCGACGACCGACCTGATCGCCGAGCGCGTGCGCAAGAATGGCGCACCGACCCTGCGTTCGATCGGCGATATCGGCCGCCGCGCGTCGATCCGCGACGATGACAGCGCGGGCCTGGGTGCCGAGGCGATGATCCGCGCGCTCGCCGACGACAACAAGATCCTGCTCGGCCAGCTCAAGGAGGTGAAGGCCGCGGCCGAAGCCGACGGCGATATCGCGACGAGCGGGCTGGTCGACGGCTGGGCCGACGAGACGCAGCAGCGCATCTGGTTCCTCGAGGCGACGCTGGGGTATTGAGCCGGGCGATCCCCTCCCGGCCGCTGCCTCAGCTGGCGTCGTGGAAAATCACCCCCAGCGTATGCCGCCGTCCCGACCGGATTTCGCTGACCCCGTGGCGCATCGCGACGCGGTAATCGCCGCGCGCGCCTTTCACCGGCCGCGCGTTCACCGCAAAGACGACGGCATCGCCCTTCGCCAGCGGCACCACCGCGGCGCGTGACTGCATCCGGGGCCTTTGTTCGGTCAGCACGAACTCGCCGCCGCCAAAGTCGCTGCCGGGTGCCGACAGCAGCACCGCGGCCTGCAACGGAAAGACATGCTCGCCGTACAAATCCTGGTGCAAGCAATTATAGTCGCCCGGCCCATATTGCAGCAGCAGCGGCGTCGGCCGCTGCTGCCCCGCCTCGTGGCAGCGCGCGAGATATTCGGCGTGGTCGGCGGGGAAGCGCACCGCCATCCCCATCCGCTCGTGCCAGCGGTTGGCGATCGGCGCGAGCGACGGATACAGGCGCTCGCGCAGCATCGCGACGAGCGGCGGCAACGGATAGGAAAAATAGCGATATTCGCCGCGCCCGAAGCCGTGCCGCGCCATGAGCACCCGGCTGCGGAACCCCGCCTCCCCGGCATAAAGCCCCGCGATATCGTCGCACTCGGCGTCGCTCAGCAGCCGCGGCAGCACCGCCCACCCCTCGCGATCGAGCGCCGCCGCCATGGCGTCAAGGTCCAGCGCTTCGATACGCGCGCCGATGCGTGTTTCCATCGTCTGTGTCATGCGCCGATCCTGCCATCGCGGCGTCCGGCCCGCGCCCCGTTTCTTGCTTTCAAACCCGCATGCCCATGCCGTGCCACCATCCGCCGCATCCGCGGCACAGCGGGCCTATCGGCGCTTCCCCGCACGCGCGGCTTCGCTCTAGTCGGGCAGGGGGGTGAGCGAGGACAGGAGCAAGGATGATGAGCGCGCTTTCGACCCGGCACGAGCCCGACCCGCTCGGCCCGCCGCCGACCGCGGACGATCAGGCGCTGGGGCTCCAGTTCTGCCGTATCGGCCTTTTGTCGCTGACCCGGCTGCAACTCGCGCTCGAGCGCGGCGACCGATCGCGCGCGATGGAGGCGATCGACGACCTGCACGCGCTCGACGCCGAGGTCGAACGCCTCGTCGGCGCGCTTCCCGTCTCGCCGGGCGACGCGCGGCAGGGGCGCGTCGCGCGCATCCTCAAGGAAGGCAAGATGGCGGTTGCGTTCGAAAAGCTCGCACTCGCCAGCGGGATCAGCGGCCCCGACCTCGCCTCGCGGCCCGCCGTCCCGGATCGCATCGCCCCTGCCCGGCCCGAAACCGAGCCCGCCGGCATCGCCGACTGGCCCCCCGCCGAACCGCGAACGGCGCGCCTCCTGCGGACCTACGGTCCCCGCGCGGTGATCCTCCTCGCGATCGCCGGTGCAACGGCCGCGGCCTTGCTGGCGGCACTCTAGCAGCCGCGCTTCGCGACCATCGCCGCCGGCCAGCGCAGCTCATATGTCACCAGGAACCCGTCGTGATCGGACAGCCGCGGGCCGCTCGCGCCGCCGTCGAACAGCGCCTCGACGCGCACCGGGCGCACCGTCAGCCGCTCGCCGTCGGCGAAGAATTGCAGGTCCTGCGTGTCCATCCACGGCGCATCGCCGTCCCATGACATCTTGACCTCGCATCCCGACGCGGGGTCGACGCACGCCTCGTGCACCAACGTCAGCGGGTGATATTGGGAGAATCCCGCCCAGCGATCCTCCGAATGGCGCATGTTGAAATCGCCCCCGAAAATCAGCGGCGCGGCGAGGTCCTGCGTCCGCGCGATGAAATCCGACGCCGCGATCGCCTGCCGCGCATGCGCTTCGCCGTCGCGCTCCGCCGTCACCCCCGACGCCCCGCGCGAGTTCATATGCGTGTTATAGATGTCGATCGGCACCGGCACGCCGGGCATCGCGATACGGGCGAGCATCACCCCCTTGTTCGACAGGCAGTCGAGCCCGGCGCACGCACGCCGGCCATAGGCACCCCGCGCGCTGTCGACGATCGGATAGCGCGACGCGATCGCCAGCCCGCCGCCGACCAGCTTGATCCCCAGCTCGCCCTTGAGCGGCTTGGCCCTGCCCGCCAGCTTGTCGAGGTCGGCGAAATAGGGCGGCGTCGTCCGGCGCGGTCCCGGCGCGATCGCGGGATAGCCGCTCGCCGCGACCGCGCGCTTCGCCGCGCCGCTGAACATCTCCTGGAACAGGATGACGTCGGGGCCGGTGCCGCCTTCGCGCATCGCCGCCAGCCGTTCGCCGATCGCCTTGAGCTCGGCCGCGCGCCCCTTGCGCGCCGGCCAGCCGAGCCCCTCGAGATTATAGGTCAGCACCGACAGCGTGGCGGTCGCCGTTTGCCCGTCGGCCGCCACCCGCACCGGCGCGGCGGGGGCGGCGTCGCACGCCATCACGCGCAGCGGCGGCTTCGGCCCGCACCCGGCCAGCGCGAGCGCACAGGCCGCGGCCAGCGCGCGGCGGGAAATCGAAACGGGCCGTTTGAAAGTCACCACCCGCCCCTAACGCACTTGGCCGCGATCGTCACCGCCGCAGCGGTTCACAACGCGCCCGGTCATGCTAAGAGCCGGTTTCCAAACCCGAAACGGGAAACAAGATCATGCCCTTCTTCTCCGCCACGGCGCTCATGCCGCTCCTGATGCTTGCCCCCCAGCCCGGCGATCCCGCCGGGGCACCCTGGCGCGGAAAGATGCAATGCACCGTCACATGGAAGGACAGCGGCGGCATCGACGACGCCTGGACATTGGCGGTCGCCAGCGACACGAACAATATGGCGCTCGCGATCGCCGCGCGCGCGACCGCCCGCGATCCGAAGCCGCTGGCAAAGGACGAAACGCGCGAACTCGAACCGCGCAAGGCAGTGCTCGACATTGCGGGGATGGGCGGCCGCGCGGTCGAAGTGACCAGCTTCGCGATCGGCGAAGACCGCATGTGGCACGACATCCCGCTGGGCCATGTCGAAAATCTCGACAAATTCCTCGCCGTCGTCGCCGTGACCCTGACCTTCGAAAACGCCGCGCCGATGGAGGTGGAAATGCGCGACTTTGTCGGCGCACGCGCCTATCTCAAACGCTGCCTCGACCGCTGATTACCGGAAAGCGACCATGAAAAACCGTCTTGCCGCCGCCTTTCTCCTTGCTGCCATCGCCGCCCCCGCCGTGGCCCAATCGGGCATCGACCCCGCGCAGCTCACCGAAACCGTCCGCACCCTCGCCTCCGACCAGTTCCAGGGCCGCGCGCCCGGCACGGTGGGCGAGGAACGCACGATCGGTTACCTGATCGGCCGGCTGCAGGCGCTCGGGCTCGAACCCGCGGGCACCGACGGCGGCTGGACCCAGCCCGTTCAGCTGCTCCACACGCGGCTCGGTACCCCGACGACGCTCGCCTTCGACCGCAAGGGCACGGCGACGCCGCTCGCCTTCGGCACCGACATCTATGTCTCGACGCTCCAGCCGAAGGAGCAGGCCGTCGTCCAGAACGCGCCGATGGTGTTCGTCGGTTATGGCGTATCGGCGCCCGAGCGCGGCTGGGACGATTTCAAGGGGCAGGATCTCAAGGGCAAGGTCGCGGTCTTCCTGATCAACGACCCCGATTTCGTCGCGGCGAAGGGCGAGGATGCCTTCGGCAAGTTCGGCGGCCGGACGATGACCTATTATGGCCGCTGGACCTACAAGTTCGAGGAGGCCGCTCGCCGCGGCGCGGTCGCCGCGCTGATCGTCCACGACACCGACGGCGTCGGTTACGGCTGGAACGTCGTCAAAGCACCGGGCGGCGAAAACTACGGCCTCGTTATGCCCCCTGAAAAGGTGACGAGCCTCGCGCTCCAAGGCTGGATCTCGGGCGAGACCGCGACGAAGCTCTTCGCCGGCGCCGGGCAGGATCTCGCGAAGCTGCGCGTCGCCGCCCGCCGCAAGGATTTCCGGCCCGTCGACCTCGACACCGGCTTCAACGCCGCGATCCCGGTGACGCAGGCGGTGGTGCAGAGCCAGAATGTCCTCGCGAAAATCTCCGGGACGAAACGCCCTGACGAGGTCGTGATGTATGGCGCGCACTGGGACGCCTATGGCGCGGGCGCGCCCGATGAAAAGGGCCGCATCTACCGCGCCGGCGCTAACGACGATGCGCTCGGCGTCGCGGGGCTGTTCGAGATCGCGCGGCGCTTCAAGGCCGCGCCCGCCCCCGACCGCACGATCGCCTTCGCCTTCTGGACCGCCGAGGAGCGCGGGCTGCTCGGCTCGGAAGCCTATGCCCAAAATCCGATCTTCCCGGTCGAAAAGACTGTCGCCAACCTCGGCCTCGACATCCTGCAAACCGCGGGCAGGGCGAAGGACGTCATCCTCGTCGGCAAGGGGCAGGGCAGTCTCGAGGACGATCTCGCGCGCGTCGCCGCGGCGCAGGGCCGCACCGTCAGCGTCGAGAGCCTCCCCGAACGCGGTCTTTTCTACCGCGCCGATCACTTCAGCATGGCCAAGCGCGGCGTCCCCGTCCTCCTCATGATGGGCATCGCGGGCGCCTCCGACCTCGTCGCGGGCGGCAAACCGGCGGGGCAGGCGTGGGTCGATGCCTATACCGGCAAATGCTATCATCAGGCGTGCGACGCGTGGGACGAAAGCTGGAACCTCGACGGAGCGGTTCAGGATATTTCGCTCTTCTACACGATCGGCGACGAACTCGCGCGCTCGGCCAAATGGCCGGGCTGGAAGGACGGCAGCGAATTCAAGGCTATCCGCGACCAGAGCGCCGCGTCGCGGAAATAGCTGGGTGGCGACGATGGTTGGCGACCGGGACGCGTCCATCTCCGCTCTCGTCACCCTCTAACGAGACACGTGGCTCGGCAGACTTGATCCGGGGTCCATGACAACGGCGCGGTTATGGATCCCGGGTCAAGCCCGGGATGACGAACGGCTGGAGGCGACCGATTTCGGCTATGACGGATCGGCCGGCGGAAAGCGCAACGTGGCAGCGATCTGTGCCTCGGCCGCGGTTGCTTCATCGATGAGCAGGCGCAATGCCTTTGCGGTGTCTTCCAAAAGCCCGTCACCAAGGGGCCGCTCGCCATTGATAAAACGGCGGATGGCCCGCTCGTCTATGCCAAGGCGCCGCGAGAATGCAGTGGTTCCGCCAAACAGTTGGACGCAATAAGCAAAATGCTCGCGTCGCTCGTCCACTGAAAATGTCGCGGCCATTGCTTTCCCTCTTCGTCCATCGCCGGTGGCCATAGGCTATCTTGCGGATGAGGCGCAATCGACCGATTGCGGCCGTTCAATCGAGGAGGTCTTGCCCGTAGATATCGAGATCAATGAGCAGGCCTCGCTCTCCAACACGAACAAGGGTTTCGGATTGGAGAGTGAGTCCTTCGTTCCCACTCGCTAGAAACAAACCGCAAAAAATCCTGCCTCGATAGCGCTGTGACAATGACCGCCAAGAAACTAGGTTGTTTGTCAGGCCATTCAGCAGCCAGCTTATCTGGAAATCCAGATTTTCGGGCTCATGGCGGTCGGCCTTCAGTCGCCATGAACCTATGCGAGCGACCTTCTCGACACCTAAGGAAGTCAGCCAAGTCGCGCCCTTTCGAACACCTACTGATGGTTCGCCACCCAGCAGATCGGTTATCTCCGCTGGATCAAGATCATCGCCATAAAACCCAAGCGAGGCGGAAGATTTGTGCACGGTGGTCATGCACGCTGGTAACATGGGGACGTCCGCAATCCACTCCAAACCGGCCCTTCGCGCCGCGCGACGACAGATAACCGCCTTTGCGAAACAGGCAGGCACAACCGACCGCTGAAATAATATTGCGCCCGGCCCGGCGGTGCGCAACAAGCCTCTCATTCGAATAGGAGAATGTGATGCGCCTTGTCGTTGCCCTGATGCTGCTCCCCGTCCTGCCCTTCGCTCCGCTGACCGCGCCCGCCTTCGCACAGGCGGCACCGCAGGCCGGCGTGCAGGATCAGGCGCTGCTCGCGTTCCTCGATCAGGCGTTCGACGAGCGGCTGGCGCTCAGCCCCGAATCGCAGACCCAGCTCGGGCTCAAGACCAACTACGGCAAGCTCGACGATTACACCGACGCCGCATCGGTGCGCGAGCAGGAGCTCGCCGAGCGCCAGCTCAAGGACATGCGCGCACGCTTCAAGCCCGACCAGCTCGGCGAAAGCGCACGCGTGAGCTTTCGCCTGTTCGAATATGAAGTCGAACGCGGCCGCGAATCGCTCCGCTTCCGCAACCTCCGCTTCCCCGTTTCGACCAATGGTAGCCCCGCCGGCGCGATCCCTGTCCTGCTGATCAACAATCACAAGGTCGACAGCGTGCAGGACGCGGAGGCCTATATCGCCCGCCTTCGCGACACCGACCGCGTGATGCGCGAAGTCGCGGCGACGATGCGCGAACAGGCTGCAGCGGGGATCGTCCCGAACAAGGTCAATTTCGCGCCCGCGCGCGCCGACGCGCTGAAGATCGTTACCGGCGCGCCGTTCGACGGCGGCGCCGATTCGACGCTGAGGGCCGACTTCCGCAAGAAGGTCGACGCGCTGAATGCCCCCGCCGCGACGAAGGCGAAGCTGCTCGCTGACGCCAGCGCCGCGCTGACCGGTCCCTTCAAACAAGGCTACACCACGCTCATCGCCGCGATCGACGAGATCGAGCCCCAATCGAAGGGCAATTTCGGCGCATGGAACCTCCCCGATGGCGCCGCCTATTATGCCGACCGCCTCAAAAGCTCGACCACCACGAGCCTGACCGCCGACCAGATCCACGACCTCGGCCTCCAGCAGGTCGCTGCGATCCGCGGCGAGATGGAGGCGATCAAGCGCGAGGTCGGCTTCACCGGCACGCTCGAACAATTCTTCGATCACATCCGCACCGATCCGCGGTTCAAATATCCGAACACCGAGGCCGGCCGCGAAACCTATCTCGCCGACGCACGCGCGGTGATCGCATCGGTGATGGACGCCGCGCCGCGCTATTTCCGCGTGCTGCCGAAGGCGGCGCTCGAAGTGCGCGCGGTCGAGAAATGGCGCGAGCGGACGGCGTCGACCGCCTTCTACAACCCGCCCTCGGCCGACGGCTCGCGCCCCGGCATCTATTATGTCAACCTCGTCGACATGAACCAGACGCAGAAGGTGCAGGTCGCCGGGATCGCCGCGCACGAAGGCGCGCCGGGCCACCATTTCCAGATCGCGCGCCAGCAGGAACTCGCGGGCATCCCGAAATTCCGCAAGTTCGGCGGTTACGGCGCCTATATGGAGGGCTGGGGGCTCTATTCGGAGCGGCTCGCGAACGAGATGGGCGTCTACAAGACCCCCTATGACCGCTTCGGCATGCTGTCGCTGCAGGTATGGCGCGCGATCCGCCTCGTGCTCGACACCGGCATCCATTCGAAGCGCTGGACGCGCGAACAGGCGATCGCTTACTTCAAGGCGAACAGCTCGGTGTCGGACACCGACATCGCACGCGAGGTCGACCGCTATTTCAACTGGCCGGGGCAGGCGACGAGCTACATGGTCGGCCAGCTCAAGATCGCTGAGCTGCGCAAACGCGCCGAAAGCGAACTCGGCCCGCGCTTCGACATCCGCGACTTTCACGAAGCGGTGCTGAGCGAAGGCGCGCTGCCGCTCGATATTCTCGAAGAGCAGGTAACGCGCTATATCGCGGCCAAGCGGTAACAGGATCGGCGGACCCGGAATGAGCGGCGAGAAGATCTTCATCAGCGCGAACGACCTGCTCGCCGACTCCTTCCGGCTCGGGATGCAGGTGCTGGACAGCGGTTTCCAGCCGACGCATCTCGTCGGCATCTGGCGCGGCGGCGCGCCGGTCGGGATCGCGGTGCAGGAACTGCTCGACTATCACGGCCAGCATTGCGACCATATCGCGATCCGTACCTCCTCCTACCACGGCATCGACAAGCAGGACGCGCACGTCAAAGTCTTCGCATTGGGCTATCTGATCGACACGCTGAACCCCGAGGACCGGCTGCTGATCATCGACGATGTCTTCGACAGCGGGCGCAGCATCCGCGCCTTCATCGCCGAGCTGAAGGCCCGCTGTCGCCACAATATGCCGCGCGACATCCGCATCGCGACCGTCTGGTTCAAGCCGGGCCGCAACGTCACCGACCTGCGCCCCGATTTCTTCGTCCACGAAACCGACCAGTGGCTGATCTTCCCGCACGAGGTCGACGGGCTGACGATCGACGAGATCCGCCAGCACAAGCCCGAGGCGGCGATCATCCTGCGCGAAGAGGGGAAATCCGATGGCTGACCGGTTCGCATCGGCCGCAGACCGCGCCGCCTTCATCGCCGGCCTGCCCAAGGCCGAACTCCACCTCCATATCGAAGGCTCGCTGGAACCCGAGCTGATGTTCGAACTCGCGCAGCGTAACGCCGTCGCAATCCCCTTCGCCAGCGTCGAAGAAGTGCGCGAGGCCTATGCCTTCTCGAACCTCCAGGATTTCCTCGACATCTATTATCAGGGCATGGGCGTGCTCCACACCGAGCAGGACTTCTATGACCTGACCGCGGCCTATCTCGCGCGCGCTCACGCCGACGCGGTCCGCCACGTCGAAATCTTCTTCGACCCGCAGGGGCACACGACACGCGGAGTCGCGTTCGAAACCGTGATCGCGGGCATCACACGCGCGCTAGACGATGCGACAGCCAGCTATGGCATGACGTCGAAACTCATCCTGTGCTTCCTTCGCCACCTCAGCGAAGCCGAGGCCGAGGCGACGCTCGACGAGGCGCTTCCCTACCTCGATCGCATCGACGGCGTCGGCCTCGATTCGTCGGAGGTCGGCCATCCGCCCGCGAAGTTCGAACGCGTCTTCGCGCGCGCCCGCGGGCTCGGGCTGAAAATCGTCGCGCACGCGGGCGAGGAAGGCCCGCCCCAATATGTCCACGAAGCGCTCGACCTCCTGAAAGTCGACCGCATCGACCACGGGAACCGCAGCCTCGAAGATCCCGCGCTCGTCGCGCGCCTCGCGGCCGAGGGCATGACGCTCACCGTCTGCCCGCTCTCGAACCTCAAGCTTTGCGTCGTGGGCGACATTGCCGACCATCCGCTGAAAACCATGCTCGATGCGGGCCTCAAGGCGACGGTGAACAGCGACGACCCCAGCTATTTCGGCGGCTATGTGAACGCCAATTACCGGGCCGTCGCCGATGCGCTCGACCTGTCGAAAGACGAGTTGCTCGCGCTCGCGCGCAACAGCTTCACCGGATCGTTCCTCGGCGACGCCGACAAGGCGCGGCACCTCGCCGCGATCGACGCCTACGCCTGACCGGCCTTACGCCGCAATCAGCACCCCATGATAGGCGCGGTCCTCGAACGCGCGCCCGGCCCCCATCGCGACGCAGATCAGCGCATCGTCGGCGACCGCCACCGGCAGGCCGGTCGCACGCGCGATCGCGTCGTCCATCCGGCGCAGCAGCGCGCCGCCGCCGGTCAGCGTGATGCCCTCGTCGATGATGTCGGCCGACAGTTCGGGCGGCGTCTGTTCGAGTGCGGCGCGCACCGCGCTGACGATCTGCCCGACGGGCTCGGCGAGCGCTTCGGCGATCTCTGCCTCGGTCACCCGGACCTCGGCGGGACGGCCGGTGACAAGGTCGCGGCCCTTGACCCCCATGACCATGCCGTCGCCTTTGGGCGGGGTCGCGCAGCCGATCGTCAGCTTGACGCGCTCGGCGGTCATCTCGCCGATCATCAGATTGTGGCGGCGGCGGATCGACGACGAAATCATCTCGTCCATCTTGTCGCCGCCGACGCGCACCGACGTGCTGTACGCAACGCCGCTCAGCGACAGCACCGCGACCTCGGTCGTGCCGCCGCCGATATCGACGACCATCGCGCCCCTCGGCTCGGTCACATGCAGCCCGGCGCCGATCGCGGCGGCGAGCGATTCCTCGATCAGCTGCACCGACACCGCGCCCGCGTTGGTCGCGGCGTCGCGGATCGCGCGGCGTTCGACCATCGTCGACCCCGACGGGACACAGATCACGACATGGCTGCGCTGCGCAAAACGGCTCGCGCCGCCCTGCGCCTTCTCCATAAAATGCTTCAGCATCTGTTCGGCGACGTCGATGTCGGCGATCACGCCATCGCGCAACGGGCGGATCGCCTGGATATTGTCGGGGGTCTTGCCCATCATCAACTTGGCTTCGTTGCCGACGACCTTGACGCGGCGCACCCCGTCACGCGTTTCCAGCGCAACGACCGAAGGCTCGTTCAACACAATGCCCTTGTCCCGCAAATAAACGACAGTGTTCACCGTACCGAGATCGATAGCCATGTTGTGCGCGGCCGACGCAAACCGATTAAAAAACTTCATATGCTGGGCGAATGCCTTCGGAAATGGACGGAATCATCAGACGCGGCTGGCACTTCGGCGCGCCCGGCGTCTGCCCGTTGATCGCTGCGTCCAAGGCGCGGGCGCGTCAACGAAAGCCGCCGCCAATACTGCCAGAACGGTGGTTTCTCAGGCCCGGTTGATCGATCGGTTCAAAATTCGGGACCGTCCGAGCCGGGAACGAGGAATTTCAGCCCGTGCAGCCTGACGACGCTGTCGCCGACGCAGACGGGCGCCGCGATCAGCCGCATCCACCGGCGCGGCGCCTGCGCGGGCCTGATTTCGACGTCGAGCGTGAAACCGCGCCGATGCTTGATCGCATAGGCGCGCAGCTTTTCCATCGCCGCACGCGAGCTTTCGGCATAGAGCGCGACCGCTTCGTGACGCGCGACAGTCACCCCGCGCGGGATGCCGAAAATGTCATAGACTTCGTCCGACCAGCTCAGCCGGTTGTTGTCGGTCAGGTCGCATTGCCATTGGCCCAGCCGCGCGGGCCGCACCGGGACGACGACATCGACCAGGTCCGGAACGGGGTCCAGCGTATCGACCCCATGAAGCTGCCCCAGTTCGAAAAAGCGGTCGCGCTCGTAAAGCGGCCAGCTGTGATGGACAGGCAAGGGATGGGTCGGCTTCAACGCGCTGGTCTTCCATTGGATCGGCCAAGGATAGGCGCCGGCGCTTAACAAGTGATGATCCGGATTTACAGCAATCTCTGTCGCGCCAGCGCGATTCCCGCCAGATTCTGCGTCCGCTTGATATGCCGCACGCTTGGCATGGGTCCGTCGCCGACGAGCGCGAGATAATTGGCCAGATGAGCCGCCGTCCCGTCGCGGGCGCGCACCAAGCCGTTCGCCTGCGCGACCACTGCCGCCGCGTCGCCGAGCAGGATGAAGTTCGTCAGCTCCAGGTCCTGCGCCAGCCGCAGCGCCGCGATCAGCGCGAGCCACTCGGCGTCCATGCTGCTGCCGATCCCCGCGTCGCGCACGACCACGGCGGCGCCGCCCGTTACGACGGCGGTTTCCATCCGCCCCGGGTTTGGGCGGCACCCGCCGTCGAAATAGATCTTGATGCGGCGCTTCGTCATCGCACTGCCTTATCCGCTCAGAATTTCCCGCGCACCGAAAAGGAGAAGATCGGGCCGATCAACCGGTCGCGCTCCTCGACGAAGCTCACCGGGGTTTCGCCGCGCACCCCCGTATAGGCGGTGCGGTCGCGTTTCGACCGGGCATTGGCGATGTTGCGGATCGACGCGCGGACGGTCAGGCCCAGCACATCCTTATGCTCGACAAAGACCGACGCCCAGACCGGCCCTTCCCACACCTTGTCGACCTGCGTGCGGCGATAATTGGGCTGATAGTGCGAATATTCGACATCGCCGCCCCACGCCCAGTCGCTGGCCGGGATATCGTGGCGCAGGCCCAGGCTGATCACCGTGTCGGTGAAGCCGTTCCATTGCCTTTTCTCGCCGGTAAAGGGATCGCGAAGCGAACTTTTCTGGAGCAATAGCTGCGGTTCGAGCTTCATGCCCTTGATCCCCGCGGGATCGAGGTTGATCGTCGCGGTCCAGTCGATCGCGCCCGCCTTTGCCTTTGCGATATTGCCGACCGCCTCGCCGTTGGCGCCGATCGGGATGACGTCGACGCGGTCTTCGACGTCGCGATAGATCAGGATGATCTTGGTCGATCCCCACGCGCCGAACTTCTTGTTGATCTCGGCCTCATAGGTCCAGTCCTGCTGCGGCCGGAGGTCGTTGTTGCTCTCATTCTGGTTCCCGTCGTTCAGGAACGCGCGCGCAAGGAAATCATAGAAGCTGAGCTGGAGCACGCGGCGGCGCAGCTTGACCGAGATGTCGAAATCGGGCGACGGGGTCCACGCGAGCGAAATCGAGCCCTTGGGCCGGAAAAAGCTGCGCGTCAGGCCGTTCATTCCGGTCTGGGTGATCGTCGAATGTTCGGCGCCGGCGATGATCTGGAAATTGAGCTTGTCGGTCAGCTTGCGCCCGAAGCTCAAAAGCCCTTCGTAGCGATCCTCGCTCACCCCGCCGGTACCGCCCTCGAAGGGCTGGTCGACCCATGTCCCCGTGGGACCCAGCGCCGCGATCGACGCCACATTGTCGAGCGTATTGAACGCCGCTTCGCCCGACAACTGCCAGTCGCCGCCGAACATCTTCCACTGATATTCGCCGCGCCCGATCGTCTCGCCGATGTCGCCCGTCTGCGCAAAACGATCGCCGGTCGCAATGCCGCCCGCGGGCGTCGTGACAATCTCTTGCCGGTAGGGTTCGTGGCTGAACCGGCGGAGCCCGATCAGCTTCAACTTGCCCGGCCCCAGCCCGAACTGATAGTCGCCGCTGACTTCGTAATTCCAGCTGTCGGCATTTTCATACACGGTGCGCACCCGGTCGGGCAGGCCGGGACCCGTTCGCACGCCATCCTCGTAATAGCGGTCATACTTGCGCTGATAATGGCCGCCGAGATTGGCCACCGTATCGCCAACAGGGTCCCAGGTGATGCGCCCCGACAGCTTCGGCGTGTCATAATGGGTGTTCCAGATGTCCTTGCGCCGTTCGATGATATTGCCCGCGCCGTCATAGATCAGCGTCGGGCCGCCCGCGCCGCTGCGCGCCGAATCGTCGTTGTTCAGCGCGACCTCATATTCGACCGCGCCGGTGCGGCCGCGCACCGACACGTCGGCGCGGGTGAACAGCGGGTCGGTATAATGCGCGCGAAACTCGGGCTTCCATGAAAACTGCCCCGAAAAGGCGTCGGCGCGATAGACGATATTGGCGACCTGCCCCGACAGGCCGGGGATGTCGAGCGTCGCGCCGTCGACGATCTCGATCCGCTCGACATTGCCCGCGGGGATGCGCGACAATTGGGTATACATGTCGTCGGCCTTGTTCGACGGCCGTTCGCCGTTGAACAGCACATTGCCCGTCGCCTGTCCCAGTCCGCGCAGATTCTCGTTATCGCGGATCTGGAAACTCGGAACCTGGATCAGCATGTCATAGGCGTTTTTCGGCGCGTAGCGCGCGAAGTCGGCGGGGGCATAGACCTGCCGCGCCGCGTTCGAAGCGCTTGCCGCGACCTCGGCCGGCGCGGGCGGCGGGGTGTCGCCCGTCGGCGCCGCCGTTTCCTGCGCCCATGCGGGCGTCGAAAGCGCGGCGGCGATGGCCACAAGGCTCGTCCATCGGATCACTTGCCATTCCCCCCGGCGGCGCGGTTCATCGCCTGCGCATAATCGGCTGTGACCCCCATCGCCTTCATGCTCACGACCTCGTTCGCGCTCAGCTTCCGGTACCCCGCCGCGGCAAGCCCGCGCACATAGGCGCCGTCGACGCCCAGCGCCTTGCACGCGATCGCGTCTTCCACATCGGTCAGCACCAGCGCCTCCGATTTAAGGTCGCGGATATATTGGGGCCGCACGTCGAGCGCCGCCGCCGCGATCAGGTCGTCGGCGTCTTTCGGCCGCACCCCCTCGCGCGTCAGGCCATCGGCGAGGTCGATCGTCGCGTCGACCATCAGCATCGCCAGCAAGGTTGCGCGTCGATCGGGAACAAGCCCGCGTTCGCTCAAGGCGCGCTCGAAACCGGGGTTCGAGGTAAAGCGGCACGCGCCCTTGCCCTCGAACGCGCGCGTCAGCGTGCCGGTGCACGACAGCGTGCCGGCATCGTGCGTCACCGCAAAGCTGACCGGTCCCGGCGTCGCGCGGCCCAGCGCCGCTTGCGCTTCGGTAAAATCGGCACGCGCGCCATCGAGCGTGCGGTCGCTGCTCGACTGCTGGTGTTGGATGCGGACGCGCGGCGCACCCTTCTTTCCGCTGGCGGGTTCGGCGACCCAGCGAACGTCGGTCAGGACGAGCGGGTCGGCGGCCGCGGTCGGCGCCGCACAGGCGAGGATCGACAGCAGCGCGGCGGTGCCGGCAAGATACAGGGCCTTCATTGGTGCACTCCTCCCTCCGTGCGCCAGGCGAGCGTCATCGCTCGCCGCCGCAGCGGCAATTTTGAATCAGGTTTCGATTAGTCGTCCGTCGGTGCGGACGAATGTCCGAACGTCAGTCGCGCGCTGGCGGCCTGGGCGGTTCGGGCGCCTGTGGGAATTCGATCCGTGCGGTCCGGCCATCGCCGCGGCGCGCCTCGATCACCCCGCGCTCCATGTCGACAATCGCAACATTGTCGCCGCGCACGGCTTTCGCGACAGGGCGCGGCGTTGCTGCCGGCCGCGGCTTCGCGACGGGCCGGAACCCGCCCGTCGCGCGCAATTCGATGGCGTCGTCGGCGCTGCGCATCTTCACGCCGGCCTTCTGCATGTCGGTGACGAAGTCGCAATCGATGCCCATCGCCCGGAGCGCGATCACGTCATCGATGCCGATGTCGGGAAAATGCGATTTCATGTCGCGCGCGAATTTCGGTTCGATATGCAGCGCCGACGCGCCGACCAGTTCGTCGATATCGACCCCCGGGAAGATACCGCGCATCGTTTTGATATAGGCCGGATCGACCCCGGCCGCCTTCGCACCGATGATTTCGTCGGCGGTCATCGACCCGTCATGCTCGCGCATCTGCGCGACATATTCGGGGGTCACCCCCACCGCGCGCATGCTCACCAGCTCGTCGGCGCTCAGCGTCTTTGCGGTCGCGGCGGCCGCCGCCGCGTCGTCGGCCGCGTTGCTTTCCGCCGCCGCGGCCGATTGCGAGGTTACAGTCGTCGCCTGACGGGTGATGGTCGAGGCGGCGCCGGCGTGGACTTCCGCCGCCGCCCCGGGCTTGGCCGTCGCCGAAAAGGCGGCGAGCGGCACGGTGATGCCCGCCAGCACGACAAGGCTCATCAGCATCCAGCTCGCGCTCGCCGGGCCGCGTTTCAGGCTGCCGTCGAGGACGCGGGTGATGCGGCGCTTCAGGCTGTCCTTGCCCGGCGCGACGCCATGCGCCGCGAGCAGCGCGCCCTGATTGTCGTGCCGCGCCGCGCCGACCAGCAAAGTCGCATAGTCGGGGCCGTCGATGTCGGCCATCAGCACCGCATCGTCGGCGGCTTCCTCGCGCAATTGATGGCTCTCGCGCGCCAGCATCCACACCAGCGGATTGAACCAGAAGACCGCGCAGGCGACGCGCGCCCCGAGCAGCTTCGCCCAGTCGAGCCGCGCGACATGCGCCAGTTCGTGCGCGATGATCGCCTCGGCCTCGCCCGATGCCGCGACCGCCTTGGGGCTCAGCACGATCGTCGGGCGCAGCACGCCCCAGCTGATCGGCGAGCGCAATTCGTTGCTGACGAGCAGCGCGGTGCCATGCTTGAACCCCATGCGCCGCTGCGCCTCGGCCAGCGCCGACAGCCACGACCGCTCGACCAATATCTCGGCGCGCCCGCGCATCGCGAACAGCCGCACCACCGCAAGCGCCATCACTCCAAACAGCAGTGCGAGCGGGGCAAGATAGAGAAAGGGGGCAAGGTCGCTCCATTCGGCAACGATCGGCGTCGATCCGGCGCTTTCGACCACGACAGGGACTGACGTCGCGGCGGGGGCCGGATCGATCGCCGATCCCCCTGTTGGTACCATTTCGGCGGCCGGCGCGGCGAACCAGGTCGCGGGCAGCGGCGCCCATTGCGGCAGCAAAAGGATCGCCGCGGGCAAGGCGAGCAGCGCCGCGAGTCCCATATGCGCGATCATCGACCGCTCGCCCGCCGAACGCCAGCGCGCGAGGCGGAGCAGCCCCAGCGTCAGCGCCGCGACGACGACCGATTTCCAGGCGAGGCCCAGCAACATGGCGGTGGTCAACATCACCCTCTCCCTTCGCGCGCTTTGGCGATCATCTGTTCGAGTTCGTCGAGTTCGCTATTGCTCATCTCGTCCTGCATGCCGAGCAGGGCGGCGGCGGCGCTCGTCGCCGATCCGTTGAAGAAGACGCGCACGACTTGGCTCAGCGCCGACTTGCGCGCGGTCTTGTCCGACACGCTCGGCGCATAGACGAATCCGCGCTCGGACTGTTCGCGCACGACAAAGCCCTTCGTCTCGAGCCGTTTCAGCATCGCGCGGATCGCCGAGCCCGACAGTTCGTCGGCGAGCGCCTCGCCGATCTCAGTCACCGTCGATGCACCGCGCTCGTACAGGATATCGACAATTTCGCGTTCCCGCGGGGGCAAACTGGACAACATGCGACTCACCTCATGCGCTACATTTGTAGCGTGCTACATTTGTAGCGCATGCTTGGCAAGGGGTTTTGTTCGGATAATACACATCGGGGTGCAGCGGGGGCTTCGGGGGTGGGAAGCGGCCATCGGCACTTGCGTCGAACGTAGGTCAGAGGCACATCGATTCTCGCCGACATATTTTGGGAGCGATAGTCGTATGTGGTTCAAAGCCTTAATCTCTGCTTCCATATTAAACGGCTTGATGGTGGCTTCGCCTGCCCACGCGCAGCCACTCGCAGAGATGGTTTACCACACGATTTTCTTTCGCGAGGCCAGCGGTGATAAGCAGTGGGAGGATTTGCCAATCTCGACGTCGGCAAGTCAAAGCACTCTCCGCCTAATTCCTTCTATCGAAGGAATGTTTGGTATGGTCGAACTGCGATGCGAAGGTTTAGGACGAGATGGGGCTCTTCGGAAATGCGTTGTCCGAACGGAGCCAAATATGGAGGCATACAGGAGGATTGGGGACGCGTTGGCAGCCGATCTCAAATCGGAAAGAACCTACGCGCGAGCAGTTCGCGACAATGTTCGCTTCATCAGTATCCAAGTGCGCCTGTCCAATTCAGCGACACGACTGACAGCCGGCCCCTGTTGGCCACCTAGCTGCCATGCGGTACTCCCGCCGCCACCACCTCCTAAGCTTTAGCGTCGAAGTAGCCATCCTCTCGCGGCAGTGAGGAACGTCTGCAATCGGTCGAAAGCCGTCGATCGCCTTCAACACCGTGACGCCCCAAACAAAAAGGGCGGCCCGAGGGCCGCCCTTTCCGTTTTGGTTGTGCTGCCGATCAGTCCTGATGCGGCTGCAGGTTCACCGCCGCGAACTTGCCGCGGTCGTCGACTTCGATGTCGAAAGCGACGCGGTCGCCTTCGTCGAGGCCCGCCATGCCGGCGCGCTGCACCGCGCTGATGTGGACAAAGGCATCGGCCTGTCCGTCGTCGCGCGCGATGAAGCCGAAGCCCTTCGTCGTGTTGAAGAATTTCACCGTGCCCGAGGTGCGTTCGCCGGTGAGCTGGCGACGGCCGCGGGCGCCGCCCGGAGCCGGACGCTCGCCGCGATCATCACGACGCGGGGCGAATTCCTCGATCGGCAGCGGTTCGCCTTCGATCTTGAGGTCGATCGCCGACACCTTGCCGTTGCGTTCGACGAGCGTGAAGCCGAGCGGCTGGCCCGAAGCCAGGCCCTGAAGCCCCGCCTGCTCGACCGCGCTGATGTGGACGAACACGTCTTCGCCGCCGTCGTCGCGGGCGACGAAGCCGAAGCCCTTCGACGGGTTGAAGAATTTCACCGTGCCATTGCCCTCGCCGACAACCTGCGCCGGCATGCCGCCGCCGCGTCCGCCGCCGAAGCCGCCGCGGTCGCCGCCGCCGAAGCCGCCGCCACCACCGCGGTCGCCGCCGCCGAAGCCGCCGCGATCACCGCCACCGAAGCCACCGCGATCGCCGAAGCCGCCGCCGCGGTTGCCGCCGCCATAGCTGTCGCCGCCGTAGGGTGCAGGTTCGAAGCTGTCGAAATTGCCGAAATCATCGCGCTTGCCGCGTCCACGCTGGCCGCGCCGATCCTTGTTGAAACTCATAGTCTGTTAGTCGCTTTCGGTCGTCCACACCCCATTCAACCGGCTCATTGCGCCGGACGGGGACGCAGTTCACCTCAGGCACGGACTCGCCCCATGCCACCAAGGGCGCAAGATATAGCCTAATTGTCCACAGGCTGCGAACAGAAAATTTCACGAAGGCGATGCCGGATTTTGCACGATTTGCCGCAGCCGTGGCGGCGCCGGTGGTCCCCGCGAAAACCAGTCATTGAGCGGCGGGGCAGCTTGGCCTAAGGCGGCGCTATGACTGTCCATTTCCACGAAGAAGATCTGCCCGAGGGCGTGCTGGGTCCCGGCGCGGTCGCGATCGATACCGAGACCATGGGGCTGAACCCGCTGCGCGACCGGCTGTGCCTCGTCCAGATCAGCGACGGGTCGGGCGACGAGCATCTCGTGCGCTTCAAGCCCGGCAGCACCTATGATGCGCCGGTGTTGAAGGCGATCTTGACTGACCCCAACCGTTTGAAATTGTTTCATTTTGCCCGCTTCGACATCGCGGCGCTGCAACAGGCGCTCGGCGTCGTGACGGCGCCCGTCTATTGCACCAAGATCGCATCGAAGCTGGTCCGCACCTACACCGACCGCCACGGGCTCAAGGAACTGGTGCGCGAATTGCTCGGCCAGGAAGTGTCGAAACAGCAGCAATCGAGCGACTGGGGCGCCGCCGAGCTCAGCGATGCGCAGCGCGATTATGCCGCGAGCGACGTGCGCTTCCTGCACGCGATGAAGGGCATCCTCGACGCGCGTCTCGCGCGCGAAGGGCGCACCGAACTCGCGCAGGCCTGTTTCGATTTCCTGCCGACCCGCGCCGCACTCGACCTCGCCGGCTGGCCCGAGACCGATATTTTCGCGCATAGCTGAAAGTGATTCGCACAAGGCTTTGATGGATGTCCGAACGCGCCGATCTTGACCGCACGATGCGCCAGATGTGGGCGGCCAGCGGGTCGAGCCACGACCGGCTGGTGCGCATCCTGCGTTTCGGCCTGCCGCTCGTGATCGGCGTCGTCGCGGCGGTGCTCGTCTTTTCGCCCTTCACCCAGCGCGCCGAAATCAGCTTCCTCCTGTCCAAGGACAAGGTCGACATGGCGAGCGAGCGGATGAAGGTGACGCGCGCCGAATATCGCGGCCAGGACGCGAAGGGGCAGCCGTTCGCGCTGCTCGCGGGCAGCGCGGTGCAGAAAAGTTCGGCCGAGCCGATCGTGCGGATGACCGACCTGTCGGGGGCGATCAAGCTCGCCGACGGCCCGGCGACGATCGTCGCGCGCGACGGCGCCTATAATATGGAAACCGAAAAGGTCGCGGTGCCGGGGACGGTGCAGGTCAAGAGCGCGAACGGCTATCGCATCGACGCGAGCAATGTCGCGGTCGACCTCAAGACACGCAGCCTGCTGGGGCAGGGCGGCGTCAACGGCAGCCTGAACATCGGGCAATTTTCCGCCAACCAGCTGTCCGCCGACCTCGACCAGCGCATCGTGCGCCTGCAGGGCAATGCGCGGCTGCGGATCAATCAGGGAGTGCTCAAATGAACCGCTTTTGGACCATGAAGAGCATGGCGCTCGCGGGCGCGGGTTTCGCCTTGACCAGTCTCGCGCTCCTGTCGGCGGGCGGCGGTGACGCCGCGCACGCGCAGGCACTCGCCAACCACAACAGCAACGCGCCGGTCGATTTCGCGGCGGGCAGCATCGAGGTGCAGGACCGCGCGGACCGCGTCGTGCTCGCGGGCAATGTCCGCGTCACGCAGGCCGGGCTGACCGTCACCGCGCCGCGGATGACGGTCGCCTATACGCGCTCGGGCGGCACCGACGTCAACCGGCTCGACGCCACCGGCGGCGTGACGGTGGTGAAGGGCGACGAGACCGCGAAGGGCAATGTCGCGATCTATGACCTCGACCGCCGCCTGATCACGATGGTCGGCAATGTCGAACTGCGCCAGCGCGGCAATCATTTGCGCGGCGGGCGGCTGGTGATCGACCTGACGAGCGGCCGCGCGACGGTCGACGGGCGCGGCGCGGCGCGCGGCCCCGACGGCAATCCGGTGCAGGGCGGCACTGGCGGACGCGTCACCGGCACCTTCACGGTACCGGAAAGAAAGCAGTAACCACGCCGATTGACGGATCTGCAACCACGCGCCTTCACCAAGGGCGTGGGACCAGATCACCGCGGAGCCGGGGGGCGGCCGCTCAATGGAAGCGAACCCCCATGCGCTTTTCCCCGCTCGTTCCGCCCCGGCGCCCGTTATTCGGCCGGCGTCAGGAGCCGCCCGCCGCGATCATCCCGACTCCGACATCCGAAGAACGGCGCCTGATCGACCGGATCATTCGTCACGCAGGGTATCGCGAATCGCGCTAGCCCCGTTGGCGGAACGGCATTCGCCCCCTACATGGGGCGTCCATGCCTCCTGACAGCAGCACCTCCGCCGACGCCTCGCGCGAACCGCCCGTCCTCGCGACGCTGAAGCGTTTCCTGCCCTATCTGTGGCCGGCGGGAAATCGCGGGCACAAGATCCGCATCGTCCTCGCCGCGCTGATCGTGCTCGCGTCGAAGGGCGTGCAGCTGTCGATGGGCTTCCTCTATGGCGCCGCGATCGACAAGATGGCGCCGGGAATGGAGGAGGGCGTTGCGCTCGCGATCGGGCTCGTCCTTGCTTATGCGGGCGCGCGCTTTGCCGGGGTGCTGTTCGACAACCTCCGCAATGTCGTGTTCGAACGCGTCGGGCAGGATGCAACGCGCGAGCTGGCAATCGCGACCTTCAGCCACCTCCACGCGCTCTCGCTGCGTTTCCATCTCGCGCGGCGCACGGGCGAGGTGACCAAGGTGATCGAGCGCGGGACGAAGAGCATCGACACGATGCTTTACTTCCTGCTGTTCAACATCGCGCCGACGATCATCGAACTTGCCGCGGTGCTGATCATCTTCTGGACCAAGTTCAGCTTCGGCCTCGCCAGCGCGACCGCGCTGATGGTCGTCGTCTATATCATCTTCACGCGCAAGGTGTCCGACTGGCGCAACGCGCTGCGCACGCGGATGAACGACCTCGACACGCTGACGATCGGGCGCAGCGTCGACAGCTTGCTCAATTACGAGACGGTCAAATATTTCGGGGCCGAGGAGCGCGAGGAAGCGCGCTATCGCGACGTCGCCGACCAATATGCCCGCGCCGCGGTCAAGAGCGAGAACAGCCTCGCCTGGCTGAACATCGGGCAGAGCCTGATCACCAACGCCGCGCTCGCGGGGGCGATGGCGTATACGGTGTGGGGCTGGTCGCAGGGCGAATACAAGGTCGGCGACGTGGTGCTGGTGAACACGTTGCTCGCGCAGCTGTTCCGCCCGCTCGACATGCTCGGCATGGTCTATCGCGTGATCCGGCAGGGGCTGATCGACATGGAGGCGATGTTCCGCCTGATCGACACGCCGTCCGAGATATCCGACGCACCGGACGCATGGCCGCTCGTCGTGAACGGCGGCGCGGTGGCGTTCGAGAATGTCGTCTTCGGTTACGAGCCCGACCGCACGATCCTCAACGGCGTGAGCTTCGCGGTCGGCGCGGGCGAAACGCTGGCGATCGTCGGACCGTCGGGCGCGGGCAAGTCGACGATCGCGCGGTTGCTTTTCCGTTTCTACGACCCCCAGGGCGGGCGCATATTGATCGACGGGCAGGATATCGCCGCGGTCACGCAAAAAAGCCTGCGCGCCGAGATCGGTATCGTCCCGCAGGACACGGTGCTGTTCAACGATTCGATCGGCTACAATATCGCTTATGGCCGCGAAGGCGCGAGCGTCGACGCGATCGCCGCCGCCGCCGAGGGCGCGGCGATCGACGGTTTCATCGCGCTGCTGCCGCAGGGGTATGACACCGAGGTCGGCGAGCGCGGGCTCAAGCTGTCGGGCGGCGAGAAACAGCGCGTCGCGATCGCGCGTACCCTCCTCAAGAACCCGCCGGTGCTGATATTGGATGAAGCGACGAGCGCGCTCGACAGCCGGACCGAGGCCGCGATCCAGGATACGCTCGACCGCATCGCGGCGCGGCGCACGACGCTGGTGATCGCGCACCGCCTGTCGACGGTCACGGGCGCCGACCGGATCATCGTGCTGGAAAGGGGGCGCGTCGCCGAGACGGGGACGCACGACCAACTGCTCGCGATGCGCGGGCTCTACGCCGACATGTGGGCGCGGCAGCAGGCCGAGCGCGACGAGGGCACCGTCGACGCCTGACCGCGTGGATCAGGCGATCAGCCTGTCCGATGCCCAGATATGATAGGGTTCGAGGTCGATCGGAATCGCGTGCGGCACAGGATGGCTGTTGCCGTTGCAGCCGATATCGACGCGGTCGAGGTGACCGGCGTCGTCAACCCACAGCATGATTTCGAGCTGGCGGTCGGCGGTCACGGCGAAATCGGCGTTGAAAACGACCCCGCCCGATCTGGCTTTGCGTGCGAGCGGCGGCGTGCCCGGTTGCACCCGGACGCCGATGCTGTTGCATCCACACGCGCAAAATTCCGCCAGTTCGGCGCCGTCGAACTGCGCCGCCAACCGCGCCGCATTGGGATAAGCGCAGCGGGCGATCACGAAATCGCGCCAATAGGCGGCCTGTTCGGGTCCGTTGGGCATCGCACGAGGCTAGGTCCGGCCGTTCGAATAGGCAATCGCAACTAAATTACTTGCCTTGGGTTGACCCGTTCCGTCCACGCCCTTTACGCAAGGGGTCATGCCACATGACACCAGCCTGATCGGAACCATCGTCGCCGGTCTGGGCGTCGCCTTCCTGATGGGGGCGCTCGCGTACCGGCTCAAAATCTCGCCGATCGCGGGCTATCTGCTTGCGGGGGTGATGGTCGGACCGTTCACCCCGGGGTTTGTCGCCGACACCGGGCTGGCGCTCCAGCTCGCCGAGATTGGCGTGATCCTGCTGATGTTCGGGGTCGGGCTCCATTTTTCGCTGAAAGACCTGCTCTCGGTGCGCAAGATCGCGGTGCCGGGGGCGATCGCGCAGATCGCCGTCGCGACCGCGCTCGGCATGATGCTCGGGCTGTGGCTCGGCTGGTCGGTCGAGGGCAGCATCGTCTTCGGGCTGGCGCTGTCGGTCGCGTCGACCGTCGTGCTGCTCCGCGCGCTGCAGGCGCGCGACATGGTCGAGACCGAAAAGGGACGGATCGCGGTCGGCTGGCTCATCGTCGAGGATCTGGTGATGGTGCTCGCGCTCGTGCTGCTGCCCGCGATGTTCGGGGCGCGCGGCGACGAGGGCGCGAGCGCGGGGTTGCTGCAATCGGCGGCGATCGTGCTGCTCAAGGTCGTCGGCTTCGGCGCCTTCATGTTCGTGATCGCCCGGCGCGTGCTGCCGTGGGTGCTCCACTGGGTCGCGCATTCGGGGTCGCGCGAACTATTCCGCCTCGCGGTGCTTGCGATCGCGCTGGGGGTTGCGTTCGGCGCGGCGGTCATTTTCGACGTGTCGTTCGCGCTGGGTGCCTTTTTTGCGGGGATGATCCTCGGCGAGACGCAGCTTAGCCGCCGCGCCGCCGAAGAGACGCTGCCGCTGCGCGACGCCTTCGCGGTGCTCTTCTTCGTCTCGGTCGGCATGTTGTTTGATCCGATGGTGCTCGTCGAGGAGCCGGGGCCGGTGATCGCGACGGTGGCGATCATCGTTGTCGGCAAGTCGGTAGCCGCCTTTGCGCTCGTCCGCGCCTTTGGCCACAAGTCGCAGACCGCGCTGACGATTTCGGTCAGCCTGGCGCAGATCGGCGAATTCTCGTTCATCCTCGCGGGGCTTGGCGTCGGGCTGAAGGTGCTGCCCGAAACGGGGCGCGACCTGATCCTCGCGGGGTCGCTGCTCTCGATCCTGTTCAACCCGATCCTTTTCTCGCTGGCGGTCAGGCGCCTCCGCGCCGAGGAGCCCGACGAAGTCGCGACGGATGCGGACGATGCGGACGTCCCCGCGTGCAACGCCGGTGTCGTCCTGATCGGATATGGCCGCGTCGGCAGCCACATCGGCAGCCTGATCTGCGGGCGCGGCGAGGGGCTGACGGTGATCGAGGACCAGAAAGACATGGCCGCGGCGGCGCGCGAGGCGGGCGCGACGGTGATCGTCGGCGATGCGACGAAGGAAAGTGTCCTGCGGCAGGCCGGGCTCGACGAAGCGTCGACGCTGCTGATCGCGATCCCCGAGGGGGTCGAGGCGGGGGCGATCGTGCGGCGCGCGCGCGCGATCAATCCGCAGCTCGTCATCGTTGCGCGCGCGCATTCGGACGAGGAAGTGACCGACCTTGTCCGCCGCGGCGCCGACCATGTCGTGATGGCCGAACGCGAGACCGCGTCGCGGATGGCCGAGCGGGCGATGCTGACGCTCGCTTAAGGGCTTCCCCCGCTTCGCCATCTTGCCTATCGCGGCCACGCAATGTCCGCCGACGCTCTCCTTCCTTTGCTCAAATCCACCTTCGGTTTCGATGCCTTTCGCGGGCGTCAGGGCGAGGTCGTGAGCCGGGTGATGGCGGGCGCGCGCACGCTGGCGGTGATGCCGACGGGCGCGGGCAAGTCGCTGACCTATCAGCTGCCCGCGGTCGCTCTGAACGGCTGCGTTGTCGTCGTGTCGCCGCTGATCGCGCTGATGCACGACCAGCTGCGCGGCGCGCGCGCGGCGGGGATCCGGGCGGCGAGCCTCACGAGCGTCGATGCCGACTGGGCCGACACGCGGCAGGCGTATCGCGACGGCCAGCTCGACCTGCTTTACGTGGCGCCCGAGCGCGCGACGGGCGAGGGGTTCCGCACCTTGCTCGAAGCGCAGACGCCGGCGCTGTTCGCGATCGACGAGGCGCATTGCGTCAGCGAGTGGGGGCATGATTTCCGCCCCGATTATCGCCTGCTGCGCCCGTTGCTCGACGCCTTTCCGGCGGTGCCGCGGCTCGCACTGACCGCCACCGCCGACAAGCACACGCGCGAGGATATCCTCGTCCAGCTCGGCATCCCGGCCGATGGGCTGATCCTTGCCGGCTTCGACCGGCCGAACATCCGCTACGCGATCCGCCCGCGCGTGAGCCCGGCGAAACAGCTCGTCGATTTCATCGCCGCCAATCCGGGGCCGGGGATCGTCTATGCCCCGACGCGCAACGGCACCGAGCGGCTCGCCGAGCAGATCGCGGCGGCGACGGGGCGGAGCGTCGCGGCCTATCATGCCGGGCTCGACCCCGAACGGCGCGCGCAGGTGCAGCATGATTTCGTCGCGTCGGAGGACGGCATCGTCACCGCGACGGTCGCCTTCGGCATGGGGATCGACAAGCCCGATGTGCGCTTCGTCGCGCACGCCGGGCTGCCGAAATCGATCGAAAGCTATTATCAGGAAACCGGCCGTGCGGGGCGCGATGGCGACCCCGCCGAGGCGATGATGCTATGGGGCGCCGACGATTTTGCGCGCGCGCGGATGCGGCTTTCGGAATTACCCGAGGCGCGCGTCGCGGGCGAGCGGGTGCGGCTTAATGCGCTCGCGGCGCTGGTGGAGACGGTCGAATGCCGCCGCGCGCTGCTGCTGCGCCATTTCGGCGAGAACCCGCCCGCGCGCTGCGGCAATTGCGACAATTGCCTCGAACCCGCGGCGCAGGTCGATGCGACGGTGCTCGCGCAGAAATTGCTCTCGGCGGTCTATCGCACCGGGCAGAGTTTTGGCGCCGGGCATATCGAGGCGGTGCTGTGCGGGCGGAGCGACGAGCGGATCGCGAGCCGGGGCCACGACAAATTGTCGGTGTTCGGGATCGTCGCGGGCGAGGAGGCGCGGCTGATCAAGCCGCTGGTCCGCTCGTTGATGGCGCGCGAGGCGCTCGATACCACCGAGCATGGCGGGTTGATGCTCGGCCCCGCGGCGCGCGCGATGATGAAGGGCGAGACCGCGGTGCTGATGGCCGAACCGCCGGTGAAGCGGACACAGCGCGCCTCGCGCGGCGGCGCCAGTGCGACGCCGAACCCGGTCGGCGATCCGCTGTTCGACGCGCTGCGCGCGATGCGGCGCGAACTCGCGGCCGAGGCGAATGTACCGCCTTATGTGATCTTCCACGACGCGGTGCTGCGCGCGATGGCGAGCGAGCGGCCTGCGACGCGGAGCGCGCTGGCGGACATCCCCGGCGTCGGGGGCAAGAAGCTCGACGCGTGGGGCGACGCGTTCCTGAATGTGATCCGGCAATTTTGAGCCGATATCGGACCGTGCGGCTGGCCGATTTCGTAAACGGCTAGCCATATTCCGAACGCGGCGCGACCGGTGCGCCGATCGTCGCCACTTCGCTTTCATCGCGGCCGCTCTCCCTTCGCGGCGCCGATCGATGAAAGGATTTCGACCATGAAACACCGACTGATCCTCGCGCTGGTCGCTGGGTGCCTCGCTTGGACGCCGATGGCGGTTCTGGCGTCCGATACGCTCCCGACCGTTCGGGTCGATATGCGCACGCTCGACCTGCGCGCCCCCGCCGATGTGAAGACCGCCGAGCGCCGGATCGAGCGCGCGGTCAGGACCGCGTGCCGCAGCGATGTCGAACATTTGAGCTTCAAGGCGCGGCGAGTGGCCCGCCAGTGCCGCGAGGCGACGCGCGAGCAAGCCATGCGGACATTGCAGGGCCGGCAGCTCCAGCAACTGGCGGCGCAATGACCCGGCACGGTGCGGCCGCGATGGTGGCGCGCCGACGTGGCTTGCAGTAGCAGAAGGCGATGGCATCGCTGATGATCCTCGATCCGATGATTCGTGGCGGCGCCATCGCGCTGTTCCTGCTGTGGATCGCGATATTGGCGCGCGACCATGGGCATGTCCTCCCCGCGCGCGTCGCGATCGCGATGAACCTGTCGATCATTGCCTATCTGCTCGTCCCGGTCTTCAGCCCCGGTGGAACGGCGCACTTTCCCTTCGCCATCTGCGACGCGCTGTCGGTGATGGTGCCGGCTTTCTTCTGGCTGTTCGTGCGGCTGTGGTTCGACGACCAGCAACGGATCGGCTGGCGCAGCTGGCTGCTCGTTGCCGCGTTCGCCGTGCTGCCGCTGACGCAGATCATATTGATGGCCGCGACGGGGACGTTCAGCTTCGAGATATGGGTGCTCGTGCGCATCGGCATGTTCGCCTTTGCCGTGGCGGGCATGTGGATCGCGTGGCGCGGACGCGCGAACGACCTGATCGAGGCGCGGCGCGGATTTCGTGCTGCGCTCGTTTGCGCGATCGGCGGCTTCATCCTGCTCGTGACCTTTATCGAGATGTTCGACGGCCATGGTACGGCGTCCGATCCGGGGCGGTCGGTGACGCTGGTTGCGATCCTGATCGCCACCTTCATCGTATCGGTTGGCCTGTATCGCTTTCGGTTGGCCGAACTGTTCGCGGCGCCGGGGCGGCCGGCGAAGCAGGCGGAACCGCAAGCGACGCCCTCGCCGCTCGCGCAGCGGCTGCACGCGGTGATGGCCGAGGCGCGCGCCTATCGCGCCGAAGGCTTTTCGATCACGATCCTCGCGGCCCAGCTCGGCGAGCCCGAATATCGCGTGCGGCGCGCGATCAACGGCGAGATGGGTTTCCGCAACTTCACCGCGTTCCTGAACAGCTTCCGCCTCGACGAGATCCGCGCCGCGCTCGCCGACCCGGCGCAGCGCGACGTGCCGATCCTGACGATCGCGATCGACGCGGGCTTCGGTTCGCTGGGACCGTTCAACCGTGCGTTTCGCGATGCCGAGGGGATGACGCCGAGCGCGTATCGCGCCGGCCGGCTTGCCGATTCCGGAATCGGCTAGCCGATTTTCGACATTGCGGCGCACTGGTGCGGAAAAGCTGGTCAACGGCGGACATCGATTTGAAGGATGTCCGCATGATTCAAGACCTGCCGCCGCTCGCGATCCTGTTCGAAAAGGGGCCCGCGATCTTCGCCTTCGACTTCGGCCGCTACCTTGTCGCGGCGGGGGTGACGAGCGCGATCGTGTGGGGGCTGCGGCGGTCGAGCCTTGCGGCGCGCAAGATCCAGGCGCGCGAGGCGACGGCAGCCGACCGGCGCCGCGAAGTCCTGCAATCGCTGCAGACCGTCGGTGTCTATCTGTTCGTATCGTTGTTCATTGTCTGGGGCGTCGATAGCGGCGTGCTGCATCGCTTTGACGGCAGTCGCGGCCTGCTCGGCGACATGGCGCTGCTTGCGGCGATCATCGTTGCGCACGACGCCTATTTTTATTGGGTGCACCGTGCGATGCATCATCCGCGGTTGTTCAAGACGTTCCACCGCGCGCATCATCGTTCGGTGACCCCGACGCCGTGGGCGGCCTATAGCTTCGCGATTCCCGAAGCATTCGTGATGATCGCCTTCGTGCCGATCTGGCTGTTCTTCGTCGCGACGCCGGCGTGGGTGATGTTCCTTTGGATCAATTTCCAGATCGTCCGCAATGCGATGGGACATGCGGGGTTCGAACTGCACCCGCGCTGGTGGCTGGCGACGCCGCTGACGCGCTGGATCAACACGACGACGCACCACGACCTGCACCACAGCGGCGGGTTCAACCGCAATTACGGGCTCTATTTCACCTGGTGGGACAAATGGATGGGATCCGAGCATCCGCACTATGCCGAACGGTTCCACACGGTCGTGTCGCGCGCGCCGGTGCGCGAGATCGCGGAGCCTCAGGCCGGCGGCGAAATGACCGAAACGATGTCGCTGCGAAGCGTCCAGCCGAGCCGTTCGTAAAGCGCCCTGCCGTCGGCGGTGGCGACGAGCAGGCGCGTCGTGACGCCGCGGCCCGCGGCGCGGCGGCCGAGTTCTGCCATGATCGCCGAGCCGAGTCCGCGGCGGCCGAATTGCGCCTCGGTGACGATCTGGTCGTAGACGGCGACGGTGCCATGGATGCCCAGAACGCCGCGCGCGGCGAGGGTGCCGTCGGCATCGCGCGCGACCGCTTCGAACCGGTCGGCACCTTCGGCGACCTCGATCGTGAAGTCGGGCGTGGGCCGCGCGGCGGGCAGATCGGTCCCTGCCGCCATCAGCCACATCGGATCGCGCGGCTCCCAGCGCGGCGGGATGTGCGGGAGAATCGCGTCGCGCGGGGCCGCGATATCGACGTAGATATATGGCGCATCGACCGCGGCGAAGGCGGCGGCGACGGCTTCGCCCGACGTGTCGCCGAGGATGAAGCGCCCGGCCTGATCGGGTTTGCCGGCATCGAACCACAAGGCCGGAGACATCGTGGCCGCGACGGGGCGGGCATAGCCGCGCGCCGCGCAATAGCCGAAAGCCCATTGGAAATGATCGTTCATATCACGACCATAAGCGACGCGGGGGACAAGGGAAGCGACAACGCATTTCCGGCTGCACCTTCACGCTTGTCAGCAAGGGCGCGGCGGGAGTAGATCGACGGCATGAGCGATTTTCGAACCCTGTCCGCCGACTATAGCGTCGCCCCGCAGATCAGCATCGAGGATATTGCCGAGGCGAAGGCCGCGGGTTTTGCGATGGTGATCAACAACCGTCCCGATGGCGAAGAGCCGTCGGCGCCGCAGGGCGACGAGATCGCACACGCCGCGGCGGCCGAGGGGCTCGCCTATGCCGCGATCCCGATCGGCCATGCGGGTTTCAGCCATGCGCAGATCGATGCGCTCGACAAATTGCTGCGCGATGCGACGGGGCCGATCCTCGCCTATTGCCGCTCGGGCACACGCTCGACGCACCTGTGGGCGCTGACGCGCGCGCGCGCGGGCGACGATGTCGATGGCATCGTCGAGGCGGCGGCGAAGGCGGGATATGATCTTTCGGGGCTGCGGCCGATGCTGGACGCGCTCGCGGGGGAAAAATGAATCAGGCGGCGTTGATCCAGCTCGGCGCGTCGCTCGTCGCGGTGCTTTTCATCGCCTGGCTGGTCGGGAAGATCGGGCTGGGAAGCGACCCGCGGATTGCAGACGCAGCCCATGCGATCCGGCTCGCCGAAGAGGCCGAGGCGGGGTTCCACGGGGTCGATGTCGCGCGCGACCGCGCGGGCTTTGCCGCGATCGTGCGGAATGCCGAAGGGCGGATGATGCTGGTGCGCGCGCACGGCAATTTCTTTGCGGCGCGGCCGGTCGATGCCAGCGTCGAGGGCCGGCTCGACAAGGATTTCCTGACGCTGACGACGCCGGAGAAAACATTCGGCGCGGTGACGTTGCAATTGGGGAAGGATGCGGGGATGTGGGCGAGCCGGATGCGCGAGTTTAACCGTGGATAAGCTGCCCGATCCGGTCGTCTACGCCGTTCCCGCGTTCATCCTGCTGCTCCTGGTTGAGATGCTGATCTCGCTGCGTGCCGACAAGAGCCGCTACGAAGCGCGCGACACGCTGACCTCGCTCATGCTCGGTACGGTCAGCCAGGTCGCGGGCGCGCTCGTCGGCGCGGCAGTGATCGGCATGTCGGTGTGGGTGTACCAGTTCCACCTGTTCGACATCGGGATCGAGTTCAGCCGCTGGTGGTGGGCGTGGATCCTCTGCTTCTTCCTCGACGATCTGGCTTATTATGCTTTCCACAGGAGCGCACACCGCGTGCGCTGGTTCTGGGCGAGCCATGTCATCCACCACAGCTCGCAGCATTATAACCTGTCGACCGCGTTGCGGCAGACGTGGACGGGTTTCTTCAGCCTGACCTTCCTGTTCCGCCTGCCCTTGTTCCTGATCGGCTTTCCGCCGGCGATGGTGTTCTTCTGCGCGGGGCTCAACCTGATCTACCAGTTCTGGATCCATACCGAGGCGATCAAGCGGTTGCCGAAGTGGTTCGAGGCGGTGATGAACACCCCGTCGCACCACCGCGTCCATCACGGGGTGAACCCGCGCTATCTCGACGCGAACTATGCCGGCGTGTTCATCATCTGGGACAAGATGTTCGGCAGCTTCGTCGCCGAGCGCGACGACGAGCCGGTGCGCTATGGGATCGTCAAGCAGCTCGGCAGCTTCAACATCCTGTGGGCCGCGGTGCACGAATGGGTCGGCATCGCGAAGGACGTCTGGCACGCGCCGTGGAGGCACAAGCTGGGTTATATATGGCGCGAGCCCGGCTGGAGCCACGACGGCAGCCGCGCGACGAGCGCGATGATCAAGGAGCGCTGGGCGATGGGACGGCCGGCCGAAGAACCGGCGGAATGAACGATACACGCCGGCCATATTGGGATGTGCTGGCGTTTGCTGCGGGCGCGGTTCCGATTTTTCTGGCGATCGCCGCGAGCGCGACCGGGCTGCACCATGGCGGTGTCATGATTTTTGTAGGGTCGGCCGGTTCGGAGCTATGGCTGGCTTCGCTTCTGTGCGTTGCTGTTTTTCTGATCGGTGCCGTCGCGGGCTGGCGTTTCGGCAATCGCTGGCTGATCGCCAGCGGGGGCGTGTTGCTTGCGCTCTGCGCCGCGCCTTCGCTGCTCTTGCTGGCAGCTTGCTTCAACGGCAACTGCATTTGAAAGCCGTTGCATCTAGCAGCTTGCCTCGCCCCCTAATGACATTCATGTAAGCACGCGGACGACCGCCAGCAGGCGGCGCGAGGGAGAGTCGCAAGCATGGATCAGTTCGACATCATCGTCATCGGCGGCGGCAGTGCGGGGAGCGCGGCGGCGGGGCGGCTGGCCGAGGATGGATCGCGGACGGTGTGCCTCGTCGAGGCGGGCGGGACCAACGACACTGTGCGCGTCAAGACGCCGGGCTTCATGCCGTTCATCCCCGACGCCTCGAACTATCGTTACGAGACGGTGCCGCAGCCGGGCCTCAATGGCCGAACCGGATACCAGCCGCGCGGGCGCGGGCTTGGCGGGTCGAGCGCGATCAACGCGATGGTCTATATCCGCGGCCACGCCTTCGATTACGACCAGTGGGCCGCGCTCGGCGCGACGGGCTGGAGCTATGCCGACGTGCTGCCCTTCTTCAAGCGCAGCGAAGGCAATGAGCGCGGCGGCGACGAATTCCATGGCAGCGGCGGGCCGCTCAACGTGATGGACCAGCGCTGGCCCAATGTGACGAGCAAGCGCTTCATCGAAAGCGCGGCGTCGCTGCAACTGCCGCGCACCGCCGATTTCAACGGCGCGCAGCAGGAGGGTTTCGGCCTCTATCAGGTGACGCAGAAGGCGGGCGAACGCTGGTCGGCGGCGCGTGCCTATGTCGAACCGCTCCGTGCGCACGGCAATTTCGCGGTGCGCACGGGGGCGCGGGTCGAAAAAATCCTGATCGAGGAGGGGCGCGCGGCGGGGGTCGTGATCCGCCGCGGCGGCAACCGCGAGACGCTCCGCGCACGCGGCGGCGTGATCCTCTCGGCGGGCGCCTTCAACAGCCCGCAGATTTTGATGTTGTCGGGGATCGGGCCGGGCGCGCACCTGAAGGACAAGGGGGTCGAGGTGACCCTCGACCGCGAAGGCGTCGGTGCGAATTTGCAGGATCATATCGACTATGTGTCGAGCTGGGAGACGCGCTCGACCGAGCCGTTCGGCGACAGCCTCGGCGGGACCTGGCGGATGGTGAAGGCGATCTTCGAGCATCGCACCAAACGCACGGGGATCATGACGACCTGCTTTGCCGAGGCCGGGGGCTTCTGGAAATCGCGGCCCGACCTGCCCGCGCCCGATATCCAATATCATTTCGTCCCCGCGATGCTCGAGGATCATGGCCGCACCAAGGTGAAGGGGCACGGCTTTTCGTGCCATGCCTGCGTGCTGCGCCCCGAAAGCCGGGGGACGGTGCGGCTGGCGTCGGGCGACGCCGCCGCGGCGCCCGCGATCGATCCGGGCTTCCTGACCGACGCGCGCGACATCGCGACGCTGCGCGCGGGGGTGCGGATGATGCACCGCATCGCGACCGCGCCGCCGCTCGGCGATTACGCCGGGGTCGACCGGCATACGGTGAATCTCGACGACGATGCGGCGCTCGACGCGCTGATCCGGTCGCGTGCCGATACCGTCTACCACCCCGTGGGCACATGCCGGATGGGGAGCGACGCCGACGCGGTGGTCGATCCGACGCTGAAGCTAAGCGGCATCGACGGGCTATGGGTCGCCGATGCGAGCGTCATGCCGCGGCTTGTTTCGGGCAACACTAACGCGCCGAGCATCATGATCGGCGAGCGCGCGGCCGATTTCGTGAAGGCGGCGTTGAACTAAGCGGTGCAGGCGGCTGCGAGCCGCGCGCCAGTCCTCGTCAGGTCGTAGCGGCTCGCGGGCGGTCTCGCGTCGAGCACTTCGCGCGTCACCAGTCCATGTTTCCCGAGCGCCGTCAGCCCCTGCGACAGCGCACGCGGGGTGGCGGGGGCGAGGAGGCGCGAGAGGGCGTTGAAGCGGTCGTGTCCGGTGCCGATCCCGGCGACGAGGGGCAGGCCCCAGCGCGTTGCGGCGCCGGGCGGCAGGCCGATCGCGCTCTGCGCCTCGGCAATCGTCGCGGCGCGCGTCGCGGCGGCGGCGCCCGTTTCGGTCAATATATATTCGGGGCGGAGTGGATGGCCGTGGCCGGGGTTGCGCTCGACCCAGCCGATCGCCGCTGCGGCCTCGAGCGTCCGTGCGCAGCTGTCGCGGGGTAGCTCCAGCCGGTGGATCAGCTCGACGAAGCGCGCGCCTTTGTGTGCCGCGAGGTCGGCGAGCAGCGGCACCAGCCAGCGATGGCTGCCGAGCTGGACGAGCAGGGGATCGGGTGCGGTTGACGGCATTTGCAACTAACTATACAAACCAGACCTTAGAAGCAAGCGATAGGGGCCGCGCGATTCTCCGCCCCGGTCGGATGTTGCGACAACGGGAGGAAGGACATGGCATTGCAGATCGGATCCGAGCTGACCTGTTCGATGGGGGTCAAGGACATGACCGCGTCGATCGCCTGGTACGAGCGGGTGATGTTGTGCGAGTTGCTCTACCGCGCCGACGAGATCGGCTGGTGCGAGCTCAAAACCCCGATGGCGGGGGTCAATATCGGGCTCAGCCAGGTCGAGAGCGTGGTGCAGGGCGGCGGCGCGACCAATGTGTTCGAGGTCGCCGATATCGCTGAGGCCAAGGCGCATCTCGATGCCGAGGGCGTGCGGCAGGACGGCGATATCCAGCATATCCCGGGGCTGGTGAAATTGCTCACCTTCTATGACCCCGACGGCAACGCCTTCATGTTCTCGCAGTCCGAGATGGCGGCATGACGCCGCTCTGGTGGGCGGCGGCGGTGCTGGTCGCACCGGCGGCGCCCGCCGAAGCCCCGCCACTCTCCCCGACGCTCGCTCCCTGGCACGGCAACTGGGCCGGGGAAGGGCAGGCGTTCGGCAAACCCGCGACCGCGACGCTCGACATCGCGCCCGGAGCGGCGGGAGTGACGCGGCTCACCTATCGCCTGCACGTCGCGGGAAGCGCGCCGATGACCTATTCGGCCGAGGCGACCTATGCCTTCGATGCGAAACGGCGCCTGCGCGGCCAATGGACCGACAGCAGCGGCCGGACGCGCGCCGTCATCGGCGGTGTGAACGCGGCAAAATGGTGGACGCATTGGGGCAGCGCGGACGTCGAGATCGGCCGCTCGACCTATGGTCTCGAGGCCGACGGAACGCTCGTGATCAGCGATTCGGTGCTGCAGGAAGACGGCAGCTGGCGTGTCTTTGCCATGCTGCGCTATCGGCGCACAAAGCCCTGAAAACTGCCGATTTTCGGCGGCATCCATGCTGCGCACAAAAAAAGAGGGCCGGAACTTTCGTCCCGGCCCAGCCTTTCAGGCTCTCCCCTCCTGAAACTGTTGACGCAATGAATGCCATATTAATGTCATGTTGAAAAGGGCAAAATTGCGGCAATGCTGCACAAAATTTGTGCAGCATTTCAGCGCGTAGAAAGGGGGCGAAACATCGCTGCATCGCCCCCTTTTCATGCCGGTCAAAAACCCTTGCGGACCGTGACGCCGAAGGTGCGTGGCTGGTTCGTTGCAAAGCCGAGCCGCGCCCGCCCGCCGCGTTCGCGGTCGAAGGCCAGCAGCGCATTTTCGTCGAGCAGATTGTTCACATAGACCGAGATTTCGAGCTCGTCCGGAAACTCGATCCCCGCGCCGAGGTTCACCAACTGATAGTCGGGCAGTTTGAGGTCGAGTGTCGTTGCCGAGCCGACCGGCGCCCCGCCGAAGGTGAAGCCGTGGACGAAGGTCCGTGGATTGTTTTCCTGGTCGCCCGGCTGGGTATAGCGGCTGCCAACGTGCTGGAAGGATGCGGTGACGAAGGCGTTGGTGTCCGACGATGCATCGATCGGGAAGCTGTACGTCGCGTTCGCCGCCATCTGGAACCTCGGCACCGACGGCAGGCGGTTGCCCTTGCGGATCCCCTCGATCACCGTGCCGTTCGGGCGGGTCAGCGTCGAATCGAATTCGGCCTCGACATAGCTGCCCGACAATCCGAGATCGAGCCCGGCGAGGGGGCTTGCCGTCAGTTCGAACTCGAGCCCCATCGTATGCGCGTCGGCGTTGAACACGATACGCGACGAGCAGCTTCCGGCATCGGCGGTGACCTGCAGATTGTTGATCTTGGTATAGAAACCTGCGGCGTTGAAGGTGATGCCGCCGAACTGTGCCTTCACCCCGCCCTCGTAGTTCCACAAGGTTTCGTCGTCGTATCGCGGCCGCCCGCCGAAGGTCGCGGCATCGGGACCGTTCGGCACGCCGCTGTCGCACAGCGGCAGGTTCAGCGGATCGTTGACCCCGCCGAGGCGGAAGCCTTTCGACGCCTGCGCATTGAGCGTGACGCCGTCGGCGACGTCATAGCTGAGCAGCAGGCGCGGCGAGAAGCCGGTCGACGAGGTCTTGTCGCGCGCGTTGTCGCCGTTCGGGAACAGCCCGCCCGAAACAAATCGGCGGCTTTCGTCGAAGGCATAATAGCGCCCGCCGAGCGTCGCGGTGAGCGCTTCGGTGAGGTCATAGGTCACCTCGCCGAAGATCGCGATCTGCGTCAGATTATAGGGAATGTCGGCATTATAGGGCGAATCGGGCCCGAAACCGTTCGCAAGGTCGGACGATTCGAGCGGAACGCCGGGCGCACGGCAGACCGGGTTGACGGGGCGCGAGCAGAGGCCGGCAAGGAACGGATCGTCATACTGGTCGTAGCCGGGCGTCGGCAGGCGCTGGGTATAGTCGCGTTTGACATGCGCATAATAGCCGCCGACGAGCCACTGGAAGGGGCCGTCGCCTGCCGAGTTCAGGCGCACTTCCTGCGTGAACTGCTTGACCCCGGTGGTGTCGACGAGGTTCGCGGGGAGCAGGATTCCGGCATCGACGAAGCCGAGGTCGGCGGACACGCTGCCCGTCAGCGCGCTTGCGTCGCGGCTGACGAGAATGTCGCGGTCGGTGTAGGTCGTGACCGATGTGACACCCACCGTGTCGCCGTCATAGTTCATCGTCAGGTCGAAAAGCTTGACCTCGTCCTTGAACGCCTCGTCGAGCAGCAGATATTGCTGGCGTTCCTTGAACGTGACCTGCGGCCGCGTCGTCGTGAATTGATTGGCGTAGAGATTATAGACTTCCTGCCGGTTGAAACCGTCGGTCGTGACCTTTTGGTAGAGGAAGCGCGGGGTGATCGACAGGCCTTCGGCCGGTTGCCAGAGCAGCGACACACGGCCGCCATAGCGTTCGCCGCTGTTGACGTCCTCACTCTCGCCGCCGCCTTCGCGCAGCGCATTGATGAAGCCGGCGTATCGCGTGTAATAGCCGACCGCGCGCATCGCGAGATTGGAGCTGAGCGGCAGGTTGATCGCACCCTTCAAATGGCCGCCGATATCGTCGCCGTCGACGAGGTTCACATTGCCTTCGACCTTGCCCTCGACGCGGTCGAGATTGGGCTGGTTGGTGATGTAGCGGAGCGTGCCGCCGACCGATCCCGATCCGAAGAGCGTGCCCTGCGGCCCGCGCAGCGTTTCGACGCGGTTGAGGTCGAAGAGGTCGAGGTCGGGGGTGAAGAGCGACAGCGAGACGACCGATTCGTCGAGATAGACGCCGACCTGTTCCTTCACGCCGGGCTGGTCACGCGCGATCTGGCCCGCCGACACCCCGCGCACCGACACCTGGCTCTGGCCGGGTCCGAGATTCTGGACCGTCAGGCCCGCAACATTGCGCGAGAGATCCTCGACCGTGTTCGCGTTGGCGCGCTCGATCGCCTTTTCGGTCTGCGCGTTGATCGAGAAGGGAACGTCCTGAAGGCTGGCGTCGCGCTTCGTCGCGGTGACGATGATTTCGTTGCCGTCATAGCTATCTTTGGGCGCATCCTGCGCCGCCGCGGGCGGGGTTGTCGCAAGCGCAAGCAGCGACAAGCTCGCGAGCATGTGGGAACGTGCAAGCATCCTTTTTCTCCTCCTGAAAGCCAGCTCTTTGACTGGTCCGGCAGAGGAGTGCGCACCCCGGGGCGAAAGTTGCACGAAATGAACCGGGAAAAAATTTGGCGAGGCGCTGTTGCATCCGGGTCACAGTAAAAAAAAAGGCCGGGACGTGTGTCCCGGCCAGTGGTTCGCAGGAGGAACCTGGGGAGGACCCCGCCGCCGCCGTTTGAAAGGAGAGAGAGCGTGCGGCGACGGGTATCCTGTCTCGTTGTCAGTAGTTGTAGGCGCGCTCCCCATGCTCGCCGAGATCGAGGCCTTCGCGCTCCACCTCTTCGGAGACGCGCCCGCCGGTGACGGCTTTTGCGACAGTGAAGGCGATGGCCGAACCGACCGCCGACCAGAGGACGGCGACGCCGACCGACTTGATCTGGATCCACAGCTGGCTGCCGAGGACATAGTCGTCGCCGGCGGGACCGCCGAGTGCGGGCAGCATCGTGACCGCGGTCAGGATCGAGCCGATCAGGCCGCCGATGCCATGGATGCCGAACACGTCGAGCGAGTCGTCGAAACCGAGCTTGGCTTTGAGCTTCATCACGAACCAGCAGCAGACGATGCCCGCGACCGCGCCGAGCAGGATCGCCCCGAACGGACCCGAGTTGCCCGCGGCGGGGGTGACGGCGACGAGGCCGGCGATCGCACCCGAGCAGGCGCCGAGCAGCGAGCCCTTGTGGCCGAGCGCGCGTTCGGTGAGCATCCAGAAGAGGACGCCCGCGGCGGTCGCGGTGAAGGTGTTGATCAGCGCGAGGCCGGCCGACCCATTGGCTTCAAGCGCCGAGCCGGCGTTGAAGCCGAACCAGCCCACCCAGAGGAGGCCGGTGCCGACCAGCGTCATCGTCAGCGAGTGCGGCGCCATGATTTCCTTCTGGTAACCCGTGCGCTTGCCGATGATCAGGCAGCCGACGAGCGCCGCGATGCCGGCGTTGATGTGGACGACCGTCCCGCCGGCGAAGTCGAGTGCGCCCCAGCCGAAGATCAGGCCGGTCGAGGCATCGTCACCGCCCAGATACCAGACCATATGCGCGATCGGGTAGTAGACGATGGTCAGCCAGACGATCGCGAAGACCATCACCGCCGAGAATTTCATGCGCTCGACGAGCCCGCCGAGGACGAGCGCGACGGTGATCGCCGAGAAGGTCATCTGGAAGGCGATGAACACGAATTCGGGGATCACGACGCCGTCGGTGAAGGTCGCGACGGTCGAATCGGCGGCGACCCCGGCGAGGAACAGCTTGCCCGACGAGATGAACTGGTTGGCGTCGCCGCCGAAGGCAAGGCTGTAGCCGAACATCACCCACATGATCATCGCGAGCGCGGCGACGGCGAGGATCTGCGTCAGCACCGACGCCATATTCTTGGTGCGGACGAGGCCGCCGTAAAAGAGCGCGAGGCCGGGGACGATCATCGCCATGACGAGCACGGTCGAGATCATCATCCACGCGGTGTCGCCCTTGTCAGGCGTCGGCTTGACGGCTTCGGCGACGGCGGGCGCCGCCTCCTGCGCCCAGACGGGCAGCGCGGCGAACAGTGCGAGGCCTGCGGCCCCGGCACCCGCCGCAAATTTGTTTGCGAACGTCATATTTTCCCCCTTCGTCATTACAGAGCCGCCTCGCCGGTCTCGCCGGTGCGGATGCGCACGGCCTGACCCACGTCGAGGACGAAAATCTTGCCGTCGCCGATCGAGCCGGTGCCGGCGCTTTGCTGGAGCGTTTCGACGACCCGCGGCGCGAGTGCGTCGTCGCACACGAGTTCGATCTTCACTTTCGGCACCATGTTGGTGGCATATTCGGCGCCGCGGTAGATTTCGGTCTGCCCCTTTTGCCGGCCGAAACCCTTGACCTCGGTCACGGTCATGCCGGCGATGCCCAGACCGGTGAGCGCCTCGCGCACCTCGTCGAGCTTGAATGGTTTGATGATGGCCAAGATCAGCTTCATGACGCCCCCTTTTGCTAATGGCACGATGTTGCAGTGCAACAGCCGTGCCAAATTGCGCGAGGTGCGCGAAAGTTAACATTTTGTGACGGTTTTGAGCCGGGGCAACGAACAATCGGTCGTTCGCTGGGCAGGCGAGGCAGGTCTTTGCCTAAATTTTAGGCAGGGTCGGTCGCGGCCTTGAACCGCGCCCAGATCGGCAGATGGTCCGATGCGCGCGCGGCGAGCGCGCTGCGATGCACGCCCGCGTCGACCGCCTCGAGATCGGGGGTGGCAAAGATGCGGTCGAGCCGGGCGACCGGGCGGCGGCTGTGAAAGCTGTGGCCGGTGTCGACGAGGCGGTGGTGCGCGCCGAAATCGGCAAGGCAGCCGCCCGTCGGACGCCATTCGTTGCAGTCGCCCATCAGGATCGTCGGCAACTCCTCGCCCTCGGCGACATGGTTCAGGATCGCGCGCGCCTGCTGGCGGCGGCGCAGACCCGAAATGTCCAGATGCATGCCGACGACGCGGAGGCGGGTGTCGCCGATCCGCACGGTCGCCGCGACCGCGCCGCGCGGTTCGAGCGTCGGCAGGTGGAGCGCGTGGCTTTCCTCGACCTCTGCACCCTTGCGGACGAGCAGCGCATTGCCGTGCCAGCCGATCGCATAGGGCCGCCCGTCGAGCAGGTCGACGGGGACATAGTCGCTATGCTCTTCGAACATGTGCGGCGGGATCGCGCTCGCGCGCGTGCCGAAACGGCGGTCGGCTTCCTGCAGCGCGACGATATCGGCATCGAGTTCGCGCAGCACCGAGAGCACCCGGCCGGGATCGCGGCGCCGGTCGAGCCCGATGCCCTTGCGCATATTGTAGCTGGCGACCTTGATCATGACGTGCTTTTCAAGCGCTCAGGCCGCGTTTCCGTTCCCGACGGCCTCGAATTCGGCGATCAGCGCCTGCGCTTCGGCCATATCCTCGTCGAGCACCATGATGCGCACGGGGATGAGTAGTCCGACGCTTTCGGCGATATTCATGCCCGCGTCGAAACAGACGGCGTGCACGCCCGCGCTTTCGAGGCGGCCGCGCAGCAATTCGGCCTCGGCGCCGTTGGGGAGGCGTGCCAGTTCGACCAGCGGCATCAGGCGTCGCCTGCGATGAAACGGTCGGTCGGGCGCGTCGGCAGGCCGTCGATGCTCTTCGTGCGGCCCCTGAATTTTTCGACCCACAGGTCGCGGTCGGCCTGACGGTGATATTTTTGCAGCGTGTCGCGTTCGTGTTGCAATTCCATCATCGGCACGCCCCAGCCGCAGCTCGTCTGCACGCTTTCGACGTCGATGACGAAAATCTGGCGCGTGCCGGGGATGAGGGTGAAATGGGCGGCGAGCGCGTCCCACTCACCATCCTGCGGCAGCACGGGGCGGCCGCGGCCATAGATGCGCAGGATCAGCGCGCTGCGGTCGAAGGCACAGAACATGATCGTGATGCGCCCGTCGGCGGCGAGGTGCGCGTGCGTTTCGTTCCCCGACCCGCCGAGGTCGAGATAGGCGACCTGGGCGTTCGACATGATGCGGAAGCTGTCGGCATAACCCTTGGGCGACAGGTTGATGCGCGCATCGGCGGCGGCGGTCGCGGTGAAATAGACCGGCTGCTTTTCGATGAAGGCGATATGCTTGTCGGTCAGCGTGTCGGTGAATTCGGCCATGGCTCTTCTCCGTGTCGAACCGGCCCTATCACCAATTCTTGCCCTCTTCTATCGCCGCGGCCTCGTCGGCGCGGCTGGTGCGGCCGAGCGCTTCATTGCGGTGCGGGAAGCGGCCGAAGCGGTCGATGATGTCGAAATGTTTCTTCGCATAATCGGCGAACAGGGGGTCGGCGAGCTGGCCCATCAGGCGCAGCGATTCGCGCTGGTCGGCGATATCCTCGCTATGCTCGAAGGGAAGATAGGCGAACTGGCGGCGGTCATCGGGCCAGCGCTGGTCCCAGCCCCTGGCGACGATGCCGCGCGCGATCGCCCGCGCAAGTTCGTCGGTCGCAAAGGCGTCGGCGTGGCCGCGAAACAGGTTGCGCGGCACCTGGTCGAACAGGATCGCCGCGGCGAGCGCAGTGTCGGGATCGGTCAGGAAGCTTGCGGGCGGCTGTGAGCGGAGCGCCTCGTGCCAGCCTTCGGCGAGGTCGCGGACTTCGGCGTCGAATTCGGGGCCGCCGCCGTACCAGTCGCTCATGCCGTGCGTGTCGAACCAGAAGGCGAGGAGTTGCCGGGCCCAGTCGGCGGGGGGAGGGGCGGGCGTTTGGGTGTCATCTGTCATTGCGCGCACAGCGAAGCAATCCGGAGCGATTTACGCAACCCCGGATCGCTCGCTGTACCCGCAATGAAGAGGCTATTCGCCCTTGACGCGCTTGTACGGCACAAACTGGCCGAGCGACACAAAGCCGGTGTAGAAATGGCTGCTGCGGTCGCGCAACTCGACGGCGTCGATGCTGCACAGCTGGCTGCCGATCGTCTTCGTCACGAGGATATCGTCGTCGTCGAGCGATTCGGCGCCGCCTTTCGGCCGGTTGACCCAGAGGGTGCTGCCGACGCGATAGACGATCGCCGTCTTGTCGATGATCTGCGAACTGCGCGCGCTCGAGAGCGAGATGCAATCCTGCGGCTCGCCCGCGACGCGGCCTTCGAGCAGCTTGGCGAGCTGGTCTTCGGGCGCGAGCTTTTCGCGCGCGGTCGCGGCGGGTGCGGCCGCGATTGCGGCGGCGGCAAGAAGCGTCGGGATGAGGTGACGCATGGGTTCGACTCCTGTCTTCATCATACCCTACCCGGCGCCTTCTTACGCCTTGCCGCGTGAACGGGGCCTGACTCGCCGCTGTTTCAGCACGCCCCGTCGGGAAGCGGAATACCGAGCGGGCCCTTGCACTTCTTTTTCTTCGCGGGTTCGGCGGGGGTGCTGCCGCCGGTCGATGCCCCGCCCATGCCGCCGAAATCGGCGCCGACCAGCAACATGGTGTGCGAACGGAAACGCACCTTCGCGGTCCAGTCGATATTCCATACCGCATTGCCCGCGGGCTTTGGCGGATAGGAGAAATTGGCTTCGGGGCCGAAGGCGTTCAAATTGCCCATCAGCATCTCGCCCGACGCCTTCTTGACTTCGGCCGGGATCTGGCAGCTCGTCTGCGAAGGCGGCATCACGATCTTTTTCGTGATCAGGTTCGCGACTACCGAGGGCGGCAACCAGTCCCACAGCCCGCCGCCGAATTCCTTCGACGCGCTGCTCGTCCACCAGACGATGTCGCCGATGTCGTTCTTGCCGCCGCCATTGCCCATGCCGCCGATCGTCCACGCAACATAGCCCGTCGCGCCCGGCACCGCATTCCAGCGGACCATCACCGACTGGTCGCCCTGGATCGCGGTCGAGGCGGAAAGGCCCTGCATATAATCCTGCGCGAGGGTGAAGTTGATGTCGGGACCGATATTGCTCGCGACGCGGTGCGCGCCGATCAGCGACGATCCCGATCCGGGCTGCCGGCCGCCCTTCTTGTTCGGCCAGTCGATATAGGATCGGCTGTTCGCCTTGCTGACTTCGCGGATCACCGGAACTGCGCTCGAAAAGAGGTTCGGCGGAACCTGACCCGCGGCGACCTTCGCGAAATCGATCACCACCGGCTGACCGGGGCCCGCCTTGGCACCGCACCCCCAATAGAGGAGCAGGCGGCCCTTGGGGCGTTCGAAGGTCTCCGTTCCGGGCGCTTCCTTTCCTTCCTCCCAGAAGAGCGGCACCGACTTGCCCATCTTCGCCTGTGGCTGGAAGAAATGGTCGCCCTTCGGCGGCGGAGCGGTGGCCGCATCGTTCGAGCCGAGGCGGAGCAGGAGTTGGTGCGCGACCTTGCTCGACGGATCGCCGCCGAACATCATCCCCATCGCGCCGCCGATGCCGCCCTTGCCCCCCGACATGGCGGCAAAGCCGGACATCGTCGCGACGTCCATTTCATAGCGTTCCTTGGGGCCGGTCGATTTTTGCGCCGAGCCGGGAACGGCGGCGAGCATCGCGGCGACAGCGGCCACGGAAACGAAACGCAGACTCGAACGCATATTACCCTCCCTGTTGCGAGGGCATGCCCCGCGGATGATGCGACCGATTCTTCTTTTGTTGGGGTTTCTATATGCGCGGCGGAGCGGAACGCCAAGTGAGGGCGGTCACAGGGCGCAAATCATCATCCTCGCCCCGGAGTTGATCCGGGGGCCATCGCATCGATGGCGTCATAGATTCCGGATCAAGTCCGGGATGACCAAATGGGAGATCAGGCCGTGCCGCCCACCGTCAGCCCGTTCACCAGCAGGGTCGGCTGACCGACCCCCGCGGGGACGCTCTGGCCGCCCTTGCCGCAGATGCCGATGCCTTCGTCGATCGCCATGTCGTTGCCGATGCCGGTGACCTTGGTGAGCACGCTCGGCCCGTCGCCGATGAGGGTCGCGCCCTTGATCGAGTCGCCGAGCTTGCCATTCTCGATCTTGTACGCCTCGGTGCAGGAGAAGACGAACTTGCCCGACACGATGTCGACCTGTCCGCCGCCGAAGCTTTTCGCGAAAATGCCGTTCTTGACTCGGCTGAGCAGCTCGGCGGGATCGTCATTGCCCCCGCGCATGAAGGTGTTGGTCATCCGCGGCATCGGCGCGTGCGCGAAGCTTTCGCGGCGCCCGTTTCCGGTGGGTTCGACCCCCATCAGGCGCGCGTTGAGGCGGTCCTGCATATAGCCCTTGAGGATGCCGTCCTCGATCAGCACCGTCTCGCCGGTCGGCGTGCCTTCGTCGTCGATCGAAAGCGAGCCGCGGCGGCCGCCACCGACCGGGCTTTCCATCGCGCCGTCGTCGACCACGGTGACGCCGGGCGCGGCGACGCGCTCGCCGATGCGGCCCGAAAAGGCACTGGTGCCCTTGCGGTTGAAATCGCCTTCGAGCCCGTGACCGACCGCTTCGTGCAGCAGCACGCCGGGCCAGCCGGGGCCGAGCAATACGGTGAACTCGCCTGCGGGGGCGTCGACGGCGCGCAGGTTGACGAGCGCCTGCGCCAGCGCCTCGTCGATCGCGCGATTCCATTGCGCGGGTTCGAACAGATGATCGTACATGTAACGGCCGCCGAGGCCGAAATAGCCGGTTTCGCGACGGCCATTTTCCTCGACCACGATCGAGACGTTGAGGCGGACGAGCGGACGGATGTCGGTCGCGAGGAAACCGTCGGCGCGGACGATCTCGACCACCGACCAGCTACCCGCGAGCGCGACCGACACCTGGACGATGCGCGGATCGCGCGCGCGCGCCGCGGCGTCGATTTCCTGGCAGAGCGCGACCTTCTTCGCGAAGGGGATCAGATCGAGCGGATTCGCCTCATCGTAAAGGTGGCGGTTGGTGCGCGGCGGCGGGGCGGCGTGCGCCTGTTTCGCGGGGTCGAGCAAGGCGAGCGTCTCGGCGGCGCGGCGGATCGCGCCGGCGCTGATGTCGCTGGCGTGCGCAAAGCCCGTCATCTCGCCCGACACGGCGCGGAGGCCAAAACCGGCGTCGGTCGAATAATCGGCGGTCTTGAGGCGCCCGTCGTCGAAGCCGAAGCTCTCGGTCGCGCGATATTGCAGGTAGAGCTCGCCGTCGTCGGCTTTCGCGAGCGCTTCGCGCGCGAGCGCCTGCGCCAGATCGGGGTCGAGCGCGTCGGCGCGATAGAGGAAGCGGCGGGGGTCGAGACTGGTCATGGAGCCGATATAGGCACGCGCGCCCCTCGACGCCAGCGGTCAGAGATAATTGACGGTGAGCGTGAAGGTACCGCTGTAGTCGCCCTCGGGCTGGTTCGCAGGGACGGTGAGGGTGCCGCCGATATAATAGGTCTGCACCCCGCTGGGCAGCAACGTCGCGCCGAGCAGCGCGATGCCGCCGCCGCTGGTGCTCGCGGCGCGGACGAGGGTGGCGGTCATCGGCGCCGCGCCGCCGCCCGCGCGCGTGAGCGTGACCGAGGTGCTGCCCGACACGGTGATCAGGAAGATGCCGCCGGTGCCCTGGAATGTCGCGCGCTGCGCCGCCGAGCCCACGGGCGTGACGCCGCCGCTGGTCGTGCGCGCGTTGGTGACGGGGTTGATCGTGACGGTGCCGCCGGTCGCGCCGCTGATCAGCGTGCCGAAATCGAGATCGTCGGTCTTGATCAGCGTGTTCGGGCGGACAACCGCCGCATTGGCGGTCCCCGCCATGTCGGCGGCATGGGCCGGTGCGCATAGCATCGCGCCCGCCGCTGTCGCGGTGATGGTCAGGGCGCGCATCGTGCCCCGATAGTGTCTGGTCCCTCGAATCCCCACAGATTCGGCTCCTGTCTGGCACATTTTATGCCAGCAGGGCCTTCATCAGTGATGCATGGGGTTGGTAAAGCGCCCGTTTACTTCTGGCGGCAGGCTCAGGCTTTGTCGGCAACGCCACCGATCAGGATGAAGCGCCGGTCGCAATAGCCGCAGTCGGCGAAGCCTTCGTCGGTGTCGATTTCGAGCCACACGCGCGGATGGCCGAGCGCCGCATCGGCGAGGCCGTCGCCAGTGCCGTCACAGGCGATGCGGGTCTTGGGTGTGCGGATCGTTTCGGGGGCGGGCTGGGTCATCGATCGCGCCCATAGCAAGCGCGCGAAGGCTCGGCAATCGGGTCTGCACAATCAGTGGAGGGCCGTGACGGCACCGGCGCAGGCACCCTTTCGGGCGCAAGTGGTCCCCCGGTGCCGTCCTCCCCCCACAGAAGGTCTAGAGATAGTTCAAGGTGATCGTGAACGTGCCGCTGTAATCGCCGGGCGCCTGGTTGGCCCCGACCTCGAGCGTGCCGCCGACCGGGAAGTTGTAATTTCCGAGCGGCGAGGTGATCCGGAATCGCGTCGGGGTCGTCGACAGGATCGCGGTCGGGGTGCTGCCGATCTCGAAATCGCGGACGCGCATCCGCACGCCCGGCCCGGTGAGCCAGATCGTGTTCGAACCGAGCGAGATGTTGACCTGGCGATTGAAGCTGCCGAGTCCCGCGAAGCGCGCGGGTTCGCCGGCGTTCCCCGCGAGCGTCACGCCGCCGGTGCGGCTGCGCGATCCGTCGGGTTCGATCGTCACCGTCCCTGCGCTCGCCGACGGGATGATGTCGCCGAAATCGAGGTCGTTGACCTTGAAGAAACTGAGCGGGCGAAGCACGATGGCTTCGGCCTGGGCCGGCGTGTTGGCTTGCGCCAGCGCCGGGGCGGCGGGCACGAGACAAAGCGCAAAGGCGGTCCCAAGAGCGATGGGGCCGCGCTGCATCGGCAGCGGGCAAATGATGTGGCTGGTCCTCACAGCTCCCCTCCTAGCGACGAGTTTCCAATTTAGCGTTAATGCCGCGCTGACAAAAAATTAGCGGGCTTTCGCGACGGCAGGCGCGCGGCTATGGAAGCGGCCATGAGTGAAGCCGCCATCCGCATCGACGCCGTCTCCAAACTTTATGCCGGCGGCAAGCAGGCGCTCGACAATGTCAGTTTCGACGTGCCGCGCGGGCAGATCTTCGGTCTGTTGGGGCCGAACGGCGCGGGCAAGTCGACACTGATCAATATCCTTGCAGGGCTGGTCAACAAGACTGCCGGCAATGCGAGCATCTGGGGCTTCGACATCGACGCCGATCCGCGCAACGCCAAATATTCGATCGGCATCGTACCGCAGGAGATCGTGTTCGATCCTTTCTTCACGCCCTTCGAGACGCTGGAGAATCAGGCGGGGCTTTACGGGGTGCCGAAGGACAAGCGCATCTCGGACGCGCTGCTCGCCGCGGTGCATCTGTCGGACAAGCGCGACGCCTATGCGCGCACGCTGTCGGGCGGGATGAAGCGCCGCCTGCTCGTCGCCAAGGCGATGGTGCATTCGCCGCCGATCATCGTGCTCGACGAGCCGACCGCGGGGGTCGACATTGAACTCCGCCAGCAGCTTTGGGAATATGTGCAGAGCCTCAACGATCGCGGCGTCACCGTGGTGCTGACGACGCACTATCTCGAAGAGGCCGAGGAGCTGTGCGACCGCATCGCGATCATCAACCATGGCAAGCTGATCGCGAACAAGCCGACGCGCGAGCTGGTCGACATGGCGCGCGAGAAGATCGTGGTGGTGACGCTCGACGCCGATGTCACCGAGCTGCCCGCGCATCCCGCGTTCGACAAGGTCGAGCGCGAGGGTGAACGGGGCCTGGCGATCCATTACAACAAGGACCGCGCCAATGCTGGCGAAGTGCTCACGGCGGTCAATGCGATGGGGCACGGCATTGTCGACGTCTCGACGCGCGAAGCCGACCTCGAGGATGTTTTCCTCAACCTGACGCGCAGCGTCGCCTGAGGCTCAGCGCCGCGTCAGGCGCGCGGCGACCCCGAAATGATCCGACGGATATTCGCCGCCCAGCGGCGTATCGCCGATGACGCGCGCGCCGGAAACCGCGAACGCTGCTGAGTCGGCGAAGATATGGTCGATCACGCGCGGTGCGTGACCGCGTGCCGGGTTGAGCGTCGTAGGGGCGGCGGCGGGGGCGAGCGCCGAGGTGAAGCGCGGCGGCCCCATCGCGGCGAGGCCGGGATCGTCGAGGGGCGCGTTGAAATCGCCCATGATGACGAGCGGGGTGCCGTCGGTCGGTAGCCAGGCGAGCAGGTCGGCAAGCTGCTGCGCGCGTACCGCCGCGGCTTCGGGTAGCCAGGCGAGATGGGTGGCGATGATGTCCACGGGCCCGCCTGCGGTCCGGACGCGCACGCGGATCGCGGTGCGATAATCCGACAGCGGTTCGAGCCTGCGGCGCGCGACCTCTATCACCGGCAGGCGTGTCAGGATCGCATTGCCATAGCGCCGGGGTGCACCCTCGGGCTCGGGCGCGACGAAGTGGACCCCGGCGTAGCCAAGGTCGCGGGCGATCGTGTCCGCCTGATTCGGCAGGCCCTTTTTCGCGTCTTCGAGCACTTCCTGCAGCGCGATGACGTCGGCGTCTGCGCCGCGCAGCGCCGCGACGAGCAATGCGCGCCGCGCCGGCCAATGCCCGCCCGCGTCGTGCCAGATATTGAAGGTCGCAACACCGATGCCCACCCTTGCGCGGTCGCGGAAAGGACGCGCGCAGGCGGCGAGCGGGAGCGCCGCGATGGTTGCAAGCAGCGCGCGCCGGTCAAGTTTCGCTTTGTGCATCCTGAAAAATTCCCGTGACCTGCGGTTTCGATCCCCCTGTCATGCGGCGCCTTGCTGTGCAACAGAGGCGCCATGAGTGAATACGACGTCATCATCGTGGGATCGGGCGCTGCGGGCCTCACCGCCGCCATCGCGCTTGCCGACCATTGCCGCGTGCTCGTGCTCGCCAAGGGCGAACTCACCGGCGGCTCGACCGCCTGGGCGCAGGGCGGGATCGCTGCGGTGCTCGACGCGGGCGACACGTTCGAAAATCATATCGACGACACGATGGTCGCGGGCGCGGGGCTCAACCGGCGCGAGACGGTCGAGTTCGTGGTCGAAAATGCCCCGCACGCGATCGAGCGGCTCGTCGAAATGGGCGTGCCGTTCAACAAGGATGCCGAGGCGCTCCATCTGACGCGCGAAGGCGGGCATTCGCACCGGCGGATCGTCCATGTCGATGACGCGACCGGTTGGGCGGTGCAGGCGGCGCTGCTCAAGACCGCCGAGGCGCATCCGAACATCACCCTGCTGCCCGGGCAGGCGTGCATCGACCTCATCACCGGGCGGCACGAGGAACGCTATTCGGGCTCGGGGCGCGTCTGGGGCGTCTATGCGCTTGACGAAAAGAGCGGCAAGGTGCGCGCGCATGTCGGGCGCGCGACGATCCTCGCGAGCGGCGGGGCGGGGCGCGTGTACCAATTTTCGACCGCGCCGCGCGGCGCGACCGGCGACGGCATTGCGATGGCGTGGCGCGCGGGCGCGCGCGTCTCGAACATGGAGATGATGCAGTTCCACCCGACCTGCCTTTATAATCTCGACGTCAAGAATTTCCTGATCACCGAGGCGGTGCGCGGCGAGGGCGGGATATTGAAGCACCCCGTCACCGGGCACCGCTATATGCCCGATTACGATGCGCGCGCCGAACTCGCGCCGCGCGACGTCGTCGCGCGCGCGAACGACGACCAGATCAAGCGGTCGGGGCTCGACTATGTCCACCTCGACATAAGCCATCTCGACCCCGATTTCGTTGCGGGGCATTTCCCGAACATCTACGAGAAACTGCTGACGCTCGGCATCGACATGACGAAGCAGCCGATCCCGGTGGTGCCCGCGCAGCATTATACGTGCGGCGGCATCTTGATCGACCTCGACGGGCGTACCGACCTGCCCGGTCTGTACGCCGCGGGCGAATGCACCGAGAGCGGACTGCACGGCGCCAATCGTCTGGCGTCGAACTCGCTGCTCGAATGTTTCGTGTTCGGCGAGGCGGCGGCGAAAGACATCATCGCGCACTGGGACGAACTCGACGCGCCGCCGGCGATCCGGCCGTGGGACGAAAGCCGCGTGACCGATTCGGACGAAGAGGTGGTGATCAAGCAGAACTGGACCGAAATCCGCCGCTTCATGTGGAATTATGTCGGCATCGTGCGCACGACCAAGCGGCTCGAACGCGCGCAGCACCGGATCAAGATGCTGACCGACGAGGTCGGCGACTATTACGGCCATTTCCGCGTCACCACCGACCTGATCGAGCTGCGCAACCTGCTGCAATGCGCCGAACTGATCGTGCGCAGCGCGCTCCACCGTAAGGAAAGCCGCGGATTGCACTATACGCTCGACTACCCCGACATGCTGCCAGACGCGGTCGATACGGTGCTGATGCCGTAAGGCTCAGTGATTGGCGAAATCGTTGAACTTTGCCGAAAGCTCTACGGTTGCATAGATTTCGAGGAGGCATTGCCGATAGTCGTCGGTCTCTTCGACATATCGAAACTCCATGTTACGAACCTGTGTTTTGGCGTTTCGAAATGCGAGACCAAAAGCCGGATCCTGCTCCAGCGCCTTTCGCGTAGGTCCGCCCCTGGATCTGAAAATGCGCGTTTCGTATCTTGCCAGCTTGAAGGCAAACGGCGCATCGTTGTTTTTACCGCTTACATGTTCCCGATAGCGTTGACGAAGACGATTGGTCCGTCCGACATAAAGGTGGATGCCGTTTTCGGTGAAAAGATAGACTGCGCGAGAGGGGGCGTCGGCGGGCAGGAAGGCGCCTCCGGATATCGGATCGCAAGCGAGGAGCTTCGCCAGACTAACCGGCAAATCCCGAATGATATTCTCAAACCGCGGATGCATCTGTGATCGTCAGCCGCCGACGCCGAGCAGCCGCCCCGCCAGAATCAGCACGATTGCGCCGATGACCGAGGCGAGGCAGCCCGCGCGGCTGAAGTCGCCGCGGCCGCGCGATGTTGCGAGGCCGGCGAGGAGCGAGCCGCCGATGCCGAGCAGGATCGTTGCGAGCCATCCCATCTCGACCGCGCCGGGATAAAAGAAGCGCGCGAGTGCGCCGATGACCAGGCCCGATATGATCGCGCCGATGATATTGATCATGTATTGAATCCTTCGTTCAAAAACCGCTCCGCCAGCGCGGCGTGCAGTGCGGCGCCGCGTGCCATCACGCTCTCGTCGAGGACCATATGGTTGCTGTGCAGTCCGCAGCATTGGCGCCAGTCGCTGCCCGCCTCGCTCGCGCCGAGCCAGAACATCGCGCCGGGAACCTTTTCGAGCACATAGGAGAAATCCTCGGCGCCCATCACGGGGTTATCCATCGTCAGCCACGCCTGCTCGCCGAAGGTCTCTTCGACCACCGACTGGCCAAAGGCGACGGCGCGCGCGTCGCAGATCGTGACGGGGAAGCCTTCGTCGATCGTCACCTCGGCGGTGCAGCCATGCGCCTCGGCGATTGCGGGGGCGAGGCGCTTCAGTTCGCGCGCGACCATCGCGCGGCGTTCGGGCGACAGGGTGCGGATCGTGCCGAGCATCTCGGCGGTCTCGGGGATGATATTGTTTGTCGTCCCCGCTGCGATCTTGGCGATGGTGACGACCGCGGGGTCGAAGACCGAGATGCGGCGCGTGACCATCGTCTGGATCGCGGTGACGATCGAACAGGCGACGGGGATCGGGTCGATGCTGTCGTGCGGCATCGAGGCATGGCCGCCCGCGCCCTTGACGGTGATCGAGAGGACATCGGACGAGGCGAGCAGCGGCCCCGCGCGCCCCGCGAAAATCCCGTGCGGCGCGTTGGGCATGATGTGGAGCGCAAAGGCGGCGTCGGGCAGCGGGTCGATGATCCCGTCGTCGAGCATGAAGCGCGCGCCGTGATGGCCTTCCTCGCCCGGCTGGAACATGAACATCACCGTGCCGGGCAAGCGGTCGCGTGCGGCGCACAGCAGCTTCGCCGCACCGACGAGCATCGCGACATGCGTGTCGTGCCCGCACGCATGCATCGCGCCCGCGATCTCGGAGGTGAAATCGAGCCCGGTGTCCTCGAGCAAGGGCAGCGCATCCATATCGCCGCGCAGCAGCACGGTGCGCCCGTTTGCGGGGCCGCGCAGGATCGCGACCAGTCCCGTGGTCGACGGGCCTTCGCGAAATTCGAGCGGCAGGTCCGCGAGCGCGTCCTTGATCTTCGCGAGCGTCTTCGGGTTCTGGAGCCCGAGTTCGGGCTCGCGGTGGATCGCGCGGCGGAGGTCGACGAGATCGTCCAAGAGGGTTTCGGCCTCGGCGGGCCAGCTATGTGATGGCGTGTCCATGCGGCGACTGTGCCGCGAAGCCCGGCCCATGTCGAGGGACCTCGGAGAGCCCGGGGCGCACGCCCATCGTGTCGGGTGTGCGAACGTCCCACACCAGCCCGAATCGCTCGCACAGGCGGATGAAGGCATAGCCCCAGTCGCTCTGCCCCGGGTGCAGGCCGATGCGTGCGGAGCCGGGATAGGCGTGGTGATTATTGTGCCAGGCTTCGCCCATCGTCGGGATCGCGGCCCAGGGGACGTCGAACGCCTGTACGCCATGCGCGTCGACGGTCCAGTGCTGCGGCCCGCGGTTGTGCGCGAGGTGGCCGACGAGCCAGTGGCCATGGTTGGCGACCGCGACGCGTGCGGCAACGCCCCAGACGACCCAGCTCCAGCCGCCGAACGCGAAAAACAGCAGCGCGACCGGGAGCTGTTGCCAGCGCCATGTTGTTTCGAGCCAGCGATAGAAGGGGTCGCGGTCGAGTTCGGCGAAGTCGAAACGCGGCGGGTGGTCGAGGTCGAGGCGGCAATAGATTTGCCACCAGGCGTCGCGGGCCATGGTCGTGCCGTGCCGGAGGAACGGATGGCAATCGGCCTGCCGCTGCGCCCAGTCGCGCGTGTCGTGCGCGCGGATGATGCCATAGGACCCCGCCATGCCGACGAAGGCGCCGAACCAGACGAGCGCGCGGGTGAACCAGCGGGGCGCCTGGAAGCTGCCGTGGATCATCATCCGGTGATAGCCGACGCTGTGGCCGAACAGCAGCGCGGCGCCGGTGGTGACGAAGAAGAGGATGATCGCGGACGGCGTCGCGAAGAAGGGGCCGGCGATCAGGGCGACCAGCGCCATGCCGCCGTTCCAGATGATGCTCGGCGCATCGGCGCGAACGGTTCCCGCGCGCGGATCGGCGCCGGGCTCGTCGATCAGGAAATTGACGGCATGGGGGTCATCATCGCTGCGCATCACCCGACTCCTCGATCAAAAGAATATAAGTAATTACTTAAATAAATTATTGCTTGTCAAGGGCGCTGGCAATGCCCATTTTGGGGCATATGGAACGGGTTTTTCAGGCACTGGCGTCGACGCCGCGACGCAAGATTCTCGCCTATCTGGCGCATGCGGAACTGAGCGCGGGCGACATTGCTGCGCGGTTCGAGATGAGCAAGCCGGCGGTGTCGCAGCATCTGTCGGTGCTGGAAAATGCCGGGCTGATCGTGAGCGAGAAGCGCGGCCAGTTCGTTTTCTATCGCCTGCTGCCCGACGCGCTGACCAATGTGCTCAACGGCTATGTGCAGGAAGTCTGCCCGGTGTCGCGGCCGCTGAAGGCCGAATCGCGCGCGCTGGCGGACAAGCGGCGCGAGGAGGGTGGCGAGGCCTAGCGCTTGCCCCCGAACAACTGCCGACCCGCGAGATCGAGCATGATTTCCTCGCTGCCGCCGCCGATCGCATTGACCCGCACCTCGCGGTAGATGCGCTCGACCTTGCTGCCCGTGATGTAGCTCGCGCCGCCGAGCACCTGCGCGGCTTCGCGCGCGACGGCTTCGAGCATCCGCGTTGCCTGTACCTTGAGCATCGCAAAGTCGGCGGGGCGGTCCTTGCCGGTCTTGACCTGCCAGGCGCAGAGGTCGACCCACGCCTGCGTCGCCTCGATCTGGCGTTCCATGTCGGCGAGCTTGATGCGGATCGACTGGTGGCCGACGAGCGGTTTGCCGAAGGTCTCACGGTTCTGCGCCCATTCGGCCGCCTCGGCCATCGCGACGCGGGCGTAGGCGCAGCAGCCCATCGCCATGCCGAGCCGCTCCGAATTGAAGTTGCGCATGATGCCGATGAAGCCGGCGTTCTCCTGGCCGATCAGATTTTCGGCGGGGACGCGCACGTCGCTGAAATGGATTGCGGCGGTGTCGCTGCAGCGCCAGCCCATTTTGTCGAGCCTTGTCCGTTCGACCCCCGGCGCATCCATGTCGATCAGGAGGAGCGAGATGCCCGCAGCGCCGGGGCCACCGGTGCGCACCGCGCAGGTCAGCCAGTCGGCGCGCATGCCGCTGGTGATGAACATCTTGCCGCCGTTGACGATATAATCGTCGCCGTCACGGACCGCGGTCGTTTTGAGGTTTGCAACGTCGCTGCCGCCGCCGGCTTCGGTGATGCCGAGCGCGATGATCTTGTCGCCCGCGAGCACAGGCGGGGCGACACGCTGCTTCAACTCTTCCGAACCGAGCGCGAGGATCGGAGGCAGGCCGATGCCGTGCGTCATCAGCGACGCGCCAAGACCGCCCGCGCCAACCGCGGCGAGTTCCTCGGTCAGCACGAGGCCGTGGAAATTGTCGAAGCCTTCGCTGTGCCCGCCATAGGCTTCGGGATAGCGCAGCCCGAGGATGCCCGCGTCCGCGGCTTTCCTGTGGAGTTCGCGCGGCAGTTCGCCTTCGGCCTCCCATCGGTCGATGTTGGGCGCGATCTCGCGCTCGACGAAACGGCGGACGCTTTGCGCCAGCGCCTCGTGGGTTTCGTCATAATAGGGCGAGCGGGCGCGCCAGTCGTCGAAGGCTGTCATGGTGCAATGCTGCGCGGGGTTTACGCGAACGTCAAGGCAAGGCTTGCGCCGTGCGAACAACGACCTAAGGTCGCGTGCCATGAACAAAGCCTCCCTGCTCGCCGGCCTCGCCGCATTCGCCCTGATCTCCACCCCCGCCATGGCGCAGAAATCGCCCGAAGCGGTTGCCGAGGCGGCGCTGAAAAAGGCGCCGGTGTTCGACGGGCATAACGATGTGCCGTGGGAACTGCGCGGGAGCGTCGGCAATGTGATCAATAATTTCGACTTCAACGACACCACCAGGCCCAAGCCCGACGGAAGCGTAATGCACACCGATATCCAGCGGCTGCGCAAGGGGCATGCCGGTGCGCAATTCTGGTCGGTCTATGTGCCCAGCAACACGAACGAGCAGCAGGCGGTGCAGCAGACGATCGAGCAGATCGACGTCGCGAAGCGGCTGATCGCGCGCTATCCGAACGACCTTGGCTTCGCGCGGACCTCGGCCGAACTCGAAAGCCAGATGAAGGCGGGCAAGGTTGCGGGCATGCTCGGCGCGGAGGGCGGCCAGTCGATCGGCTCGTCGCTTGCGGTGCTGCGTGAACTTTATGGCATGGGCGTTCGCTATATGACGCTGACGCACGGCAAGACGACGCCCTGGGCCGACAGCGCGACCGACGCGCCGCAGCACGACGGGCTCACCGATTTCGGCAAACAGGTCGTGCGCGAAATGAACCGCATCGGCATGATCGTCGACCTCAGCCATGTCAGCGAAGCGACGATGAAGGACGCGCTCGAAGTCTCGCACGCGCCGGTGATGTTCAGCCATTCGGGCGTGCGCGCGGTCAACGATCATCCGCGCAACGTGCCCGACAGCGTGTTGCCCGCAGTGAAGGCCAATGGCGGCGTCGTGATGGTCGTTCTCTACGCCGCCTTCCTCGACCCCAAGCTGCGCGCGCATGGCCTGTCGCGGACGGCGGAGAAGGCGCGGCTCGACGCGCTGTACGTCGGCAATCCCGATGCTGTCGCCCCGGCGCTGAAAGCGTGGGACGCGGCGAACCCGGCGCCGCAGACGCCGATCGGGATCGCGGCGGACCATATCGACCATATCAAGAAGACGATCGGCGTCGACCATATCGGGATCGGCGGCGATTATGACGGGATGGATGCGACGCCGGTGGGGCTGGAGGATGTCACGGGTTATCCGCGCCTGTTCGCCGAACTCGCGCGGCGCGGCTATACGCAGGCCGAGCTCGAAAAGATTTCGAGCGGCAACATGCTGCGCGTGCTGAAGGCGGTCGAGGCCTATGCGGCGAGCCAGAAGGGCCAGCCGCCGATCGAGACGCCGGTCGCGAAATAGGGATCAGGTGCGGCGGCGGAACGGCCAGTCGGTCGCGCCGCTCACCCACAGCGCCCACCAGATGATCAGCGGCTGCGCGGCGAGGCGCGGGCCGTGGTACCACCAGCTTAGCGTTTCGCCGCCGATCGCGACATTGGCGAGCGCATGGTGGAAGTTGGCCGGCCAGACGCACAGGGCATAGAGCGCGAGGCCCCAGCCGGCCGCCTTGCGCGTCGCGGGGATCATCAATCCGATCGCGCCCGCGATCTCGGCCATGCCGGTGGCTGCAACCACCAGTCCGGGTGCAGGAACCCATGGCGGCGTGATCGCGAGGAACGGCGCGGGCGTCGCGAGGTGCCGATAACCGGCATAGCCATAGGCCAAGGCCAGCAACCAGCAGAGCGCGGTGCGGGCGCTTGCCCGGCCCGGGCTCAACGCCCGATGGCTTCGAGCATCGCCTCGATGCTGGTGAATTTCTCGCGCGGGTTGCCGTCGAGCGCGGCCTTGACCTCGGCCTCCTCGATCCGGCGCCAGTCGCGAAAGGTGACGGGGATGATGTCGCGGCTCGCGAGCAGCGTGTCGAGCCCCGCCCGGCCCGCCTTGCCCGCGCCGCGCCCGATATCCTCGAGCACCATCTCGCCGATCCGCGCGCCGTCGGGCTTGTTCGTGCCGATCGTCCCCGACGGTCCGCGCCGCGCCCATCCGACGGCATAGAGCCCGGGCAGGATGCGCCCGTCGTCGCTCGCGAAACGCCCACGGCCATGTTCATAGGGCACGCCGGGGATCGGCGGGGTCTGGTAACCGATGCAGCTGATGACGAGCCCGGCGTCGATGGCATAGGTCTCGCCGGTGCCATGGCTCCTGAGGTCGGCATCGAGCGTCGTGCGTTCGACGATGACGCGCTGGACGCGGCCTTCGCCCTCGATCGCGATGGGCATGGCGAAGAAATCGAAATCGATCGTCACCGGCTTGGCGACGGGGTTGGCGACGAAGCTGCGCAAATGCGTCACCGATTTGCGCATCCCGGGTTCGAGCAGCGCGTCGTCGCCCTCGGGCGGCAGGTCGGCGGGGTCGACGCGCGGGCTGGCGCGTTCGAGATGGCCGAGCTCGCCGAGTTCCTTCGGGGTCATCGCAATCTGGTGCGGGCCGCGGCGGCCGAGGATGTGGATATGGCGCACCGCGCTCGCCCCGAGCGCGTCGCGCGCGTGCGCGACGATATCGCTGCCCGCGAATTCTGCCGGGGTCTTGGCGAGGATGCGCGCGACGTCGAGCGCGACATTGCCGTTGCCGATCACCGCGACGCCGGGCGCATCGAGCGGCGGGTTCAGGCCGGCGAAATCGGGATGGCCGTTGTACCAGCCGACAAAGGCGGCGCTGCCGATCACGCCGGGCAGGTCGGCACCCGGAATGTCGAGCGGCCGGTCGTTGGGCGCCCCGGTCGCAAGGATCACCGCGTCGTAAAGCGCGACCAGCTCGTCGATCGTGACGTCGGTGCCGACCGCGACATGGCCGACGAAGCGCACATTGTCGGTGAGCGCGACCCCTTCGTAGCGGCGCGACACCGCCTTGATCGATTGATGGTCGGGGGCCACGCCGGTGCGAATCAGGCCATAGGGGACGGGCAGCCGGTCGATGACGTCGACCGCGATATCGTCGGCTTTCTGTAATGTTTCGGCGGTATAATAGCCCGCCGGGCCAGACCCGACGATCGCGACGTGACGCATCAGCCCACTCCTTATGGGTGTTCTGCGCCGGGGCGCAGCCCCCTTTGTTGTCGCCGCGATGCTAGCGGCGAAATACGTCAGGGCAAGCGGACTTGTTCGGCCCGCCCCAGCGGCCTTGACAGCGGGGGCGCCGGGTCATATTGCGCCCGCCTCGTTGCCCCGTCGTCTAATGGTAAGACTACGGATTCTGATTCCGTCTATTGAGGTTCGAATCCTCACGGGGCATCCAAACTCCTCCTATCGATGAGATCCTCCTGCTTTCGCTTTGCGCTGCGCGGCGCTTCGCCAGGAGATGTCGCGGCAGATGCCCCCTTTTCCCTGCTTGTGCGCCTGCCCGATAAGCCGCGGCTTGTCCGGCGAAAGATTTTCTTCGTCGCAAAAACAGGCCTCCGCCGTTGACGAATCTAAAATCAATCGATTAAGTTGACATTGTCATTCGGGACTGGTCGAGACGAATGACGGGCTCTCCCCCTCGACCCGCGGCTTTTGACCGGGAAGCAGCTTGCTCCGCGTTACCAACGGCTAAAGCGCGTGATGCTCGGGCGACAGCGCCAGGCATTGCGTTCCCCCCAGAAGGGGTATTGCGATGCGTATGTGTAGCACCATCAACTAGATCATCGCCGCGTGCGTGCGCGGGGTAGCGGACCGACCGCGCCCCGCCGTGCACGGCGGCTCTCCATCCTCTCCGGCCGCGCCTCCTCACGCGAGACGTTTGCGGCCTGACGTCCGGCACCCGAGCGCCGGCACGGGGACATATCATGCCTTTGCTGACCCAATCCGACCTGTCGGATCTGGCTCGCTATCCTGCGTCCCTGCGCAGCGCCGCCCGTGCGCTGTGGGGGGCTCAGCTGGCGGCCCGATCGGGCGCGGCGCACCGCGCCACCATCCATCACATCAAAAAGGGGGCGGGAGCACCGCCCGGGGACCATATCTAATGAACCGTTTCTCTCCCGATCATCGTTTGAAGCTTCTTCTCGGCGCCGCGCTGTTGCTGCCTGCCATACCCGCCGCTGCCGCCGAAACCGAAACGGCCTCCGCCGACGGTGCCGCGGTCGACGATGCCGCTGCCAGCGCCGCGGTGGCGACCGCCTCGGCGGCCTCCTATGACGGCGCCGAAATCATCGTGTCGGCGCGCCGCCGCGACGAAAGCGTACAGGACGTCCCGATTGCGCTGTCGGTGGTCGGCGCGTCGCAGCTCGAGGCAACGGGCAATTACTCGCTGACGCAGATCCAGCAGATCGTGCCGAGCCTGCAGGTGTTCAGCTTCAACCCGCGCAACACCAATATCAACATTCGCGGGCTTGGCAGCAATGTCGCGCTGACCAACGACGGGCTGGAGAATGGCGTCGGCTTCTATGTCGACAATGTCTATTACGGGCGCCCCGGCCAGTCGCAGTTCGACCTGGTCGATTTGCAGCAGATCGAGGTGCTGCGCGGGCCGCAGGGGACTTTGTTCGGCAAGAACACGACCTCGGGCGCGATCAACATCACGTCGAAGAAGCCCAGCTTCGATCCCGAATTTTCGGGCGAGGCGAGCGTCGGCGACTATGGCTATTACCAGCTGCGCGCGTCGGCGTCGGGGGCGATTATCGACGACCTGCTCGCCATTCGCATCAGCGGCTCGTCCACCGAGCGCCGCGGCTTCCTTTACAATGACACGCAGAAGGAGCGCGCGCAGGACTATTCGAACTGGAGCGTGCGCGGGCAGTTGCTGTTCACCCCGACGCCCAATCTCGAGGCGCGTATCATCGGCGATTTTTCGCGGCAGAAGCAGAACCATGTCCTCAACGTCTTCGCCGATTATTTCGGCACCTATGACAATGGCGCCGTGATCGCGAACAGCTTTGCCGAGCGCGCGGCGCGCTTTCCCGGCTACAGCTTCCCGACGATCGATCCCTTCGCGCGGCGCGGGGAGGCAAACAGCCATTATCAGTCGAACATGGACGGCTATGGCGTGTCGGGACAGCTCGACTGGGATGTCGGCGCGGCGAAACTGACCTCGATCACCGCCTATCGCTGGTGGGACTGGAACCCTTCCAACGATGGCGATTCGACCTCGCTCCCCGTCATCGTCAAGGCGCAGCAGGCGAACCGCCAGCGCCAGTTCAGCCAGGAAATCCGGCTGGCGTCGGACAGCGACGGCCCGATCGATTATGTCGTCGGCGCCTATTATTTCTGGCAGGTCATCCGCGGCAAGGGCGCGAGCGCATACGGCCCGGCTGCCGCGCTGTGGAACCGCCCCGCGACGTCGCCGATCCCGCTTGCGGCATGGGAGGCCGCGCTCAACGGTTTCGAGGCCAATTCGACCTCGGATCCGCGGGCCAAAAGCTATGCGCTGTTCGGCCAGCTCGACTGGAAATTCACCGACCGGCTGACGCTGACCGCGGGGCTGCGCTACACGCATGAGAAGAAGAGCGGCTCGTTCACGCAGTTCCATGTCGCGGGGACCGACCTGTCGACCCTGCCGGCCGGAATCGCGGCGCAGGCGGCGGCGCTCCGCGCGCAATTCAACCCGGTCACCAGTTACTCGACGGGGTTCAAGGACAACAGCGTGTCGGGGCTCGCCACCTTGTCGTGGCAATTCTTGGACGATGCGCTCGCCTATGCGACTTATTCGCGCGGCAACAAGTCGGGCGGGCTCAACCTCACCAACCTGCCCGCCGGGATCGATCCCGACGTCGCGCCGGAAAAGGTCGACAGCTACGAACTCGGGATCAAGTCGCAATGGTTCGACAAGGCGGTGACGCTCAACGTCGCGGGCTATTGGACCGAGATCAGCGATTACCAGACCGCGATCACCGAGCAGGTGCCGAACACTGTCAACGTTCGGCAATATATCGCGAACATCCCCGGCGTGCGCTCGCGCGGGGTCGAGGGCGACCTGAGCTATGCGCCGTCGGAGCGCGCAAGCTTCTATGCGTCGGTCGCTTATGCCGACACGACGTACAGCGACTACCGGACTGCGCCGCAGGCGCCCGAGCGGCTCAACCAGGGGGGCATTCAGGACCTGACGGGCGAGCAATTGCCCGGCGTGCCGAAGCTCACCTACACGCTCGGCGGCGACGTGTCGGCGCCGCTTGGCAATCTCGGCGGGCGCGACCTGTCGCTCTATGGCCACGCCGATTATTCGCACCGGTCGACCTTCAACACCTCGTCGAGCGACAGCCGTTATGCCGATGTCCCGGCCTATGGCATCGCCAATGCGCGGATCGGCATCCGCACCGACGACGGTCTGTTCGACCTGTCGATCTGGGCGCGCAACCTGTTCGACAAGGATTATTTCCAGACGCTTTCGCCCGCCGTCACCGGCATCGTGACCTCGCTGATCGGCGAACCGCGCACGATCGGTGCGACGCTTCGGACAAAGCTGTGATGGCGGCGCCCGGCCCTTTTGCGCGTGAACCACGCGCCCACCCCATTCGACGACCGCCCGCAGAGGCTCTTGCCGGATACCCCCGCCGTCCAACCCCCAAAGGAGACTGACATGACGGACCTTCACAACAGCTATGCCAATGCGCGCGACAAGACTATCGACCTCGACGTCACCCCGGTGACGGGCACGATCGGCGCGATCGTGAACGGCGTCCAGCTATCGGGCGACCTGCCCGCGGCGACGGTGCAGGCGATCCAGGCGGCGCTCGTGCGGCACAAGGTGCTCTTCTTCCGCGACCAGCAGCACCTGACCGACCAGGAGCATGAGGATTTCGCCGCGTTGCTCGGCGACCCGGTCGCGCATCCGACGGTGCCCGTTGCCGAAGGCTCGCGCTACCTGCTCGAACTCGACAGCAAGGAAGGCTATGCCGCGTCGAGCTGGCACACCGACGTGACCTTCGTCGATGCCTATCCCAAGGCGTCGATCCTGCGCGCGCTGACCATCCCCGAAGCCGGCGGCGACACGCAATGGGCGAACGGCGAGACGGCGTATGAGGGCCTGCCCGAAGTGCTGCGCCAGCTCGTGGGCAACCTGTGGGCGACGCACACCAACCTCTATGATTATGCGTCGATCCTGCAGTCGGCGCCCGATGGCGAAAGCGCGGCGAAGCGGATCAAGGAGCATCGCAACGTCTTCGCCTCGACCGTCTATGAGACCGAGCATCCGGTGGTGCGCGTCCATCCGGTCAGCGGGCAGCGCAGCTTGCTGCTCGGCCATTTCGTGAAGCAGTTCGTCGGATTGAACGCCGCCGACAGCGCGCGGCTGTTCCAGACGTTGCAGGATCATATCACCAAGCCCGAAAACGTCGTGCGCTGGCGCTGGCGCGAAGGCGACGTCGCCATCTGGGACAATCAATCGACGCAGCACCGCGCGACCGCCGACTTCGGGTTGCAGCGCCGGACGCTGCGCCGCGCGACGATTTCGGGCGACGTGCCGGTGGGGATCGATGGGCGGCAGAGCCGCACGGTCCGCAAGGAAAAGGCGGTTCAATACGAACCCGCCTGACGAAATCGGCCGGCGTTTAAGGTTCTCCCTTTCCTTCCTGTGACTGCGCCGGTCCTGTCTGCGGCGCGCCCGGTTCCATTCGCCTGGGCGCGCCGGCCTTTTTTGAAAGAGTGCTCGATGATCCATGGTTCGCGTTTTGCCCGCCTCCTTTTTACCGCGCTGATCGGTGCCGCCGCGACCATCGGCCCCGCACAGGCGAAGGAGCGGCGGCCGAACCTGCTCGTCATCGTCGCCGACGATCTCGGCTATTCGGATCTGGGCGCATTTGGCGGCGAGATACGGACGCCGAACCTCGACAGGCTCGCGCTGAACGGCATCCGGCTCGCGGGCTTCCACACCGCGCCGACCTGTTCGCCGACGCGTTCGATGCTGTTGTCGGGTACCGACAATCATCGCGCGGGGCTGGGCACGATGGCCGAGATGATCCGCCCGAACCAGCAGGGCAAGCCGAGCTATGAAGGCTATTTGCGCAGCGACGTCGCGACGCTCGCCGAGCGGCTCGGCGCGAGCGGCTATCGCACCCTGCTGTCGGGCAAATGGCATCTGGGCCTGACCCCCGAACAGGATCCCCATGCGCGCGGTTTCGAGCGCAGCTTTGCGTTGCTGCAAGGCGGGCACAATCATTTCGGCACCGATGCCGACCCCGAAAAGGGTGGCCGGGCGACCTACACCGAGCAGGGGAAGCGCGTGACGCAGCTCCCCGCCGATTTCTATTCGAGCGACACGTTCGCGGCGCGGCTGATCGAATTCCTGGGCGAGACGCCCGCTGGTGGAAAGCCCGCGCGGCCCTTTTTCGGCTATCTGGCGTTCACCGCGCCGCATTGGCCGCTGCAAGCGCATCCCGAAGACATTGCGCGCTACAAGGGGCGCTATGACGAAGGGTTCGACGTGCTGCGCGCGCGGCGGCTGGCGCGGCAGCGCGAACTCGGTATCCTTGGCCCCGATGTCGCCGCGCATGTCCCGCGCAACCGCGACGGCAGCTGGGATTCGCTGACCGCCGAGCAACAGCGGCTCGCGGCGCGCAACATGGAAATCTATGCCGCGATGGTCGACCGGCTCGACCAGAATGTCGGCCGCGTCGTCGAAGCGCTCCGTGCCTCGGGCGAGCTCGACAACACCGTGATCGTCTTCCTTGCCGACAATGGCGCCGAAGCGCTCGACGTCGAGACCACCGGCGCGCAGATGCTTGCCGCGCAGTTGAAGGGGGCCGACAATGGTTTCGCCAATCGCGGTACGGCGTCGTCGTACCTCACCTATGGCGCGGGCTGGGCACAGGCCGCCACCGCACCGTCGTGGCTGACCAAGGGCTACCAAAGCGAGGGCGGGACGCGCGCGGTCGCGTTCATCAGCGGCGTGGGCATCGAAGCGCGCAAGGGGGCCGAGACGCAATATCTGTCGGTCGCCGACATCGCGCCGACCCTGCTCGACCTTGCGGGCGCCGATGGCAAGGCGACGCAGGTCGCGGGGCGCAAGGTTGTGCCGATTACCGGCCGGTCGTGGGCGGCTTGGCTCAGGAACGCCGATGCGCGCGTCTATGGCTCCGACGACGGCGTCGGCGCCGAGCTGTTCGGTTCGCGCGCCTATCGTCGCGGCGACTGGAAACTCACCGACATCGGTGATGGCGTCTGGCGCCTGTTCGATATCGCGCGCGATCCCGGCGAGACGCGCGACCTGTCGCTCGTCCATCCGGACCGCACGGCCGAGCTTGCGGCGGCTTGGGATCGCTACGCGAAGGAAGTCGGAGTGATCCTCCCCGACGCGATCCCCTATCGGCCATAGGTCGCTCATATCGCGCGCTTCGGCGCGTCGGGGCTTGTCAATTATTTTAGTTGAGTTACTTTCGAGCCTTCCGGGACTTGTTCCGAATCGAACGACCGAAAGGATTGCGCATGGCCACGCAGCTCAACACCCCCGACCTGTTCGAGGCCGCGCGATCGCTCGGCGTGTCGATTTCGCCCGCGACCCCGACGATCGGGGCCGAAATCAGCGGGCTCGACCTCGATCGCCCGCTAACGTCGGCCGAGGGCGAATTGCTGCGCGCGGCCTGGCTGCGCTTCAAGGTCGTCTTCTTTCGCGATCAGGACATCAGCCACGAAAGCCATGTCCGCCTCGGGCGCTTCTTTGGCGAACTCGAAGGGCATCCGGTGATCCCATCGGTCGAGGGCTATCCCGAAATCCTCAAGATCGAGGGCGTCGAGGGCGTCCAGCTCACCGCCGACACGCTCGCGCCGTTCCAGGCGTATAACAAATGGCACACCGACGTGACCTTCCGCGAGAAGCCTTCGATCACCTCGATCCTGCGTGCACGCCACCTGCCGCCGCTCGGCGGCGACACGATGTGGGCCGACACCGCCGCCGCCTATGCCGGGCTGCCGCAGCCGGTGAAGGACCGGATCGAGGGGCTCGAGGCCGAGCATGACATCGTGCGCAGCTTCGGCGGGCGCGTGAGTGAGGAAAAACGCGCGCAACTCGGACGCGACTTCCCGCCGGTGCGCCACCCGGTGGTGCGGTCGCACCCCGAAACGGGCGAGAAGATCCTCTACGTCAACTACACCTTCACCAGCCGCATCGTCGGCTTGCCCGAAGAAGAAAGCGACAGCCTTCTGCGACTGCTCTTCGACCGGATCAAGGTGCCCGAATATCAGGTGCGTTTCCGCTGGACCCCGAACGCCATCGGCATCTGGGACAACCGGTCGACCCAGCATTATGCCGTCGGCGATTACTGGCCCGAATATCGCCTGCTCGAACGCGTTACGGTGTCGGGCGACGTGGTGACGCGTTGATCGAAGCCCAGCTTCATTCGCCGCGCCCGCGTTTCCGCACCGCGACGCGCGTCGCGATCGTCGGGGCGGGCTTCTCGGGCACGCTGCTCGCGATCAACCTGCTCGAACAGCCCGACGTCGAGGTGCTGCTGATCGAGCGCGACCGGCACCGCATGGGCGCCGGGGTCGCGTATAGCAGCACCGAAACCTCGCACCTGCTGAACGTCCGCGCGGGCAATATGAGCGCTTTTGCCGACCGGCCCGACCATTTTTGCGAATGGCTGGCGGCGCGCGGCCTTGGCTGCGAGGCCGCGTTTGTGACGCGCGCGACCTATGGCCGTTACCTGCGCGAAACGCTGCGCGCGGCGATGGAGAAATACGGCCGGCGGCTGAAGCTGGTCGACGACGAGGTGCTCGATATTGCCGAAAAGGGCGGGCAGGTGACGCTCGGCCTCGTCAACGGCGGGCTGATCGAGGCCGACCGCGCGGTGCTCGCGATCGGCAATCTGCCGCCGCACGACCCGCCCGCGATCCATGGCGCGCACCTGCCCTCGCATCGCTATATCGGCGATCCGTGGGCGAGCGCGTTCGAGGAGGGGCTCGACCGGCAGGCGCCCGTGCTGGTGATCGGCACCGGGCTGACCGCGGTCGACGTGATCCTGCGGCTCGTGTCGCACGGTCATGAAGGCCCGATCACCGCGCTGTCGCGCCGCGGGCTGCGTCCGCATCGCCATATCGACGGACTGCCGCGCCCCAAGCCCGTGCTTGCCAAGCCCGCGCCCGACCTTTCCGAGCTGGTGCGCTGGGCGCGTGACGAAGCGCGCGGGCGCGACTGGCGGCTTGTCGTCGATTCGATCCGCCCGATCACGCAGATGATGTGGTCGGCCGCCGACGCCGACAAGCGCGCGCGTTTCCTGCGGCACCTGCGGCCCTTCTGGGACGTCCATCGTCACCGGCTCGCGCCCGAAGTCGCCGACCGGATCGATGCGCTGATCGCGTCGGGCCAGCTCCATTTCCGTGCCGGCAAGATAGCGGATGTCGCTGTCGAGCCCGATGCGCTGGCGGTGTCGTGGCTGCCACGCGGCGAGGCTGAACGAGTCACGACGCGCGCGGCGCGGATGATCAATTGCACCGGGCCGCAAGGCGACCTGTTGCGTTCGTCCGATCCGCTGGTGCGGCGTTTGCTCGGCACGCGGCGTATCCGGCCCGATGCGCTGCGCCTCGGGCTCGACATCGATCGCGACGGACATGTCGTCGACGCCGCCGGGAAGGCGTCCGAACATATATTGGCGATCGGGCCGATGACGCGCGGCGACCTGTGGGAGGTTGTCGCGGTGCCCGATATCCGCAACCAGGTCAGCGCGCTCGCGCGCCGCCTCGTCAACGCGCACTGGACGGGCGGCGAAGGGCTCTAGGCCCGCCCGCAGAAAAAATATCTCGCGTCCGAGCATCCAGCGACGCCACTGGTGCCGTCCAGTTCCTGATCGGCCCCCGCGCCGGTCCGGGCGGCGGCGCCCTGCGGTGGTCGATATGTGCTCCCCGGTGCAGATCATCTCCGCCTTGCCGGAGGCCGCCGCCTGTGGTTTCACCATGCCAAATGCGGCATGACGGAGAAATATGTTGATGGATATTCTGATTGCCGCCGCGGCCGCCGCCGCCACTGCGACCACCCCCGCGGCGGTGCCTCCCGCCGTCACGACGATCACGGTGCCGGCCGGCGAGTCGATCAGCGCCGAACAGGTCGCGGCCTATATCAGCCCGCGCGAAGTCGCCTCCTATGTGCCCGCGCCGCCGCCGACCACCGAGCTGGTCGCGGTCAGCGACGCCTTCTTCAGCTGGCTCGAAAATATCACGGTCGTCGCGCTGTTCGTCGTCGGCTTCTTCCTGCTCGCGCGGCTGCTGCACGCGTGGATGCTGCATCGCTCGATCCGCCGCGCGCTCGAGGCCAAGTCGGACGCGGTGAGCCCGCTGATCGACAAGCTCAACAAGCCCTATGAGCATCTCGGCGGACAGGGCGACAAGGAAACGGCCAGCGGCGGCGACGACCGCAATGCGCTGGTGCTGCTGGCGATCGGCCTCGCGATGGCGGGGTTCGGGATCATCCAGGGGCATGAAGAGCTGATCCGCATTTCGGCCGGCGCGGCGCTCTTTCCCGCCTTTGTCGGTATTGCGCTCCTCGTCCGCCGCCGCCTCGCGCGCGCCGCGGCCCTTGAGGAGCGCAACGCTGCGTGATGAGGCAAGCGCCGATGAAGATTGGGCCCTCAACCAGCGCGTTGCCGGGGGAGATCGCGCCGCTTTCCAGCTCCTCGTGTTGCGACACGAGGCGCGATTGCGCGCCTTCCTGTCCCGCGCTGCCGGGTGCGACGCCGACGATCTGGCGCAGGAAGCCTTTGTCCGCGCGTGGCAGCGCGCGGGCGAATATCGGGGGCAGGGGAGTTATGCGGCGTGGATCATGGGAATCGGCTGGCGCCTGTTCCTCGACCAGCGGCGCACCGCGGGGCGGCGCGAAGACCTGGCAGCGGGCGAGGAGCCTGCGACATCGACCGACCCGCGCCCGGCAAGCGACGCGGCGATCGACGCCGACCGCCTTCTCGCTGCGCTGTCGCCACCGGAACGCGCCGCGCTTACGCTTTGCTTCGGCCATGGCTGGTCGCACGGCGAGGCGGCGGAGATCATGGGCGTACCGCTCGGCACGCTCAAATCGCTGGTCTTGCGCGGACGCGCAAAGGCGCAGAAGATGATCGGCGAAGGAGCGGACGCATGACGAGTCCCGACGAACGCGAAACCGACGCGCTGCTCGCCGCAATGCTGGCGCCGCCCGCCCGCGCGGGCGACCGCGGCTTTGCCGTCGGAGTCGAGCGCGCGATTGACGCGCGAGCCGCCTATACTCGCGCGCGCAGGCGTTTCTGGCGCAGCTTCGCGTTCGAAGCGGCCGCGGTCGGCGCCTTGCTGGCGGCGCTATGGTTGCTGTCGTCGGCGCCCTTGCTCGCGCCCTATGCCGGGTCCGCGCATTGGGGGCTGGCGCCGCCGTTGCTGCTCATCCTGCTGCTGTGGTTCGGGACGCAGCGCTGGCGCCAGACCTGACGCACCGGCTTTAGCCGGCGGGCGTGTCCTCGCCGTCGATGCCCTGATATTTGAGCTGGAGATAGCGTTCGCGCGTCGCGAGCTTGTCGAGTTCGCCCGCGGCGAGGTTCCGCGCGGCATTGCCGATCTCGCTTTCGAGCATCTTTAGCCCGCCAACCAGCGTCTCGTCGGGGGTGCGCCCGGCGTGGGCTTCGGTACGCAGCCCCGCGGGAATGCGCTGATAGCCGGCGACGAGTTCGGGCAGGTCTTCGCCGACGAGTTTGCGGATGTTCGCCGCCGCAGGGCTCGCCGCGTCAAGCGTCTGGAGCTGCGGGGCGAGCAGGTCGAGCTGGACCCCGATGCCGTCGACGAGCTGGCGTGCAGGCGCGGGGAGCGCCGGGCGCTGCGCCTCCAGCCAGATTTCGGTGCGCCCCGCGAGCTGCTTCAGGTCGGCCTTCGGCAAATCGGCCTGGCGCGGTTCGGGGAAGGGCGTCCGGCCGAACAGCACCGCGACGCCGATCAGCAATATGAACAGCGCGAGCAGGCCGGTGAAGCCGAGCGGCTGGATCAGCGCGCCGAAGACCGCGGCGCCGAGCAGCACGATGCCGCCCGCGATCAGCACGCGGCCGAGCTTCTTGTAGAGATGCTGGCGGCGCAGCGCGATGCTCTTGGTTCCGATCGGGCGGCGGCGTTCGCGCGATCTTTCGATCGCCGAAGCCGCCGAAATCCGGACCTTGTCGACTTCGCTCATCGTCATCCTTTAGCCTTCGAGTGCGGCAAGCGGGCTGGCCGCGCCGCTGACGCTCGACTGTGCCTGCGTCGCCCCTTCGGCGCGCGCGATATAGCCCTTCGATTTGACGACTTCGCCTTCGAGCGTGGTGACCGTCGCCTTCATCGTGTCGAGCGCCTTCAGTTTGAAGGTGTCGATCGCGTCCATCGTGTCGTAGATATTCTGGAAGGCGCGCTGGAGCGTCTCGACGGGGATCGTGCTCGACGCGGCCTGTTCGTGGATGCGCGCGGTATTGTCCTTCAGCATCTGCGAGGTGCCGTCGATGATGTTCGCGGTCGTCGTGTTGAGCGCGGTGATCTGTTCGAGCACCAGCTTCTGGTTCGTCATCGCCTGCGCGACGGTGATCGCGGTCTTGAGCGCGCCGACGGTCGTGGTCGAGGCGCGCTCGACCCCCTTCACCAGCTCGACATTATTCTTTTTGACGAGGTCGAGCGCGAGATAGCCCTGCACCGTCACGGCCATCTGCGTCAGCAGGTCCTGCGTGCGCTGGCGCGCATAGAAGAGCGCATTTTCGCGGATGACCTTCGCCTTCGCGGGATTGCTGCTGTCGAGTTCGGCTGCCTTTTCCTCGAGCCGCCGGTCGAGCGTGCCCGCGACGTGGATCATCTGTTCGAGCTTGCCCATCGCTTCCCACAGCTTGCGCCGTTCGACGTCGATCGCGGCATTGTCCATGAGCAGCTCGTCCTTGCCGTTCGACAAGGCGGTCAGGATGCCGCCGATATGCGTCTGTGCGCTGCGGTACTGGGCGAAATAATTGTTGATCTTGCTGCCGAAGATCTTGTCGAAAAAGCCGCGCTTGCTCAGCAGCTTGCCGTTCGCGGACGGGTCGAGTTTCTCGACCGTGGTGCGCAGTTCGATCAGGCTCTGGCCGATGTTGGTGTCGCGGTCCATCGCCTTGATCGGGCGGTCGAGGAAGCGGTTCGACTGGTTCGCCGCGTCGAGCATTTCCTTGCGGCCCATGTTGGTGATCTGGTCGATCCGCTTGCCGAATTCGGGCGAATTTTCATCCTGTGCGATCAGGTCGTCGATAAAGCCGTCGACGCGTTCCTCGAGCTTCGATTTCTGGTCGGTCGACAGCGGCACGAGTCCGGCCGCCTTTTCGGGCGTGATCGGGGGCAGCGGCTCGGGCGGGGTCAGCTTCAGCTCATCGGTCGCGGTTGCCGTTGCAGTCAGTTCGCTCATTCGTCTTCCTTCCAGCCCCAAGTTACGATCCAAGGCCGCTTGCCTATATGGCATGCGGCCCTGTGTTATTCAAGCACTACACCCTGTCCCGCCCGAAGTACCGGCGCGATCCACGCGGACAGGATCAGTTGCGCCATATGATAGACGAGGATCGGGACGAGCACCATGCCGGCGATGGCAGGCGGGAAAAGCGTAGCGGCGAGCGGCGCGCCCACCGCGATGCTCTTTTGCGCGCCCGAAAAGAGCAGGGTGATGCGGTCGGCCCGCGCGAGCTTCAGCAGCCCGCCGAGCGCCCAGGCGCCGCCGAAGGACATCGCGAGCAGCGTGGCGACCGCGGCGAGCACGATGCCGATCTCGCGCCCGTCGAGCAGGCCCCATATCCCCGCGACGACCGCCGCCGAGAAAGCGACATAGACCGCGATCGCGATCGCGGTGCGATCCATGAAGGTCGCAAGCCCTCGGTGCGCGAGCACCCACGGCCGCAGCCAGCGCTGAACGAGCTGCCCCGCGACGAAGGGGACAAGCAGGATCGAGACGATGCGCAGCACTGCCTCCCCGTGGATTTCGCCCGCGCTTCCGGCGAGCAGCGCGAACAGCAGCGGCGAGAGCGCGACGCCGGACAGGTTGAGCAGCGCGGCGGCGACCACGCTTGCGGCGACATTGCCGCCGGCGAGGCTCGACGCGGCGGTTGCCGACTGGACCGTCGAGGGCAGGATGCCGAGGAAGAGAAAGCCGAGCGCGAGCGTTGCGGGGAGCAGCGGCGCCATCGCCGCCTGCGCCGCGAGGCCGAGGAGGGCCATCGCGCCGAAGCAGAAGGCGAGTGCAGCGCCTTGCAGCTTCCAGTTGCGGATGCCGTGCAGCACTTCGTCGCGCGGCAGGCGCACGCCGTTCAGGAAAAAGAGGAAGACGATCGCGGCGGTCGACAGTCCTCCCGCAACCGGCACCGCGGCGCCGCGCACGGGGGCTATGCTCGCGAGCAGGATCGTCGCGAGCAGGACGGGGACGAAGCGGTCGGGAAAGATGCGAGCGAGCATTGCCATGAGCGATGGCGTCGCGACGCGCGCTTGGCAAGGCCGCACGAGACGGTAGACAGGCGCGATGTCCCATATCCTGATCCTCGCCGCCTTGCCCGAAGAGGCCGATGCGCTGTTTGCCCGCGCGGGCGAGCCCGTTGCTGGTCCGTTCGCGGCAAGGCGATTCGACGGTTCCGGGCACCGCCTGACCATCGCGACCTGCGGGCTCGGCAAGGTCAACGCTGCGCTTTGCGCGGGTGTGCTTGGCGCCGACGCCGACCTGCTGCTGATGACTGGCACCTGCGGGTCGCTCGGCGCGGCGCCGGGGGCGTACTGGATCGCCGAGGCGTTGCAGCATGACTATGGCGCCAATCAGCCGGGCCTGTTTCGCCGCTACCGTGCGGGCGAATGGCCGATCGGCGAGGCGGGTGAGGCGCACTTCCGGGCGATGGCCGATCCGGGGCTTGGCCTGCCGCACGCGCGGATCGCGAGCGGAGACAGTTTTGTCGCCTGTCCCGACGCGGCGGCCGATCTCGCGGCGCTCGGTGCGACGCTCGTCGATATGGAGGTTGGCGCGGTGGCGCAGGTTGCGGCGAGGCTCGGCAAGCCATGGGGCGCGATCAAGGCGGTGACCGACGAAGCGAATGGCGACAGCGCGGGCGATTTCCACGTCAACCTCGTCCGCGCCGCGCGCGCGGCGGCGCGGGAAATCGAGCGGCTGGTCGCGATGATCTGACCCGCGCTTCGCCGTTCCGCGCGGGGCGTACTTGTGATAGGCTGGAGCCCGTATCGACCGAGGGAGAGACTCGCCATGCGGTATCGATCTTCACTAGCCTTTTTTGCCGCCTGTGCGGTCTTCGCTGCGCCGATTGCTTTCGCGGCAGGCAGCGGCGGGAGCGGCAGTAGCGCGCCGCCGAGCCAGAGCAGCTACGACCCGACGGTCGATTACAAGAAGGGCGCCGACGCCTTCGCCTCCGGCCAATATGCCGAGGCGGCGAAAGCCTTCAAAAAGGTCGTGTCGGCGGTGCCGAAAAACCCGCAGGCCAATTATCTGCTCGGCGCGAGCTATATGGCGCAGGGCGACTTCTCGCGTGCGGTGAAGCCGCTCGAAGCTGCGGTTCGCTATGACGAGAAGATGGTCGACGCGCGCCGCGACCTTGGCATCACGCAGGCGAAGCTCGGCAAGGCGGAAAAGGCCGACGAACAGCTCGGCGCGCTGAAAGCGATGCAGGAAGGGTGCGCGGGGACGTGCGCCGATTCGGCGAAGCTCGCCGACGCGATCGCCAAGCTCGAGGCGGCGGTCGCCGCGGGGCCGCAGGCGCAAAGCGCGGTCGAGCCCGAGGTGCGGCTCGCCGCGGCCGAAACGCTCGATGCGACCTATGTCGCCGCCGTCGGCCTGATCAACGAGCATCGCTACGAAGCCGCGATCGCAAAGCTCGACGCGGCGCTGTGGGCGGCGGGGCCGCACCCCGATGTGCTCACTTACCTGGGCTTCGCGAACCGCAAGCTGAAGCGCTATGACGCGGCCGAAGCCTATTATCGCGAGGCGCTCGCGATCGCGCCGGCGCATCGTGGCGCGCTCGAATATTATGGCGAACTGAAGCTCGAGCGCGGCGATGTCGCGGGAGCCAAGGCGCATCTCGCGAAGCTCGAGACGATCTGCGGGTTCGGCTGTCACGAGGTCGACGAACTTCGGCGCTGGATCGCGGCGGGGCGCGCATCCGCGAGCTGATCGCGCTCGCGGCGCTGCTCCTCGGCGTGGCGGCGACGCGCGGCGATGCGCCGCCGGTTTTCGAGCAATTGCGCTGGACCGCGCCGGGGGCCGAGCTGGCATTGTTGTCAGGACAGCCCGCGGCTTGCCTTGCGCCCGGCGACGACGCACTGGTGCGGAGCGGACGCGCGCTGTTCGGCGCGCCGACGCTGCTTGGCGGGCAGGCGGCGAAGGCGGGGCTGAGCTGCGCCAGCTGCCATATCAACGGGCGCGGCAATCCGCATTTCCTGCTCGCCGGCGTCTCCGCCTCGCCGGGAACGGCAGACGTCACGAACAGCTTCTTCAGCGCCGTACGCGGCAATGCGCGCTTCGACCCTGTGGTCATTCCCGACCTGGCGATGCCCGGAAAAATCTCGCGTGACCCCGATACGCGCGCGCTCGAACCTTTCATCCGCAATCTGGTGGTCGAGGAATTCGGCGGGCAGGAGCCGACCCCGGCGACGCTCGAAGCGCTGGCCGCCTATGTCCGCGCGGTGCGGCCGTGCACATCCGAACGCACCGCTGCGCGGGGACTGGACGACCAGCTTGGTGCGCTCGACGACGGCATCGCGGGGGCGCAACTGATGATTGGTCGCGGCGACCGGCAAGGCGCGGCGCTGTCGATCGCGGCGATGCGTCATCAACTGGGACTGATCGCCGAGCGCTATGCCGGGCGGGGTTTCGCCCGCGAGCGGGGGGCGCTGCTCACGGCGTCGCGCGAATTGCGCGCAATCGGCGAGATATCCGACCCTGCCCGGTTCGCAGCCGCTCTCGACCGCTGGAAGGTCGCTTTCGACAAGGGCGCGGCGAAACGGTTGCGCCGCGCCGAGGAACGCTCGCTCTACGATACGGGACATTTGGCGCAATCGCTGCGATAGCGCGCGGCTTCGGCAATCATGTTGCGCCGCAGCACCACTTCTGTTAGGGGCGCGGCGTCTCGCGGCGCTCCGGGCGCTGCCCCCTTACATCAAGGCTTATCCGCATGTCTTTGCGCAATATCGCCATCATCGCGCACGTCGATCATGGCAAGACCACCCTCGTCGACCAATTGTTCCGCCAGTCGGGCACCTTCCGCGACAACCAGCGCGTCGAAGAACGCGCAATGGATTCGAACGACCTCGAAAAGGAACGCGGGATCACGATCCTTGCGAAGTGCACCAGCGTCGAGTGGGGCGAAGGCGCCGACCAGACGCGGATCAACATCGTCGACACCCCGGGCCACGCCGACTTCGGCGGCGAGGTCGAGCGCATCCTCTCCATGGTCGACGGCGTCATCCTGCTCGTCGATGCGGCCGAAGGCCCGATGCCGCAGACCAAGTTCGTGACCGGCAAGGCGCTCGCGCTCGGCCTGAAGCCGATCGTCGTCGTCAACAAGATCGACCGCAGCGACGCGCGCGCCGCCGAAGTGCTCGACGAAGTGTTCGAACTCTTCCTTGCGCTCGAAGCCAATGACGAACAGCTCGACTTCCCGATCCTCTATGCCTCGGGCCGCGGCGGCTATGCCTCGGAAAGCCCCGAAGCGCGCGAAGGCACGCTCGAGCCGCTGTTCAAGACGATCGTCAGCCATGTCCCGACCCCGGGCCTGCCCGAAGACGCGCCCTTCACCTTCCTCGCGACGCTGCTCGACCGCGACAATTTCATCGGCCGCATCCTGACCGGCCGCGTCCAGTCGGGCACGGTCAAGGTCAACCAGCCGATCCACGCGCTCGACATGGACGGCAAGGTCATCGAGACCGGCCGCGCGTCGAAGCTGCTCGCGTTCCGCGGGCTCGAGCGCGTTCCCGTCGAGGAAGCCAAGGCTGGCGACATCGTCGCGATCGCGGGCCTCACCAACGCGACCGTCGCGAACACGATCGCCGACACGAGCGTGAGCGAACCGATCGCCGCGCAGCCGATCGATCCGCCGACGCTGTCGATGCGCTTTGCCGTCAATGACAGCCCGATGGCGGGCCGCGAAGGCAGCAAGGTCACGAGCCGCATGATCCGCGACCGCCTCTTCCGCGAAGCCGAAACCAACGTTGCGATCCGCATCACCGAAAGCGCCGACAAGGACAGCTTCGACGTCGCGGGCCGCGGCGAGCTCCAGCTCGGCGTGCTCATCGAAACGATGCGCCGCGAAGGTTTCGAACTCGGCATCAGCCGCCCGAAGGTCCTCTATGGCGAGGACGAGGCCGGCAAGCGCACCGAGCCGTATGAAACCGTCGTCATCGACGTCGACGACGAGCACAGCGGCACGGTCGTCGAGAAGATGCAGGTCCGCAAGGCCGACCTGACCGACATGCGTCCGTCGGGTGGCGGCAAGACGCGCATCACCTTCAGCGGCCCGTCGCGCGGCCTGATCGGCTATCATGGCGAATTCCTGTCCGACACGCGCGGCACCGGGATCATGAACCGCCTGTTCGAGAAATATGGCCCGTACAAGGGCGTGATCGAAGGCCGCAAGAATGGCGTCCTGATCTCGAACGGCAATGGCGAAGCCGTTGCTTATGCCTTGGGCCCGCTCGAAGAGCGCGGCATCCTCTTCGTCTCGCCCGGCGAGGCGCTGTATGAGGGCATGATCATCGGCGAAAATGCGAAGCCCGACGACCTTGAGGTCAACCCGATGAAGTCGAAGCAGCTCACGAACTTCCGTTCGACGGGCAAGGACGACGCGATCCGCCTCACCCCGCCGCGCCGCATGACGCTCGAACAGGCGATCGCCTACATCGACGATGACGAGATGGTCGAGGTGACCCCGAAGAATATCCGCATCCGCAAGGCGCTGCTCGACCCGCACGAGCGTAAGAAAGCGTCGCGCAAGAAGGAAGCGGCGTAAGATACAGACCGGCGGTCCCATCGGCCGCCGGTTTTTCTTTGGGGTTGAGGAGCGCGCCGTGGGACGGTTGATCCTGTTCAACAAGCCGTACGGCGTGCTGTCGCAATTCACCGACCGCGGCACGCCCGAAGCGCGCGCGACGCTCTCCGACTATATCGACGTGCCGGGCGTCTATCCGGCCGGACGGCTGGATCGGGATAGCGAAGGGCTGCTGATCCTGACCGACGACGGCGCGTTGCAGGCGCGGATTTCGTCGCCGAAGCACAAGACGCCCAAAACCTATCTGGCGCAGGTCGAGGGCGAGGCTGACGACGCCGCGCTGGAGGCGCTGCGCCGCGGCGTCATGCTGAACGACGGCCCGACGCGCCCCGCGACCGTCCGCCGTATCGATCCGCCCCAGCTCTGGGACCGCGACCCGCCGGTGCGATACCGAAAGAGCGTCCCCGATTGCTGGATCGAACTCACCATCACCGAAGGCCGCAACCGCCAGGTCCGCCGCATGACCGCCGCGGTCGGCTATCCGACGCTGCGGCTCGTCCGCTGGCGGATCGGGGGGTGGGAGATTGGCGGGCTGGCGCCGGGGGAGTGGCGCGAGGCAATATAATGCCGGCCGCGCCATGCTCCGCCACCCTGCGTTCGGGGTGACGGAGCGCGGCCGGCCTAGCCGTCGATGTCGAGCCCGAGCGCCAGCCGGCCGCTGAGCTCGCGTTGCGCAGGCTCTTGCAGCGGATGGAAGCGCGCGCCCTGGACGTCGCGGAAAGCCCGCTCGATCGTCGTACCCCGATAGAAGGCGCCGCCGCCGGCCAGTTCCAGCGCGAGTTCGGCGGTGCGGATCGCGGCGCGGCCCGCGACCGTTCTCCCGGTCATCACCGCGCTCGTCGTCTCCGGCCCGGGGCTCGCGCTCCCGGCGGTCGCGATCATCGCGGCGAGCGCGGTTTCGGCGGTCCAGAAGGCATTCTGCATCTCGCCCGCCAGCGCGATCAGCGCGGGGCTGGCCGGCTTGCGCTGCGCCGCCGCGAGCGCGGCATCGCGCGCGCCCTCCGCGACGCCGAGGTAGGCCGAATAGATGAGCGGAAAGGCGATCATGCTGATGATGTGGAACAGCGGGTGCCATTTGCCCTGCGGACGGCGGCCCGACACGGCTGCCTCGGCAAGGAAGACGTCCTTCAGTTCGACATCGTGCGACCCGGTCCCGCGCATTCCCATGGTGTCCCACGTGTCGAGGATCGTCACCCCCTCGGCCGCGAACGGCAGCGCGAAGTGGAGGACGGTGGGCTCGCCGGCCGGATCGTCGAGCACCGCGCTCGTCATCAAAAGGTCGCCCGCAGGGCATCCGCTCGAAAAAATCTTGCGCGCGTTGATCCGGTAGCCGCCCTCTACCGGGGTTGCGGTTCCGCTTCCATGGAGCCAGTCCGACCCGCCGCTCGACACGAGGACGAGGTTTTCGGCGGCGACGCGGCGGAGCAGCGCGTCGGTCGGCGCCTGCATATGTTGCCAGCGCCACGCGGCGACGGCGACCTGGTGACAATGCATCGAAAAGGCGAGCGCGGTCGAACCGCACGCGGCCCCGATGCGGCGGACGATGCCGCACAGCTTAGGATAGTCGAGCCCGTCGCCGCCGAGATCGACGGGGACCGCCGCGCCGATCAGCCCGGCCTCGCGGAGCAAGGTATAGTTTTCGGCGACGAAGCGCCCGTGGCGGTCGTGATCCTCGGCCGATGCGGCGATCCTGTCGGCGATCCTTTCGGCGATCGCGTACCAATGGTCCGGGGTTTTACTTTGTGCTGCGATTAACATGGTCATCTCCTGAGCATTCCTTGCTGGCGATGGCATGACGGCTTGCCGGTGCGGCGGATAGTTCAGGAACTGAATCCGCCCGGTACAGAAACTGAACTCGCGTTCCCCGCGACTCCTGAACTATAATATGTGCGGGAGGAGTGTATCATGGCGAACGCCAGTTACGGTCAATTCTGTCCGGTCGCGATGGCGGCGGAGATATTGTGTACGCGCTGGACGATCGTCCTTGTCCGCGAACTGGCGGCAGGATCGACCCGTTTCAATGACTTGCGACGCGGGGTGCCGCGCATGTCGCCCGCTCTGCTGTCGCAGCGGCTGAAGGATCTTGAGGCGGCGGGGATCGTCCATCGGACCCCGGTGGCACGGGAATCGGGCGTATTCGATTACCGGCTGACGCGCGCAGGACAGGAACTGGCACCCGTCGTCGACGCTTTCGGCGTCTGGGGCAAACGCTGGATCGATGGCGACCTGACGCTCGAGCGCCTCGATGTGCAGCTTTTGATGTGGGATATGCGCCGCGGCCTCGTCCTCGACCCGATGCCCGATCGCAAGGTCATCGTGCAATTCCGCTTTGGCGAGCTGGCGGCGGATCGGCGGTCTTGGTGGCTGGTCGTCGAACCCGATCGGGAAACCGAGCTATGTTCGATCGACCCCGGCTTCGACGTCGACCTCTATGTCGCGACGGACCTGCGGACGATGACGGCGATCTGGATGGGCTACGACACGCTCGCCGATGCGGCGAATGCACGGCGGCTGATGCTGACCGGCGACGACGAGCTGTCGGACAGCATCGAATCCTGGCTGGGCCTCAGCCCCTTTGCCAAGACGAAAGCGGTGGCCGCGGTTTCCTGATCTTGCCTTTGCCCCGGGCGCGGCCCGCCTTTCCGGAAGGCGGCCATATCCATTCTTTCGCCGCATTTCCGCGTGATGAAGCGGTTTCAGGGAGGGGGTATTATGACCATGAAACAGATTTCCGCTGCGATCGCGCTGTTCGCCTGCTGCGCGTCGCCTTTGCAGGCGCAGACCTTCGGCGGCGGCGCGCCGATGAACGGCGCTTCGCCCGTCGCGATGGGCGGCTTCATCGGTGCGCGCTTACGGATTCCGCTCGGCGGGAAGCAGGAAGGCGGCGAGAAGCTTCGCGCGAGCCTGACGGTAGTGCCGATGCAGCGGAGCGACGGGACGGCGCTGAAAGGCCCCGCGTGGCGGATCGGCGAAGGGCTCGAGTTCGGCTTTACGGGCGACGATCGCGCGCCGCGGCTTTCGCTGGCGGGGCAGCGGCTGGCGGCGACGCGCTATGCGCCGGGCGGGCGCGCCGCGACGAAGGGGCGCAGCAATATGTCCGATGTCGGCACCGCGGCGCTGGTCGTCGGCGGACTCGCGCTCGTTGCGGGCATCGGGCTGCTCGTCGCGCTCGACGCGTCGGACGATCCTGACCGCTGCTGCGAATAGGCGCGCGGCCGGCGCCCCGAAAATATGTTCAGGCCGTGCAGGTACCGCTCGGCGAACCGCGGATGATCGGGTTGACCTTCGAAGGACGCACCTGAAAAATCGGGCGGACGGCGCGGCGTCGCGCCATCCGCCCGGCTTCCCGGCCGCCACGCGGGCAGCCGGGGGAGGGGTCACTTGGTCGTGTAGCCGCCGTTGACGAGGATCGTCTGGCCGGTCATCCACCAGCCGTCGGATACCAGCATGCGGATCCACGGCACGATATCCTCGATGTCGGTGAGCCCGGTCTTCGAATAGCCCGACAGCGCCGCCGCCGATTTGTGATAGGCCTGCGCATCGGCCTCTTCGGCGGGGTAGAAGAAGGGCGTGTCCATCGGACCCGGACCGATCGCGGTGACCGAAATCCCGCGCGCCCCGAACTCCTTCGACGCGGCGCGGGTGAAATGTTCGACCGGCGCCTTCGTCCCCGCATAGGCGGCGTAGAAGGGCGTGTAGGCGCCGAGCAACGATGTGACGAGCGTGCACACCTTGCCATTGTCGTTCACATGTTTGCCGGCCTCTTTCAGGAAGAAGAAGGCGGTCTTCGAATTGACCGCGGTCATCTCGTCATATTCGCCCTCGCTGATTTCGGTGAAGGGCTTCTTCAGCACCTTGCCGACGGTGTTGATCGCGATGTCGGGGCGCCCGATCGCGGCGATCGTGTCGGCGAACAGCTTTTCCATGGACGCGGCCGACGTGAGGTCGGCCTGGAAGGCGACCGCCTCGGCTCCGGCGGCGCGGATTGCGGCGAGCGTTTCTTCGGTCTCGGCGGCCGAAGCCGGGCTGTTGTAGTGGACCGCGATGGCCCTCGCGCCCTGTTCCGCGAGGTCGCGTGCGATCAGCCCGCCGAGATTCTTGCCGCCGCCGGCGATGAGGACGGTCTTACCCTTGATGCTGTGATCGGCCATTCTGGTCTCCTTGGTCGCTACCTGCCCGAGGCTAAGGTGCTTTCGCCTTGCCCGCTTTCAAATTCCGGCACAGTTTTCGAAAATCGTCAGGACGAGTCGTGGGGACTCGCAAGGTGGGTGATTGACCGAAGCCGCAACCGTCTGGGATGGCATCAGGCCGCGCTCGCCGCGCGATGTCGTCGCACGGCATCAGGTGGGGATCGGCCAGCTTGGCGTGCTGGCCGCCACCGAAAATCTGAAAGCGCCGACCGACTGGGCGTTCGAGGAAGATCATCACACGATCGTCGTCCATCTGGGCGGCCGGCTCGACCGGATGGAATGCGAATTTTCGGTCGGACCCTCGGGGTCGGTGCTGCCGGCGCGCGGCGATATCTGGGTGATCCCGGCGGCGTGCCGCTATGCCGCGCTCGCGCAGGGCGAAAGCGCGGCCTTTGTCGAATTGAGCGTGCCGACGGCGTTGCTCGCCGACGCCCCGCTGGCCGCGCGCGTGCGGCATCGCGACGAGGCGGTTTTCCGTGCGGCGGCCCGGCTGTTCGAACTGGTGCGCGCGGGCGACGATCTGGCCCGGATGGCGGCCCACGAGGTCGGCGATATGCTCGAGCGGCATTTCGGCGAGCGATACGCGCTTCGCGAGCGGCTCCGGGGGTATCGTGCCTTGTCGGCGTCGGATCGCAACTGCCTTGCCGAAGCGGTCCGCGGGCAACTCGATGCGGAACATAGCCTTGCGGCGCTCGCCGCACTCGTCGGCATGGACGTGCGGCGATTTACGTCGGCGTTTCACGACGCCTTCGGGCTGTCACCCTGGCAATATGTGATGCGTATGCGGCTCGACGAGGCGGCACGGCGGCTGTGGTACGGGACGGCACCGGTGACCGAGGTGGCGCTGGCGACGGGTTTCGCATCGTCGAGCCATTTTGCGACGGCCTTTGCGCGGCGGTTCGGCGTGCCGCCGACGCGTTACCGCGCCGCGGCGCGGTAAACCGGACCGGTATCGGGCGTTCGGCACACCCGATACCGGCCGCGGGGGGATCAGAACTTCAGGCGCGCCCCGACATAGAATTGGCGGCCATTGTCATAGATCGCGCGCGGGCGGTCGCGGGTGCCCGAATATTGTTCGATCTTCTCGTTGGTCAGGTTGATCGCGTCGGCGGTGAGCGCGATATTGTCGGTGATATTGACGCTGACCGACGCGTCGAGCGACGAGAGCGCAGCCTGATTGAGCGGCGCCGCGCGGTCGATATCGATGAAGAATTTCGACCGGTAGTTGTACGAGAGTCGCGCGCTGACGAGGTCGTTTTCATAATAGCCCGTCAGGTTGAGCGAGTGCTTCGAATTGCCCGGGATCGGATCGCCATTGTTCGCCTTGGCGTCCGAATAGGTGTAGTTGACCACCGCACCGAAGCCGCCCCAGATCGGGCGCGACACCTGGAATTCGAAGCCCTGGTTGCGTCCGCCGTCGCCATTGCTGCGGCGGTTGATCTGATAGGGGCAGTTGAACAGGTTCGGATTGCCGCCGCCCGCCGCGACGCAGCCCGCGGGCTGCGATCCGGGTACGAAGACGCCGGGCAGGATTTCGGTCGAGGTCGTGTTGACGATGTACGACTGGATATCCTTGTAGAAGGCGGCGAGCGCGACGATCGTCTCGCGGTCGGGATACCATTCGATCGACAGGTCATACTGGTTGGCGCGGTACGGATCGAGGTTCGGATCGCCGCCGCGGCCCGTGAGCAAGGTGCCGTTGAGGTCGACGCCGGGGGTGATGTCGACGAAGTCGGGGCGCGTCACCGTCTTGCCCGCGGCGAAGCGCAGCACGACCTGATCCGACAGGTCGACCGAGAGGTTCGCGCTCGGCAGGATGTCGGTGTAGGAGCGTTTCGCGGTCGACGGGGTGAAACCGCCGAACGGGTTGGTGAACTCGGGGTTCGCGCCGCCGATGATGAAGCCGTCCGAGGTCTGCTTCGTTTCGATCACGCGCACGCCGACATTGCCGCGCCAGCCCTCGCCGCCGAATTTGGCGAGGCCATAACCGCCCCACGCCTTTTCGTTGATCGAATAGCTGTTGCCGGGGACGAGGAAGCGGTCGTTCGAGGGCGACGTCGATGCGCCATAGATGGCACGCAGCTTGGCGGGGTCGACGCGCCAATAGTCGCGCAGCGTACCGGGCGCGGCGATATTGTCGAGGAAGTCGCCGGGCATGCCGCTGCCGGTCGCGAAATCGGCCGAGGTGCATGGGGCGCCATTGCAGCGCAGCCCGGGGGTGAAGACGCCGCCGTTGGTCGCGAAGCGTTCGGCGACGCGGTCGTGATCGGTATATTTGACCCCGAATTTGAGCGCGGTGAGCGGGCCCCATTCGACCTGCTTTTCGACGTCGAGGTAGAAATATTTCTCCTCATCGTCGTTCGTCACCGACTGGATGCGCGCGAAATCGGGACGGATCCCGGCGGGGTTGAGCGGGTTGGGGCTGCCAAAGCTGACTTCGGGGCGGCCGCTGCGCAGATCGTAGCTGAACCGGCCCGGCCCCGCGAACTCGATGAAATTCTCGTTGCTCGTGTCGCCGTTCGCCTTGGTCCAGCCGGCCTTGAAATGGACCGACAGGCTGTCGACAGGGCGCCAGGTCAGGTCGAAGTCGGCCGAGGCGGTCTTGGCGACCGCCTGCCGGTCGATCGCGTCATAGACGACGCCGAAGCCCGTCGTGCCGCCCGTTGCCGACGCAATATTGCCCGCGACCGCGACGCCGTCCTCGACCACGGCACCCGTGATCGCGCCGCCGCCGGCGAGCGCCTGTTCGCCCCACGCGATATAATTCTGGTTGAAGTTGTCGGCGTTGAAGCGCGAGTAGAGCCCGGTGATGTTGACTTCGAGCGTGTCCGACGGGCGGAACTGGATGCCGATGTTGGCGCCATAGCGTTCGCGGTCCTGTTCGAACATCGTCGAGCCGATCAGCGTCGGGACGAGCGCATTCTGCCCGCCGCCGACGGGGAAGGAGCGATAGCCGAAGATTTCGAGGCCGTCGCGGCGCGTGCGGCGCTTCTGATAGATCGCGCCGACGAGGACGCCGAAGGTTTCGTCGGCGTTCTTCCAGCTGATGAGGCCCGAGACCTGCGGGTCGACCTTGCCCGACAGATCCGAATAGGCGGCCTGCGCCGAGGCCGAGAGGGTGAGCGGGTCGAGGTCGAGCGGGTTGCGCGTGATGACGTTGATCGTGCCGCCGACCCCGCCTTCTTCGACGTCGGCCTGCGGGCTCTTGTAGACTTCGAGGCGGCCGATGATCTCGGCGGGCAGGGTGAGGTAGTTGAAGCTGCGCGTCGAGGCGACCTGGTCGAGGATGAACCAGTCGGCGGTTGCGACGCTGTGGCCGTTGAGCAAGGTCTTGGTGAGGTTCGGCGCGGTGCCGCGCAGCGAGACGCGCTCGCCTTCGCCGAACTCGCGGTTGACGACGATGCCGGGCACGCGCTGGAGCGCTTCGGCGACATTCTTGTCGGGGAATTTGCCGACGTCTTCGGCGGTGACGACGTCGGCGATCACGGCGAGGTCGCGCTTGGCGTCGATCGCTTCGCGGAGTGACCCGCGGATGCCGGTGACGACGATTTCGCTCTCGGCAGACGCGTCGGTCGCGGGGGCGGCGGTTTGCGCCTGGGCTGCGCTGGCGGCGAAAAGCAGCGTACCAATGCTGGCCGAAGCGAGCAGATATCTTGCATTGGTCATGTCGAGTCTCCCTTATTTTGATCGAAAATCAATTATTGCTCTGATTTGCGGGGGACATTAGACATACCAATCTATACGTCAAGCTCGTTTCGGCGCGATTATGCCCCGAGACGAACAAAATATGCCGCTCTTTGGTATTCTATTGGTATTATTAGAATGCTTATTAGTAAGCTAACCAATTCCTGACGGCCGCCCGCGCTAGAAATCGGGGAGTGACTGGCTTGCAAAACCCCAGCCCTTGAGGTCGGGCCCCGCCGCGCGGGCGAGCAGCTCGTCGGCATCGCCGATCGTCCATTGCCCGGCCTTTCCGGCGTCGGCAAGCGCATCCCAGCCGATCGGAACCGCAACCGGGGCATTTTCGCGCGCGCGCGCCGAATAAGGCATGATCGCGGTGCTGCCGCGCTGGTTGCGAAGCCAGTCGATGAAGATCTTGCCCTTGCGCTTCGCCTTGCTCATCGTCGCGACGAAACGGTCGGGTTCGGCGAGGCTCAGCGCCTCGGCAAAGCGTTTCGAGAAATCCTTGTGCGCGTCCCAGCTGTGCCCCGGATCGAGCGGCACGACGACATGCACGCCCTTGCCACCCGACAGCATCGCGAAGCTCACCAGCCCGATGTCGGCGAGCTGGCGGCGGATATCGGCGGCGGCCTTCTTCACGTCGGCGAAATCGAGCCCCTCGTCGGGGTCGAGGTCGAACACCATGCGGTCGGGCTTTTCGAGGCTGCCGACATGGCTGCCCCAGCCGTGGAATTCGATCGTCCCCATCTGGACGCAGGCGAGCAGGCCGTCGGCGTCCTCGACGTAGAGATAATCCTCATGCCCGCCGTCCTTCTCCCTGATCGGCACGTGGCGGACATGATCGCCGAACGATCCCGAATCATGCTTCTGGAAAAAGCAATTCTTGCCGCGGCCCTGCGGGCAGCGGACGAGGCTGATCGGCCGGCGTGCGGTGTGCGGGAGCATGATCGGCGCGATTGCTGCATAATAATCCGCAAGGTCGCCCTTGGTCGCCTTCGCTTCGGGGAAGATGATGCGCTCGCGGCTGCTGATCGTGACATCGCTTTCCGGGGCAGGAGCGGGCTGTTTCTTTTCAGGGGTCACCTCTTTTGCCTCCTTGTCGTGGCGCAGGCCGAGGAAGCTTGCGTGGCGGACCGATCCGCTGGCGGTGAATTCGGCGAAGGCGATTTCGGCGACGAGATCGGGTTTGAGCCAGCGGACCTTGTGCGCAGTGGCGGCGTCGACGTCGAGCGGGGCGGTCTTGCGGGATCGGCTCGCGAATTTCTTGGCAAGGTCGGCCATCGTGGCGGCGTCGAAGCCGGTACCGACATTGCCCTTGTAGACGAGCGTATCGCCCTCGCGCTGGGCGAGGAGAAGCGATGCGAAAGGGCGCGCCTTGGTCGAGGAGGGGTTCCAGCCGACGAGTATGAACTCCTGCCGCCGCGTGCATTTGACCTTCACCCAATTTTTGGAGCGGCGGCCCGAATAGGCGGCGTCGGCGCGCTTCGAGATGATGCCTTCCTGCCCCGCGCCGCACATTGCGGCATAGAGCTTTTCCCCGGCGCCGATGACATGGTCGGCGACGGCAACCGGTGGCCTGGCATCGCGGAGCAGCGCTTCGAGCCGCTCCTTGCGTTCGAGATTGCCGAGTTTCGCAAGCGATTTGCCGCCCTCTTCGAGCAGGTCGAAGGCGAAGAGGTGGAGCGCGGTCTTTTCGTCCTGCGCGCCGTGGCCGCGCTTGAGGACTGCCTGCAGCGACGAGAAGTCGGGGTTGCCGTCCTTGCCATAGGCGACGATCTCGCCGTCGATCAGGCACGGCGGCAGGTCGAGCGCGGCGAGGTGGCGGACGAGCGGCGCGAACTTGTCGGTCCAGTCGAGGCCGTTCCTTGTGTAGACGCGCACGTCGTCGCCCGCGGCGGCGATTTCGGCGCGGTAGCCGTCATATTTGATCTCGTGGAACCAGCCGTTGCCCGACGGCACCGCGTCGACCAGCGTTGCGAGCTGGAGCGGGCGGAATTTCGGCGGCTTGCCCCTGGTGGCGGGCTTGGCGACCTTCTTGTTGTGCGCGGCGGCCGCCCGCATCTTTTTCGTGAAGGCCGCGCCCTTGGCACCCTTCAATGATTGCTCGCCGCCCTCGTCGCCCGCGATCTCGGCCATGGTGCGGCCGGTGAGGATGCTCGTGAGCTGCCGGCCGACAAGGTCGTCGGTGCCGCCCGCGAAAGCATCGTCGACCTTGCGGAGCAGCCAGTTCTCGCGCTTTTCGCCGGGGCGCGGTTTCATGCGGACGAGCAGCCATTCGCCCTTCATCCGTGTCCCGTCGAGGGTGAAATGGAGATGGCCCTTGTCGATATCCTTCGCGCTCTTGCCCTCGATGGGCTTCCAGGTGCCGCGGTCCCACAGCATCACCGTGCCGCCGCCATATTCGCCCTTCGGAATGCCACCCTCGAACTCCGCGTAGCTCATCGGATGGTCTTCGGTGCGCACCGCGAGCCGTTTGTCGGCGGGGTCGGCACTCGGCCCCTTGGTCACGGCCCAGCTTTTGAGGACGCCGTCGACTTCGAGGCGGAAGTCGTAGTGGAGGCGGGTGGCGTCGTGCTTCTGGACGATGAAGCGGTTGCGCGTTTGACGTTTTTGGCCCTTCTCCACCTTGCCCGCAGGTTCGGGGGTCAGCGCGAAATCGCGCTTGGCGTTATATTGCGCGAGCGGGTCGGCACGCTTCGCCATCAGATCCGACCTTGCTCAAACAAATCCGTTCGTCCTGAGCTTGTCGAAGGACCGTCCTTTTTCGCGGACGGAGAAAAGGAAGAACGGCCCTTCGACAAGCTCCGGGCGAACGGAGAAAAGGCGTCAGGCACGCTTTCGGGCTGGCGATTTTTTAGCCGGCGCCTTAGTGGCCGCGGCTTTCTTCGCCGGTGCCGCCTTGGCAGGTGCGGTCTTCTTCCCGTCGACCGAGGCCTTGAGCGCCGCCATCAGGTCGATGACGTTCGAGCCGCGGCCGGTGCTGGCGGGCTCCTCGACATCCTCGAGCACGCGCTTGCCCTTGGCTTTTGCTTTCTTGGCGATCACGCGCTTGAGCGCGTCGATATAATGGTTGTGATAGTCGGAGGCGTGGAATTCGCCGCTCTTCTTGGCGATCAAGGTTTCGGCGAGGTCGAGCAGGTCGGCGTCGGGCTTGCTGGCCCCGACGTCGCGGAAATAATTGGCTGCCTTGTTCACCTCGTCGGCGTAGCGCAGCACTTCGAGCACGAGGCCGCGCCCGCACGGGCGGAGCGCGACAAGCTGTTCCTGCCCGCGCAGCGCGAGCTGGCCGAGCCCGACCTTCTTCGTGCGCTTCAGCGCCTCGCGCAGCACGATATAGGCTTCTTCGGCGAGTTCGTCGGCGGGGACGACATAATAGGGCTTGGTATAATAGAGGACGTCGATCGCGTCGGTGTCGACGAACTGGACGAGTTCCAATGTGCGTTTGCTCTCGAGCTTGACCGCCTCGATCTCTTCCTCGTCGAGCAGGACATAATTGCCCTTCGACAGCTCGAAGCCCTTGACGATATCGTCATGGTCGATCGCGCCGATGCCGGGTACGGTCTTTTCATATTTGACCGGTTTGCCACTCGGTTCGTGGATCTGGCGAAAGGTCACCGCGGCGCCCGATTTGGTCGCCGAATAGATTTCGACCGGGATCGACACCAAAGCGAGGCGGATCTGACCCTTCCAATATGCCCGTGCGGCCATCGACGTTCCTTTCGCTGCCCGACTCCAAATGTCCGGGGGGCGCGTGGGGTTCCGTCGGACGCGGCTTAGTAGAGATTGTCCTTGTAATCCTTGTCGAGCCCGCGCTGCATCAGCCCGGGGACCGAGACGAACGCGCCCGCGATGCGCGCGCCGAGGCCCTTGTCCTTGTTGAGCCGGACATGTTCGGCGAACATCTTTGCGGGCTTGATATCGGCGGGTGCGGGCGCGGCGGGCCAGAGCGCGGCGCGGGCGAGGGCGGCGCTGGGCCGGCGTTCGATCACGACATCATCGACGCGTGTTGCGAGCAGCGGCACCTTGCCCTGCACCGCGAAGGTCGCGCGCGCGGTTTCGTCGTCGGTCAGCATCGCGGTGCCGCCAAGGATCGCGACGTCCGCCGAACCGGGGATCAGCAGCGCGGCGGCGATGCGCGGCTGCGCGATGAGATTACGGAAGCTGTCGGTGCGCCGGTTGCCGGGGCGGTCGGCGAACCAGAACTGGTCGCCGTCGAGATGCGCCATCGACCCCGCGGGGTCGCCCTTCGGGCTGAGGTCGGCATGGCCCGCGGCGTCGATCGTCGCGAGCGCCATGAAGCAGGCCGCGGCGGCAAAGGCGGGGATGGCGGCAGGTGCTGCCTCGATCGGATCGGCGGACCAGAAGCACGAGCGGATCAGCGCCTTGGCGCAATGGACATAGCATTCCTCGACCGCGACCTGCACATCGCCGTCCGCCACCGCCGCGACGCGGCCGTTGATGCGAAGCGTCTCGCCGATCCCGGGGACGAGGAACAGCGAGCCGAAGCTGGCGCCCGGCACCGCGAGCGCCGGAGCGTCGAGCGCGGCGAGGGGAATGGCGAGCGTCTTGTCGTCGGCGGCGGCAAAGCCGGCGGCGCCGCCGCCGAGCGTGATCGCGATGCCGTTCGCGTCGCCGAACCCCGCGAACATCAGCGGCGAGGCTTCGAGCCAGCGGCGCGCCGTGGCGTCGACATGATCGATGACCTTGAGGTTCACCGCGGGCGGGGCCTTTCCCATAATGGCCTCGAGGCCCGCGATGCTGTCGACGTCGCTCATCGGCTTTTCCTCTGTTTCCCCGTCGCCATGGCCCGATCGAAAAGCTTTTTGGCCCGAACGATGGACTGCTTCATCGCAGTCTTATTGCAAATCAGTCGCAATTGCCTTAGCGGTTTCGGCAGGACCGATCAAGCTTGAGGGATACGGAAAATGCGCGGATTCAGGGGGCTCGGCCTTCGCACGGGTGCGTTGCTGATGGCGGGGGCGGCGTGGGTGCCGTCGGCCGCGCTGGCGCAAGACAGCGCCGCGGCCCCGGCCGGCACGGTCGAGGAAGGCGGCGTCGAAACGGTGAAGCAGGACGACGGCGGCATCATCGTCACCGCGCGCCGCTTCGTCCCTTCGGGCGCGATCACCGCGAGCAAGACGACCGCGCCGCTGATCGAGACGCCGCAGTCGGAGTCGGTGATCTCGCGCGACCAGATCGACCTGTTGAACTTCGTCGATGTCCAGCAGGCGGTGCGCTATACCGCGGGCATCGTCGGCGAAAATTACGGCCCCGACCTGCGTTTCGACTTCCTGACGCTGCGCGGCTTCGTCCCCGTGCAATATGTCGACGGATTGCAGGCGCCGGTCAGCTCGACGATTTCGAACGTCGGGGTCGATCTCTATGGCTTCGAGGCGGTCGATATATTGAAAGGGCCCGCGGGCGTCCTCTATGGCACGACGCCGCCGGGCGGCATCTATAACCTCACCAGCCGCCGCCCTTCGACGCGCACCAGCGGCGAAATCCAGCTCAAATACGGCACCGACGATTTCAAACAGGCCGCGGGCACGATCACCGGCGAGCTGACCAACGGCGTCAGCGCGCGGCTGACCGGCCTCTATCGCGACCGCGACGGCCAGACCGATTTCGTCACCGCGCGCCGCGCCTATGTCGCGCCCGCGGTCGCGTTCGACATCGGACCCGACACAAAGATTACCGCGCTCGGCTATTATCAGTGGGACCGCGTCGAAGGCGACACGAACGGCTTCCTGCCCGCGGTTGGCGTGCTCGTGCCGAACCCGGTCGGCAAGGTGCGCCGCGGCGTCAACCTCGGCGAGCCCGACTATAATTATTACCGCCGCGAACAGTGGAGCCTCGGCTATGAGTTCACGCACCGCTTCTCGTCGGCGCTGCGCTTCACGCAAAATGCGCGCTGGAGCGATTACAGCGAATATCAGCAGATCATCTATGCGAACGGCCTGTCGGCCGACAACCGCACGGTCACGCGCTCGAACTTCCCCTTCGCCGACGATGTGCAGCAGTTCGCGGTCGATTCGCGGTTCGACGCGCAGTTCGAAACGGGCGCGATCGAGCATCATGTCCTCGCGGGCCTCGACTATCGCAATTATCGCGAGCAGTCGGCGTTCAACTTCCTTCCCGCAACGAACATCGACCTGTTCAACCCGGTATACAGCGCCACGCCGATCCCGGCGCCGACCTCGCTGTTCGACTTCACCAACCAGCGGCTGAAACAGACCGGCGTTTACCTGCAGGACCAGGCGCATATCGGTAAGCTGATCCTGACGCTGTCGGGGCGTCACGACTGGATGACGATCAACAATTATGCGACCGGCGCCGCCTTCCCCGAAGCGAAGGAAAAGAAGTTCACCTGGCGCGCGGGGGCGACCTGGGTGACCGACAGCGGCATCGCGCCGTACATCAGCTATGCGACCTCGTTCCAGCCGCTCGTCGGGCAGACGTTCGGCGGTAACGCCTTCGATCCGAGCGAGGGCAAGCAGATCGAGGCGGGGGTCAAGTTCGACGGCCGCAACATGGGCGACGATTTCAGGATCTTCGCGACCGGCGCCATCTATCGCATCCGGCAGAGCAATGTGCTGACGCAGGATACGGTCAATCCGGGCTTCTCGGTCCAGACGGGCGAGGTCACGTCGAAGGGCCTCGAGCTCGAGGTCGTGGCGCGCATCCGCCAGCAGCTGTCGATCAACGCGTCCTACACCTATCTCGACGCGAAGGTCAGCGAGAGCAACAATCCCGCCGAGGTCGGCGCGCGCCTTGCCGCGCAGCCGCGGCACAAGGCGTCGCTGTTCGTCGACTATACGCATGGCAGCGGTGCGGGCGGCGGGGTCGGCGTGCGCCACCTCAGCAGCAGCAACGGCGTCGTTGCGCTGCCCGGCGCGACGGTGACCACGCCGAGCGGGATCGTCATCCCGGCGACCTTCACCAGCCCCGCGGTGACCTTGTTCGACGCGACGCTGCACTATGACATTCCGGGCTGGCGCTTTGCGGTCAACGGCAGCAATCTGTTCGACAAGCGTTACGCGGGACGCTGCACCGGTCTCGCCGGCTGCTTCTTCGCCGAAGGACGCCAAGTCATTGCGACGGTGACCAAGCGCTTCTGAACCCCGCGTCCACAGGGGGCTTTCGAGGGCTGCGGGGCATGGCTCCGCGGCCCTTTTCGCTTCAGCGGCGGCGCGCCTTCATCGCCCATCCCACCGCGCACACCGGCGCGCCGAGGGCGATCCACGCCGCGGCGTCGCGCCAGCCGTCGCCGGTGAGCGCGACGACCAGTCCCGCGATGCTGAGCAGCGCGAGCAGCAGCGGGACGGCGAAGATCCGACGGAGGCTTTGGGGTTTCTTCATTCGGCGGGAACCGCAGTGCCGCCGCTTTCGACCTCGCGGACGAGCGCGTCGGTCCCCGCGCGGCGCTTGCCGAGCCAGAGGTAAAGGCCCGAGCCGAGCACGACGATCGTGAAGATGGTGAGGACGGCCCAGAGCAGCTTGAGCGGCAGCCCGCCATAATCGCCGAAGTGGAGCGGCTGCGACACGAACAGCGCCTGTGCGTACCAGGGCATGGCGCGCGCGTCGGTGAACTCGCCCGTCTCGGCATCGACGAGCGCGGGGGTGAGCAATCGCTCGGTGAGCGGCGTCGCGCCCTGGAAGAAGATCGCGACATGATGCTTGCTGCTGAAATCGCCGCCGGGAAAGGCGATGAATTGCGGATTGTTGCCCGGCACGGCCTTGCGCGCCGCCGCCATCGCCCTGTCGATCGAACCATAATTTTCGGGCGGCACCGCGCCCTTGCCGTCATAAGCGCGTACCATCTCGGCGAGTTCGGTCGTCTGCCACTGCGCGAAGATCGGGGTCGCGAGCGCGTTGATCACGCCCGTCGCGCCGACGACACTCATCCACGCGAGCGCGACGATGCCGAGCAGGTTGTGGTAGTCGAGCCATTTGAGCCGCGTGCTGCGCGACGTGCGCAGCGTCGCGAAATCGAGCTTGCGCATGAAGGGCGCATAGAGAACGACCCCCGAGATAATCGCGACAACGAAGAGCAGCCCCATCAGCCCGAGGAAGAGCATCCCGGGCAGGCCGAGGAACATGTCGGTGTGGAGCTGGAGGATGAAATGCATCACCCCGCTTTCGTCGACCGCGCCGGTGGCTTCCCCCGTCGAGCGGTCCCAGAGCTGGATCGTCATCTCTGTATCGGGCGAGTCGGGTCGCGGCGCGGTGGTGATCGTCATCGACGGATTGTCGTTGTCGAACGCCATGAACACGGGCACCTCGCCCGGACGCGCCGCGAGCGCCTTGGCGAGCATTTCGTCGAGCGGGCGGAGGCCCGGTGCTTCGCCCGACGACCCGGTGCCGGGCAGGCCATAGCGCGGCGCGGTTTCGGTCAGTGCATCGATTTCGTCATGGAAGATCAGCGGCAGGCCGGTGAGGCACAGCATCAGCAGGAAGGCGGTGCAGATGATGCTCGTCCATTTGTGGACGAGGAACCATGCGCGGATGGTCGATCGTTGCATAAGCTGGCGGGCCGCTGTTATTGCGAGAAGTTCTCAAATGGCCCTATGGCGAGGCCTCGCTTTTGACAACCGGATTCGCGTCTCGCACCGCGTCGTTCGGGCCAGCTATGCCAGCATTCGGGCCGCCCCGGCTGCGCACGCCGATTCACTTTCCTTTCACCCCGCGCGGCGTATAGTGGCGATCGAGGGACCGCTCGCAACGCTGGAGCCACTATGCCCTTGAGCCGCGAGATGCAGCGATTGCGCGCCGAACATGCGGCGCTGGTCACGCTGTCGCGGATCATCCTCGATATGACCCACGCCCCGCATCCCCCGGAGGCGACCGAACTGGCGTCGGCGCGTGGCCTGCTTCGCGAAACATTGGTGCGCCACCTGAAGTGCGAGGATTGGGTGCTCTATCCCCGCCTCAACGCGACGGGCGATCCCGAACTGATGCGGATCACGCGCGAGTTCGAGCTGGAAATGGGCGATCTGGCCGCGGAGTTTGTGGCCTATGACGACAAATGGACGGGCGAGCGGGCCGCGGCGGACTGGCCGGGTTTTTGCCGCGAGACGGCGAGCATCTTCGATATGCTGGCGGTGCGGGTCGAACGCGAGGAACGCGAACTCTATCCGCTCGCCGACAAGCTCTACGCTGCGGCGGCGGTCGATGCCGCGATCAGGGCCGGATCGCCAATTTCCAGCTGAGCGCGACGCGCCAGTCCTGATCATAGCCCGGCACCGGCTGTTTCCACGCATCGGCGAGTTCGAGGCCGATGGTGGCGTTCTCGGCATAGGACAGGCGCACCCCGCCGCCCCAGCTGCCCAGCCGGAAATCGGTGCGCGGGATCGCGGTGCGTGCGAGCAGCGTGACGTCGGCATAGTCGACGAAGCTGTAGATTTCGCTTTTGGACAGCTTGCCGCTGCGCAGCGGGCGCCAGGCGAGCTCGCCGAAACTGGCGAAGCCGCGGTCGCCGTTGACCAGCCCGTCGGCGAAGGCGCGGCCGAAGGTCGCGCCGCCGACGCTGAAGCGCTGCGCGGCGGGCAGGCGGTCGCGCGTCCAGCGGCCGGTCGCGGCGGCGCGGACGACCGCGACCTTGCCAATCGCCTGGTTCGCCTCGACGCTCGCGTCGGCATAGAGGAAGCCGACCTCGCCGACGCCCGGGTCGACGCGCGCACCGGCGAAATCGAGGCCTTTCGCGCCGCCGATGCGGGCGCCGAGGACGGTGCGGTCCTCGCTGAGGCGGAAGGCGAGGCTGCCGCTTGCCGTCCATGTCTTTTCGGCGGCGATGGTCGAGCCGAAGAGCGCGTTCTTCGAATCGAGGTAATCGAGCCGCGCCGCCGCGACGAGGTTGCGCCGCGATGCGCGGATCAGCGGATGGGTGACGCCGATTCCCGCGCTCCATGCCTCGCCGTCGATCGCCAGCCCCTTCGGGCGGGTGCGCAGCGCGGCGCCGGAAATCTCGGCGCGCGTCCCGCCGGCGCCGAGCGGGGTCGAATGGCTCGCGGCGATATAGAGCAGGGATTTGAAGTTGAGCGCCGCGGCGCCGGAGAGGCGCGTTTCGTCGCCGCTGCGCAGCAGGCTGGTGCCGCGCGCGTTCGCCTCGACGATGCCGTCGTTGACGAACTGGCTGGTGCGCGTCGTGAAGCCGAGGCCGAGCGTCGGCTTCTTCGCATCGACCGCGAGATCGAGCGCGACCGCGCCCTGTTCGGTGCCGAGCGCGAGCGAGGGCGTGACGGTGACCCCCGGGATGTCGGCGATATTGCCGAGCACGCGTTCGAAGCGCGCGCGCGGGAGCGGACGCTGGCCGGTAAGGCTCGCGGCCATTTTTGCAACGAGCGGCGCGGGGCCGCTCTCGCGCTCGCCGCTCAATGCCACCGACCCGACATAGCCCTCGGCCGACGCGACGGTGACGACGCCGCCCGACAGATCCTGTTCGGGGATGACGAGGGTGAAGAGCGCGACGCTCGACCGGTTATAGGCGCGCGTCATCGCTGCGGCGAGCTTCGCGAGATTGTCCGCCGAGGCGGGCCTGCCGACAAAGCGTTGCGCCGCGCGGCCGACGTTCGCGGGAACGCCCGCGCCGATGAAGCGGATTTCGCGGATCGTGACGTCGGGCCGCGCCCCGAGTTCGACCTTGCCAAGCGAAAGCGGCTTGGTTTCGGGGTCGGGTAGCGGATCGCGGCTGCGGTCGGGGGCGAGCGGCGGGCGGCCGTCGAGCGGCGTCGCCGCGGGCTGGTTGGTCCATGCCGCGGCGGGGCAGAGCAGGGCTCCAGCTGCCGCCGCGGCACAGGCGATGCGCAGATTGCGCATGGGGCGCAGCGTCAGTTGCCGCGCTTCGGCTTCACGCCGCCGAGGACGCCCCCGACGGTGCCGGTGACGCCGGTGACGAGGCCGGTGACGGGATCGACCGCCGTGCCGCCGCCGGGCGTACCGCCCGTGACCCCGCCGCCGACCTGCGCAAGCGCGCCGGTGGCCGTGGTGACGACGTTGCTGACGAGCGTGACCGGGGTGGCGGTCGGGCTTCCGCCGGGCGTACCGCCCGTCAGCCCGCCGGTCGCGCCGCCGAGCAGGTTGCCGCCGGTGCCGGGCTGGAGCGTGACGAGCTGGCCGCCCGATCCGACGCCGACGGTCAGCAGGCTGCCGTTCTGCTGGCCGGGCGACAAGATGCTCGCGCCGATCAGCGGCGAGGCGCCGGGGCTGCCGATCGCGGTCGCCTTGCCGATCGTCGCGGTGACGAGTTGGCCGGGGGCGGCGGTGAGGCCGTCGACCAGATATTGCTGGCCGCTGCCCGTCTGGACCAGCGCGACGCCGGTGCTCTTCACGACGCCGACAACGGTGCCGACGAGGTTGGTATTGCCCGGCACCTTGCCGTCGACCGCGCTTGCGAGCAGCAAGCCCTTGTCGGCGATGACATTGACGAGGCCGCCCGTCTTGACGAGCACGTTGCCGATCACCGGGTTGGTGGCAGCGGGATCGCCGGTGTTCGCGAGCAGCCCGGTGCCCGCGACCCCGCCGGGGCCGACGAGGCCGCCGACCGCGAGCGCGCCGGCGCTGCCGAGGCCAAGGCCGCTGCCCGCGGGCCCGGCCGGACCCGCCGGACCGGTTGCGCCGGCCGGGCCGGCCGGCCCCGTGGCGCCCGCCGGACCGACGGCGCCCGTGGCACCGCCGCTGCCGACGCTGCCGACACGATAGCTGCCCGACGATTCGCAGGCCGCGAGCGCGAAGCACGCCGGGATGAGAATGAGATGGGCTGGACGAAATTCAAGACAGGACAAAGGCATGAGACATCCCCTTCGTACATGATATCTGGTCCCTGAGCCGGATATTCCTGTCGCGCGAATAAGTTCCCTTCCTTATTGATAAAGTGTAAATAAGCTTGGATCGTAAACCAATAGAATTACGCAAAGCTAGGCATTTTATGGAAATATAGCACTTGGAGTTAACTATAATTTATTTTTACTTTGTGCGTCTTGTCTGCATTGCTCGCTGGCAATCTGTGCCTATTTGAAACAATTTTCGCGGTTGAGCGAAGCTGCGCCGCGTTCCCACGCCGCGCGAGGCCCGCCAAAGGCGTGCGCGGCCCGCGCATCCGACGGGTGGCCCGGTTGGCCAGCGGTGCGGCCGGCCGCGGCTGAGGGCTCTGGCGCCGCCTTTCGATTGACGATCATGGCGTCGTCCAGCTAGGGCCGCGCCATCATTTTTTGGGAAACAAGTTCATGACCGATACGCCCCCCGACCGCATGTCGACCAATCCGCGCTCGCCCCATTTCGACATGGAGGTGCTGCAGCGCGGGATCGGAATCCGCTTCAAGGGCAAGGAGCGCACTGACGTCGAGGAATATTCGATCTCCGAAGGCTGGATCCGCGTCGCTGCGGGCAAGTCGAAGGACCGGTTCGGCCAGCCGATGACGATCAAGCTGTCGGGCGAGGTCGAAGCCTGGTTCGAAGACAGCGCGGCAGGCGAAGACTCCGCTGCCGGCGAAGGTGACAACGTCTAATCACCGAGGCGCCCGCGCATGAAGAAAGCCCCGGAGCGATCCGGGGCTTTTCTTTGCGCGCGATGCGCTTGCAGAATGTCGTTCGGGTTTACTGGCCGAGCGAGGCGGCGACGAATTCGAGGCCGTTGCCGGGTTTCCAGTCGTTCTGCGCCCATACCGGCGCCTTGAAGCTGGGGGCCTTGTTCGGCGTGCCCGCTTCGCCATTGGCATAGATGAAGCCCTGCACCGGGTTGGCGCGCAGGCCAAGGTCGCCGATCGGGGCGTACCACACGCGAACCATGCTCCAGTCGCCATCCGAGCTGACGTCGACGACGCGGACATTGCGCTCGATCTGGCCGCGGCGGCCGTTGATCGGCGACCAGTTCGCATGGTCGATCAGGATTTCGCGGTCGCTGACGATCTTCTTGACCACGGCGACATGGCCGAGCGGCATGCCGCCGGTGCCGGCAAATGCCATCACGGCGCCCTTGCGCGGCTCGTCGCCGCGTTCGTAGGTGCCGGCGGCCTGCGACCACCAGGTCTTGGCATTGCCGCGGATTTCGACGCCCGATTCGGCGCGGGCAAAGGGGACGCACTGGAGATAGCCCTGCGCCGCGGCGGGCGCGCTGACCATCAGGCCGGTGATCATCATCACAGACGCGATGGCGGCTGCCAGGTAACGACGATAGAGCATGGAATGCGACCCCCGATGGCTTGTCTTCAAGCGTTGGAGCGTCTTTGCTATGCCTTGCGCGGGGCACCAACCGCATAGCGACGAGTTGCGCCGTCGGTGCGGTGGATGGGGGAACCTTTTGTTAAGCTGTTCAATTCGTCGTGCGGGCGTTTCGGTTTATCGCCGTCAGGCGGCGACGGTCGCCACATCGTCGGGACGGCGGAACAGCGTGAGCACGTCGCTGGCCGGCATCGGGCGCCCGTAATAATAGCCCTGGATATTGCTGCATCCGAAGCTGCGCAGCGTTTCGACCTCGAGTTCGGTTTCGGCGCCTTCGGCGGTCGTCGACATGCCGAGGCTGTCGGCGAGCGCGACGACGGCGCGGATGATCGCGATCGATTCGATGCTGCCCTTGGCGGCGCCCACGACGAAGCTGCGATCGACCTTGATCGTCGAGAATTGCGTCTTGCGCAGGTAACCGAGCGACGAATAGCCGGTGCCGAAATCGTCGAGGCTGAGGCGGATGCCCAGCCCGATGAGCTGGTCGAGCAATTGCGCCGCGCCGCCGCCATCGCGCAGGAAGACGCTTTCGGTGACCTCGATCTCGAGCCGCTGCGGCGAAAGCCCGCTCTGTGCCAGTGCCGAGACGACGACCGAGGCGAAGCTGGGGTCGGTGAGCTGGTCGGCGGAGACGTTGATCGCGACCTTCAGGTTCGACGGCCATTTCATCGCTTCGTGGCACGCGGTGCGCAGCACCCATTCGCCGATCGGCGAGATCAGGCGCGCATCCTCGGCGAGCGGGATGAAGCGGCCGGGCGAGACATTGCCGAGCTTCTGGTTGTGCCAGCGGATCAGCGCCTCGAAGCCGTTCAGCGTGCCGTCGGTCGCTGTGACCACCGGCTGGTAATAAAGTTCGAACTCGCCGCGCTCGAGCGCGCCGCGCAGTTCCTGCTCCATCACGCGCCGCTCCTCGGCCTGCGCGTGCAATGATGCGACATAGGCGGCGACGACGTTGCCGCCGCGGTCCTTCGATTTGTAGAGCGCAAGGTCGGCGTTGCGGGTCAGCGTTTCGACCGTCGCGCCGTCCTGCGGCCCGATCGCGAAGCCGATGCTGGCGCCGACGAACAGCTGGTGATTGTCGACGACATAGGGCCGGCTGATCGTCGTGATGAGCCGCTTCGCGAGCTCCTCGGCGGCGTCGGCCGACGGCACATTGTGCAGCACGACGGCGAATTCGTCGCCGCCGAGCCGGCCGCACGTCATGCCGCGTTCCATCAGCCCCTTGAGCCGCGCCGCGACCTGCGCGAGCAACTTGTCGCCGACCGGATGGCCGAGCGTATCATTGACCGCCTTGAAACGGTCGAGATCGATCATCAGCAGCGCGCAGCGCGACTTGGCGCCGAGCGCATGGTCGAGCGCGCGGGCGAGATCCTCGTTCAGGCTGAGGCGGTTGGGCAGGCCGGTCAGATTGTCGAAGCGCGCCATCTTGGCGATCTGTTCGGCGGTCGCGCGCTGTTCGGTGACGTCCGAACCGACGCCGCGGAAACCGAGGAACTTGCCCGCCTCGTCGAGGCGCGGCGACGCCGACAATTCCCACCAGCGCGGCATGCCGCCGATCGTGACGGGCACGATCAGGTTCGAAAAGCTTTCGCGCCGTTTCATCCGTTCTGCCATGTCGTGCAGGCTTTTGGGAAACAGCCCGGTTTCCCACGCGTCGCCCGAAAGCGCCTGGAGCAGCGGCAGCCCCTCGATCGCCTCGGCGGTGCCGCCCAGCGCATAGGCGAGGCGCGGCGAGACATGGACGAGGCGGCGGCTGTTGTCGGTCTGCCACAACCAGTCGGCCGAGGTTTCCTCGAACTCGCGGAGCAGCAGGCTGACCGTTTCGGTCTTTTCGTGCAGCGTCTCTTCGGCGCGGCGGAAGCGGATGTGGCTTTGCGCGAAGCGGACGCAGAAGGCACAGAGCAGCAGACCCGCGGCCAGCGCGACCCCCGCGAGTTGCGGCGCGTCCGCGCGGACGAGCGCGACCGCCGCCGACAGGGTGACGGGGCCGATGAACAGCGCGCACGCCATCGGCACGCTGTGCGCGACGATCGCCAGCGTCACCATCATCAGCACCGCGATCGTCCACATCGACAGCACATGGTCGAGCGCGGGGCTGGCGCCCTGCAACCAGAAGGGGCTGCCCCACAGCAGCGCCGAATAGAGCGCGTGGCGACAACACAGCCGATATTCGGCGATCCCCGACAATTTGGGATCGCCGAGCGGCAGGTTCCGGAACTTGCTGTACGACCACAGGCAGAAGATCAGCGCGCAGCCGAACCAGCCGCCAGCGACCGGCGGCGGCACGCTGTGGATCATCGTGAAGGCGGCGACGAGCGCCATGCCGAGGCCCATCAACAGGCGCAGCGACCCGCGGCCGCGAAGCGGCGCGAGCTGGAGCTGGCGGAGATCGCCGAAGTCTTCGTTTCGCGCGCCCAGCCCCAACAGGGTCCGCGCAGGAATGACTTCGGCACCAATTGGGTCGGTCAGCAGGCTTTTCACCCGCCCTGTTTAGCGCGCGGGGGTTACCCGAAGGTAACTATCCGCCCGCCAGCACGCGCTTTTTTTCTCCCGAAGGAGCAAAATCAGCCCGCTTGTTCAGAGGGTTGGTCAGGCCGCCATTGCGAAAGGCTGGATTTCCCCGGCCAGATATTGCGCGCGGGCTTTCGACCGGCTGAGCTTGCCCGAACTTGTCCGCGGCAAGGTGCGCGGCGGGATCAGCTCGATCAGGCAGTTCATGCCGGTGATCGCGCGGACACGGTCACGAATCGTCTCGCGCAGCGCGAGGCGTTCGGCCTCGTCGCTGGTGCGGCACTGGACGAGCACCGCGGGGGTTTCCTCGCCGCCGGGCGCGGTGATCGCGAAGGCGGCGATGTCGCCCGACTTGAACCCGGGGAGCTGCTCCACCGCCCATTCGATATCCTGCGGCCAGTGGTTCTTGCCGTTGATGATGATCATGTCCTTGGCGCGGCCGACGATGTAGATGTAACCATCTGACAAATAACCCATATCTCCGGTATCGAGCCAGCCATCCTTCATGCAGGCGGCGGTCGATTCGGGGTCGCGGAAATAGCCGGTCATCAGCGACGGGCCGGTGCACCATACCTTGCCGACGGTCTGGTCGGGCAGCACGCCCCCCGCTTCGTCGCGGACCTCGATCACCATGTCGCGCGCGGCGCGGCCGCAGTTGACGATCGCGCGGTAGCGCGTCGGCCGGCCCGAATCATTCGCGGCGCCCGACAATTCGGTTTCCTCGACGAGTTCGACGACGATGCCTTCGCCCGGCGGCATGATGCTGACCGCGAGCGTCGCTTCGGCAAGGCCATAGCTCGGCAGGAAGGCGCTCGCCTTGAAGCCGGCGTCGGCAAAGGCGTCGACGAAGCTTTGCATCACGTCGGGGCGGATCATGTCGGCGCCGTTACCCGCGACGCGCCAGCGCGACAGGTCGAAGCGGTCGGCGACATGCGTCTGGCTCGACACGCGGCGCGCGCAGATGTCGTAGCCGAAGGTCGGCGAATAGCTGAGCGTCGTGCCTTCGTTGCGGCTGATCAGGTCGAGCCAGGCGAGCGGGCGGCGGGCGAAATCCTCGGTCTTGAGATAATCGACCGATACCTGGTTGGCGACGGGCGAGAGCAGGCAGCCGACGAGGCCCATGTCGTGATACCAGGGCAGCCACGAAATGCAGCGGTCGCTGTCGCGCACTTCCATGCCGTGGCTGTGCGCCGCGAGATTGTTGAGCAGCGCGGCGTGGGTGACCGCGACGCCGTGCGGAAAGCGCGTCGAGCCGCTGCTGTACTGAAGATAGCAGGTTTCGTCCGACTTCTGCTCGGGCAGCGCGGCGACCGGCGCCGGATTCTGCGCGAAGGCGCTCCAGTCGACGGGTTTGACGCCTTCCTTTTCGGCGGCTTCGACCGCCATCGCGGCGATTTCGGGCGGGAAGAAGAGCATCGTCGGATCGCAGCTCGACAGCTGGACGACGAGCTGGCCGACATAGCTATCGCGGCCGCCGAAGCTCGTCGGCAGCGGCAACGGCACCGGCCAGGCGCCCGCGTAGATCGTGCCGAAGAAGAGCGCGGCGAATTCGGCGCCCGTTTCGGCGATCAGCGCGATGCGGTCACCGGGCTTCACACCCGCGGCGATCAGGCGATAGGCGGTCGCGAGCGCGTCGGCTTTCAATTCGCTGTACGGATAGGGGCGCACGAGCTTTCCGCGCGGATCGTGGAAATTGAGCCCGCGCGTGCCCTTTGCGGCATAATCGAGCGCTTCGCCGACGGTGGCGAAGTCCGAAAAGCGGCGCGGCTGGGCGCAGAAGGTCGGCGTCGACGTCAGCGCGTCGGCCTCGGTAGCAGTGAGATCGGTCATAGGGGGTGCGACATCCCGCGAAACGGGCCGCGCGGCAACAAGCATGTCATCTTTTTGAGCCATGGTTACCGTGCGCGAGCCCTGTGTTGTTAGAACAATCGCCCATTTCCGGGCGTTATGGCCGGATATGGCGGTGTTGATCGTTCTCAATCAGGCCCGACTGTGGCACAAACATGGCATATGCCCAAGCATCGCGCTCACCCCGACCGATCGAAAAGGCCGCTCGGCGCAGCGAAACTCGACGAACTGGCACTCGCCTATGTGGCCCGATTCGCGACGAGCCGGGCCAAGTTGACGCGCTATCTGTCCCGAAAAGTCCGCGAATCCGAATGGATAGATGAAGGTGACGCCATGACGGCGTGCGAGGCGATCGCCGACCGGATGGAGCAATTGCGCTATCTCGACGACCGCCAATATGCGGCGATGCGCGCGGGAGCGATGACGCGGCGCGGGCTGGGGGTGCGGCGGGTCAAGGCGCAACTTTATGTCGACGGGATTGCTCCCCACGATAGCGGCGAGGCGATCGAGACGGCGGAGGGCGCTGCGGTGGCGGCGGCAGTGGGTTTCGCGCGGCGGCGGCGGTTCGGGCCGTTTGCGACGCGCGCGAGCGACGATCCGAAGCTGCGCGAGCGGCAAATCGCCGCCTTTCTGCGCGCGGGGCACAGCATGACGATCGCGCGCCGCATCCTTGCCGTCCCGCCGGGGGACGAGGCCGCGCTGGCGGCGCTGGACGACGAAGCGGGGCTCGATTAGGTCGGGCAATTCACGGGATAAGGATCTGCCGATGCGCGCCATTTTTACCGCCCTTGCACTGTCGCTCGCCCTGCCGATGGCGGCGTGCAGCCGCGATGCCAGCGAGGAAGCGAGCGCCGCGACTATCCCGGTGACGATCACCGCGGCGGGCAAGGCGCATGTCTTCAATGTCGAAGTCGCGCGCACCGACGAGGAGCAGGATCGCGGGCTGATGTTCCGTACCAGCCTGCCCGCCGATGGCGGCATGATCTTTCCGTTCAAAAAGCCGCGGATCGGCAGCTTCTGGATGAAGAACACGCTGATCCCGCTCGATATGATCTTCATCCGCGCCGACGGCAGCATCGACCGGATCGCCGAAAACACCATCCCCGAATCGCTCGAACCCGTCGTCAGCGGGGGCGAGGTTTCGGCGGTGCTCGAGCTTGCCGGCGGTACCGCGGCGCGGCTCGGGATCGACGAGACCGCCAAGGTGACGTGGAAAGACACGAAATAGCGGTGCGCCGCGCGGTTTGCGGCTTGCGGACTGCGACACCTTGCCTGTAAACGCCACGCCATGAGCATCTTGGGCAAGATTTTCACCTGGTGGGACGGCGCGACCGTCGGCACGTTGCTGAACAGCTGGAGCACCGGCGAGAAGGTGGGCGAGGACAGCCTCGGCAACCGCTATTTCCGTGCGAAAAAGGGCAGCCGCCGCTGGGTGATCTATAATGGATCGAATGATGCGAGCCGCGTGCCGCCCGAGTGGCATGGCTGGCTGCACGGCACGCTCGACGAACTGCCGACCGACGTGCTCCCCGCGCCGCGCGCGTGGGAGAAGGAACCGACGGCGAACCTGACCGGCAGCACGGGCGCCTATCGCCCCGCCGGTGCGCTCGAACGCGGCGGGCGCCGCGCCGCCGCGACCGGCGATTATGAGGCCTGGCGGCCCGGCGCCGAGTGAGCGCTGCGGTGCAAAGGCTGACCGCGACGCTGGGACTGGCGGCGATCGCCGCCGTCTCGCTCGGCGCCTGCGACCGGACCCAAGCGACCAAGGCGGGCGGCAGCGACAAGGCGCCGCAGATCGCCAAATCCGAACGCGTGCCGCAGGAAGTCGGCGGCATCGAAGGCGCGACCCCGATGGCCGATCGCGTTGCCGTCGTCGGCCTGCTCAACAAGCGCAACGGCCTCGTCCGCGATCTCGAAATGAAGCCCGGCGATACCGCGCGGGTGGGCCGCGCGATCGTGCGACTGCGCGCGTGCGAGCAGACGGCGCCGTGGGAAGATCCGCCCGAGACGGGCGCGTTCGTGCAACTGACGGTGCAGGACCAGCGCGACGACAAATGGTACCGCGTCTTTTCGGGCTGGATTTTCCGCGAGCGGCCCGACCGCAACGTGATCCAGCACCCGATCTATGACGTCTTCGTCAAAAGCTGTGCGATGACATATCCGGGCGGCGAGCCCGTTGCGCGTTCGGCGCCGAAATCGGGCGCGGCCGCCGCGCCGAAGGCGTCGAGCGCACCCCAGTCGCCCGCGACGAATGGCGGCGACGGTACCGCGACGCCCGTGGCGCCGCCCGTCGTCCCGGCACCGGCCCCCGCCCCTAAGGCCGCGCCGCCGTCACCCCCCGCCAACACCGAATAGAGCCGCGCAAGATAGTCGGCCTGGCGGATTTCGATCGCGCCGAGGCTGGCGAGATGCGGGGTGATGAACTGGCAGTCGAGCAGTTTCCAGCCGCCGGCGATCAGCCGTGCGACGAGGTGTGCGAGCGCAACCTTTGACGCGTCGCGTGCGCGGCTGACCATCGATTCGCCGAAAAAGGCGCGGCCAAGGGTCACACCATAAAGTCCGCCAGCGAGTTCGCCATCGAGCCAGCATTCGACGCTATGCGCGTGGCCGAGCTGGAACAACCGGTCATAGCTCGCGCGGATAACGGGATTGATCCACGTCGTCGGACGATCGTCAGCGGGCGCGGCGCAGAGCGCGACCATATCGGCGAAGGCGGTATCGGTGGTGACGCGGAAGCGGTCCGATACGATCACCTTTTTCAGGCTGTGCGACAGGTGAAAGCCGTCCAGGGGCAGGATCGCGCGCAGCCGCGGTTCGACCCAATGGACCGACGGGTCGTCCGCCCCGTCGGCCATCGGGAAAATACCCTGCGCATAGGCGCTTAGAAGCAGCGCCGGGTCGATGGATTCAAAATGCTTCAGTTTGCTGGCTTCACGAATTTCAGCGTCATGCGGTCCGATTCGCCGATTGCGACATATTTCGCACGGTCCTTGTCGCCTTCGGCCAGCGACGGCGGCAGCGTCCAGACGCCCTTGGGATAATCCTTGGTGTCCTTCGGATTGGCGTTGACCTCGCTGCGGCCGGCGAGCTTGAAGCCCGCGGCTTCGGCGAGCGCGATGACCGTGCTTTCCTTCAGATAGCCCGACTTCTCTTCTTTCGCGCTGTCGTCCTTTTCGTCCAGCCGATGCTCGGCGACGCCGAGCGTGCCGCCGGGTTTGAGCATCGCATAGATTTGGCGGAAGGCGTTCGCGGTGCTTTCGGCGCCGCCCGACCGCCAGTTGTGGACGTTGCGAAAGGTCAGCACGACGTCGGCGCTGCCATCGGGCACTTTGGGGTTGGTTCCGGCGTTCGGAAATTCGGCGAGCTTCACCGCGCCATAAAGATCGGGCTTGGCGCCCTGCCATTCCTTGACCTTGTTCAGGCCGCGTTCCCACGGCGCTGCGGCATAGAGCGTACCGCCGCCCGATTTGGCCAGCGGGGCGAGGATTTCGGTGTACCAGCCGCCGCCAGGCCACAGCTCGACGACCGTATCGCCCGGCTTCACACCGAAAAAGGCCAGCGTTTCGGCGGGGTGGCGATATGGGTCGCGGGCGAGGTTGGCGGGGGTACGGGTGGGCGCGGCGACCGCTGCGGCGATCGCGTCCTGCCCCTTGTGCGCGGCGGGGGCGTGGTGCCCGGCGTGGCCGTCATGCTGCATCGCGGCGGCGGGAACGGCGATCAGGGCGGCGGCACTTGCAACAATCGATAGGACACGCATATGGGCACCTCTCTCCAGGGGAAGACCCCTGTTTGCGAAGGGATGCGCGGCAATGCAAGTGTCGATGCTGTCGGTCGGGATTGCGGCCGCGGCGCTGTTCGGGATCGCCGAGGTTGCCAACTGGCGCCGCAACAACCGGCGCGACGTCGAACAGGTCGGTTTCATGCCCTGGCGCGGGATCGCGCTCGCGTCGGCCGCCGTCGCGCTGTTCGCGACGGCATTCTGGCTGAGCGGCCGCTAGCGCTTAGAGGCAGGCTTCGAGATAGGGCTGGTCGAAGCCGTATTGGCGGGCCTTTTCCAGCGTATAGGGGCGCAGGCCCATCGCGCGATATTCGCCGACGATCTTTCCGTCCTTGTCCTCGTCGAGATATTCGAACTTGAACAATTCCTGCGTGACGATGACGTCGCCTTCCATGCCGATCACCTCGGTGACGTTGGTGACGCGGCGCGAACCGTCGCGCAGGCGCTTGATCTGGACGATCAGGTCGACCGAATCGGCAATCTGCTTCGAGATCGCTTCCTTCGGGATCTTGATGTCGCCCATCAGCACCATGTTTTCCATACGGCCGAGGCATTCGCGCGGGCTGTTCGAGTGGAGCGTACACATCGACCCGTCGTGACCCGTGTTCATCGCGGCGAGAAGGTCGAAACACTCCGCGCCACGAACTTCGCCCATGATGATGCGGTCGGGACGCATACGCAGCGCGTTCTTGACGAGGTCGCCCATGTGGATCGCGCCATTGCCCTCGAGGTTCGCTGGGCGCGTTTCGAGCGGCAGCCAGTGCGGCTGCTGCAGGCGCAGTTCGGCGGCGTCCTCGATCGTCAGCACGCGCTCGCCCGGGTCGATCATCTTGGAGAGGGCGTTGAGCATCGTCGTCTTGCCCGAGCCCGTACCGCCCGAAATGACGATGTTGAAGCGGCTGGCGCCCGCGATTTTCAGCGCGGTGCACATCTTCTGGCTCATCGCGCCCCATTGGCAGAGCATGTCGAGCGTGATCGGCTTGGCCGAGAATTTACGAATCGAGATCGCGGTACCGCGCAAGGACAGCGGCGGGACGATCACGTTGACGCGGCTGCCGTCCTTCAGACGGGCGTCGGCGAGCGGGGTGGTCTGGTCGACGCGGCGGCCGACCATGTTGCAGATACGCTGCGCGATCTGGAACAGATGCTGTTCGTCGCGGAACTGGATCGGCGCGATGACCAGCTGGCCCTTCTTTTCGATGTAGGTCTGGTACGGGCCATTGACCATGATGTCCGAAATGTCCGGGTCCGAAAGCAGCTCTTCGAGCGGGCCGAAGCCGAGCAGTTCGTCGACGAGCACCTTTTCGAGCGCGAACTGTTCGCGGCGGTTCAAGGTGATGCGCAGTTCGGCGAGCACTTCGAGGATGATCGGGCGGAATTCCTCGGTCAGCTCGTCCTTCGACAGCGTCGCCGCGGCCTCGGGGTCGACGCGTTCGAGCAGGCGCGGCAGCACCTGTTCCTTGATCTTGTGGACCGACGCTTCAAACCCTTGCGCCTTTTCGGGTTCGGCCATTTCGGCGGTCGAGCGCTGGTTCAGCCGCTCCATCGCCTCTTCTTCGGGCGACAGGTTCGACGGCATCTGCGGGATGTCGGCGGGCGGCGGGGTGTCGATGGACGGGAATTGCGCGCCGCCGGGCACGCCGGGGCCACCCTGCATCGGCTTCGCCACGCCAAAGGCGGGGCGGCCAGCGGTTCCGGGTCGGCGTCCGAATGCACTCATTCGCTTTGTCCTGCTTTCCTGTCCTGTCGGGCGCGTCGCAGCCGTGGCTGACAACCCCCCATCCGACACGGTGAATAATCCGGAAACTTTGACATTGTCCTAATGCGCCGGGGCGATTGTGGAGCAGGCACAAAAAAGCCCGCATCCGATGGGGATGCGGGCTTTTTGATCGGCCGCGAACGGCGGAACAATCAGCTTGCGATATGCTCGGCGAGGACGGTGAGGCCGGCCTCGTTAACCTCGGCAAAGCCGCCCTCGACCTCGATCACCTCGGGTTCGGCGCCCGCCGTCGCATAGATGGTCAGCGGTCCGTTGCGCAGCGTCGCCATGAACGGCGCATGGCCTTCGAGCACCGAGAAATCGCCCTCGGTACCCGGGACGGTGACCATATGGACGTCGGCGGTCCGCTCGAGGCGGGCGGGGGTGACGAGTTCGAACTTCAGAGCCATGATATGTCCTTAAACCCCTCCCGCCGGGGGAGGGGCTCAACTTTGTTACGCGTCTTCGGCGAGCTTCGCGGCCTTGGCGACCGCTTCGTCGATGCCGCCGACCATGTAGAAGGCCGCTTCGGGCAGGTGGTCATACTCGCCGTCGACGACGGCCTTGAACGACTTCACCGTGTCTTCGATCGCCACGAACTTGCCGGGGATGTTGGTGAAGACTTCGGCGACATGGAACGGCTGCGACAGGAAGCGCTGGATCTTGCGCGCGCGGGCGACGACCAGCTTATCTTCTTCCGAAAGCTCGTCCATGCCGAGAATCGCGATGATGTCCTGCAGCGACTTGTACTTCTGCAGCGTTTCCTGAACGCGGCGGGCGGTCTCATAATGCTCCTGGCCGACGATCGCGGCGGTCAGAACGCGCGAGGTCGAGTCGAGCGGATCGACCGCGGGGTAGATGCCGAGTTCCGAAATCGCGCGGTTCAGCGTCGTCGTCGCGTCCAAGTGGGCGAACGAGGTTGCCGGAGCAGGGTCGGTCAAGTCATCCGCGGGAACGTAAATGGCCTGCACCGAGGTGATCGAGCCCTTGTTCGTCGAGGTGATGCGTTCCTGCAGCGCGCCCATGTCGGTCGACAGCGTCGGCTGGTAACCCACGGCCGACGGAATACGGCCGAGCAGCGCCGACACTTCCGAACCCGCCTGTGTGAAGCGGAAGATGTTGTCGACGAAGAAGAGCACGTCCTGGCCTTCCTGGTCGCGGAAATATTCGGCGATCGTCAGGCCCGAGAGCGCGACGCGGGCACGGGCGCCCGGGGGTTCGTTCATCTGGCCGAACACGAGCGCAACCTTCGAACCCTCGGGGGTCGGGTTGCCGTCCTTGTCCTTGGCGATAACGCCGGCGTCGAGGAATTCGTGATAGAGATCGTTGCCTTCGCGGGTGCGTTCACCGACGCCCGCGAACACCGACGTACCACCATGGCCCTTGGCGATGTTGTTGATCAGTTCCTGGATGAGCACGGTCTTGCCGACGCCCGCGCCGCCGAACAGGCCGATCTTGCCGCCCTTCGCGTAGGGGGCGATGAGGTCGATGACCTTGATGCCGGTGACGAGGATGCTCGTTTCGGTCGACTGGTCGACGAATTCCGGAGCCTTGGCGTGGATCGGTGCGGTCGCGGTGGCGTTGACCGGGCCGCGTTCGTCGATCGGGTCGCCGATGACGTTGAGGATGCGGCCGAGCGTCTGCGGACCGACGGGGACCGAGATCTGCGCGCCGGTGTCGACGACGGGCTGGCCGCGGGTCAGGCCGTCGGTCGCGTCCATCGCGATCGTACGGACGGTGTTCTCGCCGAGGTGCTGCGCGACTTCGAGGACAAGGCGGTTGCCGTTGTTGTCGGTTTCGAGCGCGTTCAGAATCGCGGGGAGCTGGCCGGTGAACTGGACGTCGACGACGGCGCCGATGACCTGTGCGATGCGGCCCGTGGCGGTGCCGGTGCTGGCAGCCTTGGGAGCGGCAGCCTTCTTCGGCGCAGCAGCCTTGGGCGCGGCGGCCTTCTTGGCAGGAGCCTTCTTTTCAGCGGGAGCGGTAGCCATGGTCTTCTTCCTTGGGTTGATCGATTAGAGCGCTTCGGCGCCCGCGATAATTTCGATGAGTTCGGTCGTGATCGCCGCCTGACGCGTGCGGTTGTAAACGATGGTCAGCTTGTTGATCAGGTCGCCCGCGTTGCGCGTCGCATTGTCCATCGCGGTCATCGACGCACCCTGTTCGGACGCGGCGTTTTCAAGGAGGCCCTTGAAGATCTGGATCGTGATGTTGCGCGGCAGGAGGTCGGCGAGGATCGCTTCCTCGTCGGGCTCGTACTCGACGGCCGCACCGCTCGACGCCGGAACGTCGACGGGGGCGGGAACGGGGATCAGCTGCTGGCCGGTCGCTTCCTGAAGGAGCGCCGAACGGAACTTCGAATAGAAGAGATGCGCGACGTCGAAGGCACCGGCTTCGTAAAGTTCCATGACCTTGGCCGAAACCTCGTGCGCCTGTTCGAAGCCGATGTCGCGGATGCCCGTCGTCTCGTAGAGCTCGACGATCTGGCCCGCGAACAGGCGTCCGATGACCGGACGACCCTTGCGGCCGATCAGGTAGAAGATGACCTTCTTGCCCTCGGCTTGCAGTTCGAGCGCCTTGTCGCGCGCGGCCTTGACGATGTTCGAGTTGAACGCGCCCGCAAGGCCGCGGTCGCTGTTGAGCACGACGAGCAGGTGCGTGTCGCTCTTGCCGGTGCCCGAAAGCAGCTTCGGCGCCGAATCCGACGCGCCGACCTTCGACGCGAGGCTCGCGACGACGCCTTCGAGACGTTCGGCATAGGGACGCGCGGCTTCGGCCGCGGCCTGCGCCTTGCGAAGCTTGGCGGCGGCGACCATTTTCTTGGCCTTGGTGATCTTCTGGGTCGACTTGACCGAGACGATGCGCCCTTTGAGTTCCTTAAGCGATGCCATTACGGCCCCTCTTGTTCGTCAGCCCGGCGCTGGGCCGGGCTCACGGTAACTTGGCTTACGCGAAAATCTTGGCGAAGGCGTCGAGCGCCGCGACCAGACCCTTTTTGGCGTCGTCGCCAAGGTCCTTGGTGTCGCGGATCGTCTTCAGCACATCGGCATGGTCGCTACGCAGATAGGCGAGCATCGCCGCTTCGTAGCGCGACACGTCGGCCACGCCGACATTGTCGAGATAGCCGTTGGTGCCGGCGAAGATCGACGCGGTCTGCTCTTCGAACGGCATCGGCTGGAACTGCGGTTGCTTTAGCAGCTGCGTCAGGCGCGAACCGCGGTTGAGCAGCTTCTGCGTCGACGCGTCGAGGTCCGAACCGAACTGCGCGAAGGCTTCCATTTCGCGATACTGCGCGAGCTCGAGCTTGATCGAGCCCGACACCTTCTTCATCGCCTTGGTCTGCGCGGCCGAGCCGACGCGCGACACCGACAGGCCCACGTTAATGGCGGGACGGATACCGGCGTTGAACAGGTTGGTTTCGAGGAAGATCTGGCCATCGGTGATCGAAATCACGTTGGTCGGGATGTACGCCGAAACGTCGCCCGCCTGCGTTTCGATGATCGGCAGCGCGGTGAGCGAGCCCGAACCATTGTCGCTGTTCATCTTCGCGGCGCGCTCGAGGAGGCGGCTGTGGAGATAGAAAACGTCGCCGGGGTAAGCTTCGCGGCCCGGCGGACGGCGCAGCAGCAGCGACATCTGGCGGTAAGCGACGGCCTGCTTCGAAAGATCGTCATAGACGATCACGGCGTGCATGCCGTTGTCGCGGAAGAACTCGCCCATGGTGCAGCCGGTGTAGGGTGCGAGGAACTGCAGCGGAGCGGGCTCCGACGCGGTCGCGGCGACGACGATCGAATATTCCATCGCGCCATTTTCTTCGAGCTGGCGGACGATCTGCGCGACGGTCGAACGCTTCTGGCCGACGGCGACGTAGATGCAATAGAGCTTCTTCGATTCGTCGCTGCCGGCGTTCGCCTGCTTCTGGTTGATGAAGGTGTCGATCGCGACGGCGGTCTTGCCGGTCTGACGGTCGCCGATGATCAGTTCGCGCTGGCCGCGGCCGACGGGGACGAGCGCGTCGAGTGCCTTGAGGCCGGTCTGGACGGGTTCGTGAACCGAGGTGCGCGGGATGATGCCCGGCGCCTTGACTTCGACGCGCATGCGCTTGTCGGCCTTGATCGGGCCCTTGCCGTCGATCGGATTGCCGAGGCCATCGACGACGCGGCCGAGCAGGCCCTTGCCGACGGGGACGTCGACGATCGTGCCGGTGCGCTTGACGGTGTCGCCTTCCTTGATCTCGGCGTCCGAGCCGAAGATCACGATGCCGACATTGTCGGCTTCGAGGTTGAGCGCCATGCCCTGCACGCCGTTGGCGAATTCGACCATTTCACCGGCCTGGACGTTGTCGAGGCCGTGGACGCGGGCGATGCCGTCGCCGACCGAGAGAACCGAGCCGATTTCGCTGACCGTTGCGTCGGTGCCGAAATTGGCGATCTGGTCCTTGATGACCTTGCTGATTTCAGCGGCGCGGATTTCCATGGTTTAGCCTTTCATCGCCTGTGCGAAGCTATTGAGACGGGTACGGATGCTGCCGTCGATCAGCTGGCTGCCCAGCTGGACGACGAGGCCGCCGAGGATGGCGGGATCGACGGTCGTCGCGACGGTGACGTCGCGCCCGACACGGGATTTGAGGTTCGCGGTCAGCTCTTTCAGCTGCGCGGCCGAAAGCGGGTGCGCGCTGGTGACCTTCGCGGTCACTTCGCCGCGATGATCGGCGACGATCGCGTCGAACGCGTCGATCATTTTGGGCAGGTCGGCGAGGCGGCGGTTCTCGGCGAGCACGCCGAGGAACTTCGCGGTCAGCGAATCGAGCTTCATCGCCTTGGCGACCGCGGCGATGGCGTTCGCGGCGTCGGTGCGGCCGACGACCGGGCTGGCGATCAGCGCCGACAGGTCGGCCGAATCGGCGAGACCCGTCCTGAGCGTCGCAAGGCTCTTGGCGACCGCGTCGATCGCGTTCGATTCGCGGGCCAGATCGAACAGCGCGACCGCATAACGGCCCGCGAGGCCCGCCGTGATGTTGCCCTGAATGCCGCCGGAATTCTCCACGCGCGAAAGTCCTTTTCTACGATCCCGAGGGGGATGGCTGCGCGGATTTTCCCGGCATCCGAAAATGCCCCCCGCTGCAAAGTCGGGGCGCGCGTAGCAACGATTTTGCTGCAATGCAAGGCGGGGGTGGGGAGTCTTCTGGCTCCCTCCTCAAACCCGTTCGCCCTAAGCTTGTCGAAGGGCCGTTCTTTCTTCAAAGGTTGAGAGAAAGAAGGATGGGACTTCGACAGGCCCAGTCCGAACGGAAGAGGGGGAAGCACGTGGGCGAGATGATCCGGATGACGATGGACGATGGCGCCGAAATCGCCGTCTATCACACGCAGCCGGACGGTGAACGGCGCGGCGGCCTTGTCCTGATCCAGGAAATCTTCGGGGTCACCGACCATATCCGCGAGCTTTGCGACGAATATGCCGCCGATGGTTATGAGGTGCTGGCGCCCGCGCTGTTCGACCGCGAGCATCCGGGGTTCGACAGCGACTATTCGGGGCCGCAGTTCGAACGCGCGGTGCAACTGGCGCGCGAACTGCACCCGTTCGGGCAAAGCCTGAAGGATGCGCAGACGTGTATCGACGCGCTCAAGGCGAGGGGGCCGGTCTTCATCACCGGCTATTGCTACGGCGGTTCGGTCGCGTGGCGGATGGCGCAGATCAGCCCCGACCTTGCTGCAGCGTCGGCCTATTACGGCAGCCTCGTTCCGACCCAGTTCGCGGACGAGGCGCCCGGGTGCGCGACGGTCGCCCATTTCGGCCGCTATGACGCGGGCATTCCGATGGAAGGCGTCGAGGCGCTGATCGCCAAGGCGCATCCGACCGCGCAGGTCTTCGTCTATGATGCGAACCACGGGTTCAACAGCGACCGGCGCAAGGATTATCACGAGGCGTCGAGCGAGCTCGCGCGCGAACGCACGCTGATGCTGTTCAGGGCGTGCGGGGGTTGACGATCGTTCGGGTGGCCTTGTTCGGATTGCTGGTCATCGCTGCCCTTGTCGCCGCCGCGGGCGCGGTGCTCTATTTCAACCAGCAGAATATCTTCTACCCGGCGCCGCGCGACTATCCGCGCGGATCGCTGCCCGGCTACCGGATCGTCCATACCGAAACCTCGGACGGGTTAAGGCTGAAGGCACTTTACCGCGCCGCGCAGCCGGGCCGGCGCACGATCATCTTCTTTCACGGCAACGGGGATAGTCTGGCGGGGGCGGCCGAAGCGGTGCGGGGCCTCGCCGCCGATGGCATCGGCGTGCTGCTGGTCGAATATCGCGGTTATGGCGGCAATCCGGGATCGCCCGGCGAGGCGGGTTTCTATCGCGATGGCGAGGCCGCGATGCGCTGGCTGGCAAGCGAGGGAGTGGCGGCGTCGCAGACGATCCTCGTCGGAAACTCGATCGGATCGGGACCGGCGACCGAAATGGCGACGCGCCACCCGGTTGCGGCGCTCATCCTTGTATCGGGCTTTTCCAGCCTGCCCGATGTCGCGGGCGCCCATGTCCGCTGGCTGCCGGTTCGCTGGCTCGTGCGCGACCGGTTCGCGAATGCAAAAAAGATCGGGGCGGTCGAGGGCGATGTGCTCATCCTGCACGGCGACCGCGACAATGTGGTTTCGGTCGCCAATGCGCGGCGGCTCCACGCCGCACGCCCCCGTTCGACGCTGACGATCGTGCCCGGCGCCGGGCACGAGCTGGCGTGTAGCGATACGGCGCAGGGGCTGATCGCCGACTGGGTGGATCGCCTGCCCGACTGACGGATCGTCGGGGCCTATCGGCTCAGGGCGCGGCTGCCGGCTTGACCGCCGCGCCGCTCGCCGGCTGGCAGCGATAGACGAGCCGTTCGTTGGGGCTGGCGGGAAGCGCGCTGCGAATCGCGTCCTGCTGCGCCGCGAGGCCCGCGAGTTCGTCGGGGTTGGCGGTGCAGCTCTTGAGCGTGATCGTGGCGCGCGTCTCGCGCGCCTTGGTCATCGTCTCGGCGTCGAGCAGATAGCGTTCGACGCGATAGTCGCGCCCGCTTGCATCGATCGACGCGACGGTGACGGTCGCTTCCTCGTTGGGGACGAGGATGCGCTGCCAGCGGTCGTCGGCTGCGCGCGTATATTGCGTGCGGCCGTTCACGCAGCCGCCCTTGCCGATCGTGATCGGGACATCAGTCGTCGCCGATACGGTGATGCGGCTGCGGTCGGGGCGGATCGTGCAGAGGAAACTGCCCTCGGCAAGCTTCGGCGCGTCGGCCGCTGGGACGGCGGCCGCCTCCTTGTCGATTTCGGCGTGCGCGTCGGGGCGGGTGACGAACAGGACCGCGGCGCCGAGCATCAGCACCGCACCCGCGCCGCCCGCGATCTTCGCGTTGCGGAGGTTCTTCTGGTTGTAGAAGAGCAACCCGGCCCCGCCCGCGAGCGCGCCGATCACGAAGAGCACCCCGGCGAGCGCGATGCGGTTTTCGCGCGAGGCGAGCGCCTCTTCCTCGGCGCGCGCCTGCTTCAACTCGCGGTCCAGCTTGGCGGCGGCTTCCTTGGCGGCATTGGCTTCGGCGCTCGCGCGCGCTTCGGCGTCGATCGCGGCGCGGTCGCGTGCGTCGGCTTCGGCGAGCGACAGGCACGGGGTGCCGATGCTGCCATATTGCTGGTCGGCGTCGGCCAGGAAGCGGGTGAGCTCGCGCCCCGCGATCGCGAAGGCAAAGGGCGAATCGCCGTCGTCGGCGCGGGTGATCGCGGTGTTGATGCCGACGATGCGCCCGCACTGGTCGACGAGCGGGCCGCCCGAATTGCCGCGCGAAATCTTCGCGGTGTGGATCAGCATCGCGACCCCGTCGACCGCCTGCATGTTCGACATATTGCCTTCGCTGCGTGTGGGCGTGCGCGGGGTGATATAGTCGTTGGCGCTGCGCGCGGTCGCGAGGTCGACGTTGCCGGGATAGCCCAGCGCGACGACGTCGGCGCCCGAATCGAGCGGGCCGGTGTAGACCGCCGCGGCGGGCAGGCGCCCCTCGGTAATCTCGATCAGCGCGAGGTCGCGCGCGGTGTCGATCGCGATCAGCTTGCCCGCGAAACTCTTTTTCCCTTCCGACGGGACGACGCCGAGCGCGACGTTGCCGGGGTATTGGACCGCCGATTCGACGACATGCGCGTTGGTGACGATCCGCGTCGGCGAAATCGCGATGCCGCTGCCATGGCCGAAGCCGACGACTTCGCCGTCGACCATCGCGACGGTGACGACGCGCACGACGCTGCGCGACGCGGCGCTGATGTCGTCGGCGGCGCGCGCGGGCGCCGTGGGCGTGAGGGCGAGGGCAAGGAGGGCGAGCAGCAGGGAGAGGAGGCGGGTCATGGCGCGCACACTAGCCGGCCGGGAAGCGAAGGCAAGCGACCTAGATGTAGGGACCCCACATCACCATCCACGCACCGGCGCTGCCCGCGAGGATGACGAGGCTGCTGATGCCGAGCAGCGCCGCCGTGGCTTGCCGCGCGAGCGGGGTGCCGCGGGCGCCGGCGCGCAGATAGAGTTCGGCGATCGCGAGCGGGAGCAGCGAATTGGCGAAGGCGAGGAAAAGGTCGAACGGCCCGTCCATCGCCTTGCCGATCCCCGCGCCGCCGGTCGCGAGTCCCCACGCCATATAGCCGACGCGCATGAACCACACCGCGCTCGCCACCGCGAACAGGCGGATCGCCCAGCGGCGGTGGTCGGCGAAGCGGTGGGTGCGCGCGGCGCGCCAGGCGAGGCCCGCGAAAAGAACGATCAGCAGGGCGTCGAGCGTGATGCCGATCGCACCGACATAGTTCAGCCAGGTTCCGCGGCCCCAGGTCATCCACAGCCCGCCGAGCGCGAGGGTCAGCGCGCTGACCAGATAGAGCCGGCCATTCCAGCGATGCACCGCGGGCCAGCGGCTCCGGATCGCCGGGACGAGCTGGACGAGGCCGCCGAAGGTGATCCCCGCCGCCATCAGCACATGCACCGCGAAGAAGAGATTGCCCGCGGTGTCGCCCGCGACGAAGCCGGTGATGATCGGCTTCCTGTTCCAGTCCGCGAAATTGCCCGTCAGCGTCGGAGGATAATAATAGAGAAGGATGAAGGCGATGAAGAGCAGCTGCCCCGCGGCGATCGCGAGGTAGCAGAAGGTCGCGCTGCGCCCGAGCCAGTCGGTGCGGCGCGCGGGCCTTGCCGGTGCGATCGATGCGTCGATACTGGCCATGGCCCACCCTCCGTTTCCGGCCGGATCGTGAGCCTTTCGCCTTGGTGAGTCAATGATATAATACAGTAACACACAAAGGACCCGTGCTTTGAACGCAAGCATCGGGACGCGGCGCGAATCGCGGCGTGGCAAAGAAGGTCGGACAGCCGAGAAAGGATGTTTTATGACCTATTCGATCGAGGGGCTCAGCCCCGATCAATTCGCCCCCTTGTTCGCGATGGGCGATACCGAACTGGCCGCGATCAATGCGCGCCGTGTGACTGTGACCACCGATCGCGGCTTTCCGTGCCGTATCAGTCTGGAAGACGCGAAGGCGGGCGAGGAGCTGATCCTGCTCCATCACACCAGCCACGATGTCGCAACGCCGTATCGCAGCGCCTATGCGATCTATGTGCGGCCCGGTGTCGCGGCGGCGCGCTATCGCGACGAATTGCCTCCGGTGTTCGAGGGCCGCGCGCTTGCACTCCGGGCGTTCGCCGGCGATGGCATGCTGCGAACCGCGCGGCTCGCGGGACCGGGCGAGGCCGATGATGCGATCCGCGACCTGTTCGCCGACCCGGGCACCTCCTATATCGATGCCCATAACGCCGCCTATGGCTGTTTCGCCGCGCGGATCGAAAGGGATGAGCCATGAGCGCCGACCTGATGACCGACGACGATCGCTGGGCGGCGGTGCTCCGCCGCGACCGCGCGCTCGACGGACGCTTCGTGACCGGGGTGCTGACGACGGGCATCTATTGCCGGCCGAGCTGCGCGGCGCGGCACCCGCACCGTGACAATGTGCGCTTCTTTGCCGACGGTGCCGGCGCCCGCGAAACAGGTCTTCGTCCGTGCAAGCGCTGCCTGCCCGACGATGTCGCGCGCGACGAGGGCGCGGTGCTCGCGGCGATCCACGCGATCAAGGCGAGCGAAGAGCCGCTCGCGCTCGCCGACCTCGCCGCGCGCACCGGCTATTCGCCGACGCATTTCCAGCGCGTCTTCACCCGCCACACCGGCCTCTCGCCCGCCGCCTATGCCCGCGCCCTGCGCGAAGAGCGCGCGCGGCAGGCCTTGAGCGAGGGCGAGCGGGTGACCGACGCGATTTATGACGCGGGCTTTTCGGGGCCGTCGCGTTTCTATGAGAATATGGAGGGACGCATGGGTATGACGGCTTCGGCTTGGGTGAATGGCGGCAAGGGCGCGACGATCCGTTGGGCGGTCGTGCCGACGAGCCTCGGCGACATGCTCGTCGCCGCGACGGCAAAGGGCGTGTGCCGCCTGTCGTTCGACGAGGGGCGCGAGGCGCTCGAAGAGCGCTTCCCCGCCGCAGACCTCATCGAGGGCGGCGATGAATTTTCGGCGCTGCTCGAGCAGGTGGTCGCGGCGGTCGAGGCGCCGGTCGACGGCTTCGACCATATCCCGATCGACGTGAAGGGCACGGCTTTTCAGGAAGCGGTGTGGCGTGAGCTTCGCAAGATCCCCGCGGGCGAAACGCGTAGTTATTCGGATATCGCCGCCGCGGTCGGCAGGCCCAATGCAGTGCGTGCGGCGGGGAGTGCGAATGGCGCGAACAATGTCGCGGTGCTCATCCCCTGCCATCGTGTGGTACGCAGCGACGGATCGCTCGGCGGTTATGCCTATGGCCTGCCGATCAAGGAAGAATTGCTCAAGAGGGAGAGTTTCTGATGTCCGACAAGGTTGCCGAATTTCGCGCGCTTCATATTCCGGGCGACCCGCTGATCCTCGTCAACATCTGGGATGCGGGGAGCGCGAAGGCGGTCGCCGCCGCGGGCGCCAGGGCGATCGCGACGGGCAGCTTCGGCGTTGCGGGCGCGCAGGGCCGCGCCGACGGCGAGGATTTCCCGCTCGCGGATGTGTTCGAGAATCTGGACCGCATCCTGTCGGTCACCGACCTGCCGGTGACGATCGACATGGAGGCGGGCTATGGCGCCAATCCGGCGGCGGTCGGCGTGTCGGTCGGCCGCGCGAAGGCGGCGGGCGCGGCGGGGATCAACATGGAGGACCGCCTGCCCGGCCAGTCTGACCTGCTGCCGGTCACCGAGGCCGTAGCGCGTTACCGCGCCGCGACCGATACCGGCATCTTCGTCAACGCCCGCTGCGACACCTTCCGCGGCGCCGATGCGGCGAAGGACGGCGATACGCTCGTCGCCGCGACGCTCGAACGCGCGCGCGCCTATGCCGATGCGGGCGCGGGGTCGCTGTTCGTGCCCTTCCTGCTCGATCCCAAATGTATCGGCGCGATCTGCGAAGGCTCGCCGCTGCCGGTCAACATCCTGCGCGGCAGGGGCGGACCGACGCACAAGGAACTGGCCGCGCTCGGCGTGGCACGGATCAGCCATGGCCACCAGCCGTGGGCGGCGGCGATGGCGTGGCTCACGGCGCAGGCAAACCAGGTTCTCGGGGGCGAAGAGCCCGATTATTGAGTCGCCGTGTGGTGACTTAGTCCTCGCTCTCGGCGGCGGCGCTCTTGCCTCCGCCGGGGCGCCGGTCGCGAAGCGCTTCGAGTTGCGCCAGCATCACCTCGCCGCGGCCATTGTCGTGCGGGTCGAAGGCGACGGTCTTCGCGAGCCGCAACGCCGGCTCGAAATCGCCCAGATTGGCGAGCGCGAAGGCATAGGAGACGCGAATCTCGATATTCTCGGGCGTCAGCGAAAAGGCACGTTCCAGCCCCTGGATGGCGATGTCGGGCGGGCGCTTGCCTTGCATCACGAAGCTTTCGAAATAGGCATAGAGCGGCACGGCGTCGTTCGGATCGGTGCGGTTGGCGAGCGTGATCGGTCGCCGCGCCGCGCCCCACGCGGCGGGATCGTCGGAGCCCTTGTCGTAGAGCTCATGGATATTGAGCCGGCCGAGCAGCACATTCGCGCGCACATGGTCCGGTTTTGCCGCGAGGACCTTGCCCAGCGCGGTGCGGATCGCGGCGAGGTCGCGCTCCTCCTTCTCCATATCCCACTCGGCGGCGGCAAGTTCGAACTGGAGATCGGGATTGGCGGGCAGTTTTGCCGCCAGCGCGCGCAGGCCGTCGCGCGCCTTTTTTGTCCGCGCCCCGTCGCCGCGCGCATTCATCCGTTCGAGCCGCAGCATGATCACGGCATCCTCGTCGGCGGACAGCGGCGTGATCGTGATGTTCGCCGAGACGGGCACCGGGTCGCGCGTCGTGCGGTAGGACAGCTTGCCCTCGATATAGCGGTTGAGGTCCTTGTCGAGCTGCGCAAGGTCGCCGAACGCCTCGGTCGCGGCCTTTTTCGGGTCGGTCCCGGCGTTGATCGCATTGACATAGCCATTGATCTGGTTCGGCCGCGCCGGGCTATGGAACAACATGTGGGTCAGGATCCACGCGCGCCCGTAATAGACGTCGGTCTGGCCGTTGGTGCGCATCGCGCTCGGGGGCTCCATGATGACGCGCTCGACCGGAATTTTGGGCTGCATCAGCAGGCCATAGGCGCGGCGATAGACGGGCTGGCCGATCATCGCATGGCCCTCTTTGTTGAAATCGACGGTCGAATAATATTCGGCAAAGCCCTCGATGAACCAGCCCGGAAAAGCGGCGCGCAGGTGCCGCTTCATGAAATGGTGGCTATATTCGTGAAACAATATCTGCTGCGACGCCGAAGTGCCTTTGCCCAGACTGTCATTCTCGCGGTTCGACATGGCGAAGGCGCCGTCGCCGTTCTGGCGGTAGAAGCCGCCGATCGGTGCCTTTCGCGACCCCATCGCCAGTTCGGCGACATCTTCGCTCGCGGGGAGGAGATAGATCGGCAGGCGGCTGTCCTCGCCCTGGGTCTCGACCCGGAAGACGAGGCGGAGCGTGGTGTCGAAGCGCTGCAGATTCTGCGCGAACTCGCGCAGCGATTTCTCGTTGCTCTCGCTATAGATGATAAAGCTTTCGGTATCGGCGCGCAGCCATTTTGCTTCGGCCGGGCCGGTCGTCGCAACCAGCGCCCAAACCGCCACGACGCCCCAAACGGCTTTTTTCATTTCTGTGCCCCCGCCCCAAAATATGCAGCGATGCTGCCAGCGGGGCGGGGCAGAGTAAAGCCCTCGTTTCGCTAGACAAAGCTGTAGGGGTCGATGTCGATCGCGAGGCGGGCCTTCGCGGGCCAGTCGACGCTGTTCACCCACTCGCGGATTGTCCCCTGCAGGTCGAAACTGCGCGGGGCGTGGAGCAGCAGGCGGAAGCGATGGCGCCCGCGCAGCATCGCGAGCGGGGCGGGGGCGGGGCCATAGACCGCGAGACCGTCGGCGACCGGCGCCTTCTGCCCCAGCCGCTGCGCCTGCCCGCGCGCAACCTCGATATCCTCCGACGAGATGACGAGTGCGGCGAAGCGGCCATAGGGCGGCGCGCCCGCGAATTTCCGCGCCGCCGCCTCGGCCGAATAGAAACCGTCGCGGTCGTTGGCGACGAGCGCCGCCATAACCGGGGCGTCGGGAACGCGTGTCTGGATCAGCACCTCGCCCGGCTTCACCCCGCGCCCGGCGCGCCCCGCGACCTGCGCGATCTGCTGGAAGGTGCGCTCGGATGCGCGAAGGTCGCCGCCGTCGAGCCCGAGGTCGGCATCGACGACGCCCACCAATGTAAGGTTCGGGAAATGATAGCCCTTGGTGACGAGCTGGGTGCCGATGATGATGTCGACCAGCCCGCCCTCGACATTGTCGACGAACTCGGCGGCCTTTGCGGGCGACCAGAGCGTGTCCGAGGTGACGATGGCGGTACGCGCTTCGGGAAAGCGCAGCGCGACCTCATCGGCGACACGCTCGACCCCGGGGCCGCACGCGACGAGGCTGTCCTCGTCCTCGCATTCGGGGCAGAGCCGCGGCGGCGGCATGACATGCCCGCAATGGTGGCACGCGAGGCGGTGGACGAGGCGATGCTCGACCATCCACGCGGTGCAGTTCGGGCATTGGATGCGATGGCCGCAGGTGCGGCAGAGCGTGAGCGGCGCAAAGCCGCGGCGGTTCAAAAAGAGCAGGCTCTGCTCGCCCTTCGCGAGGCGGTTGGCGAGCGCGTCGACGAGCGGCGGCGCGAGCCAGCGGCCGCGGTCGGGCGGGTCCTGCCGCATGTCGATCGCGGCGAGGTCGGGCAAGGTCGCGCCGCCGAAGCGCGCGGGGAGCTGGATATGGCGATACCGCCCCGCCTCGACCATCGCGAGGCTTTCGAGCGCGGGGGTGGCGCTCGCGAGGATCACCGGCAGCCCCTCGAAATGCCCGCGCATAACCGCGACGTCGCGCGCGTGATAATGGACGCCGTCCTCCTGCTTGAAGCTCGTCTCGTGCGCCTCGTCGACGACGATCACGCCGAGGTTCGCGTAAGGGAGGAAGAGCGCCGAGCGCGCGCCAATGACGATGCGCGCGTCGCCCGATGCAATCGCGTGCCAGGCGCGGCGGCGTTCGGCCGAGCGCAGGCCGCTGTGCCACGCGACGGGCTCGCAGCCGAAGCGCGCGGTGAAGCGCGTCAGCATCGGTTCGGTCAGCGCAATTTCGGGGAGCAGGACGAGCGCCTGCTGGCCCGCGTCGATCGCGGCGGCGATCGCCTCCATATAGACTTCGGTCTTGCCCGACCCCGTGACGCCGTCGAGCAGCAAGGTATCGAACTTCGCGGCGTGCACCGCATCCTTTAGCTGCGCGGCGGCGGCGGTCTGTTCGTCGGAGAGGTCGGGGGGCGCAAAGCCGCTGTCGGGTTCGGGGTAGGGCTGGTCGGCCGAGACGGTGACGGCTTCGAGCGCGCCGGTGTTCACCAGCCCGCGGATCACTGCCTCGCTGACCTCGGCGAGCGCGGCGAGTTCGCGCACCATGCCCTGCCGCTCGCCGATCGCTTCGAGCGCGACGATACGCTGCGGCGTCATCCGCGCCGGGATTTCGCCGGTCGCGCGATATTCGACGATCGGGCGCCGCGCGTCGGCAAAGGCGACGCCGGGCAGCACCATGCGCAGCACCGCGCCCGGCGGCGCGAGATAATAGTCGCTCGTCCATTCGACGAGGCGGCGCAAAGGCGCGGGCACCGGCGGTACGGCCACCACTTCGTAGAGGTTGCGCAGGCGGTTGTCGCCGACCGCCTCGGGCGCGCCGAAACTCGCATCCTCCCACACCACGCCGCCGAGCCGCCGCGGGCCGAGCGGCGCGATCACGACGCTTCCCAGCGGCGCCTCGCTTTCGCGCGGGACGCGATAGTCGAGCGGGCCGAGGGCGGCGGTGAGGAGGAGGACGCGGGCGCGGGTCATGGGGGCGAGCAGGATATAGGGCAGCGGGTAAAATAGGAAAGCGGTGCTGGCGCGATGGCGCGTTCTGCGCTGTCGTAACGGGTCAGCTTGCGAAATAGCCCGAGCGATTTGCGAATGCTTCGACGGCCGCGGGGTCGGAGAAATCGAGCTCGATCATTTCGTGGATGGCGCGCTTCTTGTCGGCGCTCTTCGCATGATAGCGCGCGCAAATCGCATAGCCGACATAATAGCCGAGATCGCGAACGCCGAACGCATTGTCGGTGTTGTTGTAAAGCCAGCCACTATAGTCATTTGCATGCATGTCACGGACAAAGGCTGCCTTGATACGCGCGTCGTTTTCGGGGCCATAGGCGACGTATGGCAGGTCGGGCATGCGGCCCGTGACCTGTTCGGCAACGAAATCGGCAACGCCTTCGTAGATTGCCTGCGACAGAAGGCTTTTCCTGTCCCCACGTTCCTGCGTGTGCACGGCTTCGTGCACGATCAGCAGGTCGAGATTGTCGGCCGGTTTGCTGGCGAAATATCCGCTGAAAAAATGCTGAAGTCCCGGAGGCATTTGGGAGATATCGACGGTCGGATCGCCCATCGCCATTTCGGCGCCGATCAGCACCTTGTCTCCCAGCGTTGTGCCCGCCGAACGCAGGGCCCCGATCTCGAAATAGACGCTCGCGGGCCTGAGGCCCGGATAGAGCTGTCTGAAGCGATCGAGATAGACCGTGACTCTGCCCAGCGACGCCTGCACATTGCCGGTTTTGGGACGCACCGAATCCCAGTATCTGGAATAGGCGCGAATGGCATCGACATAGGTCTGCGCGGTGTAACCCTTTGCTTCCATGAAGGCGTGCAACCCCGGCGTACCGCGATCGAGATAGAGTTTCTGCAACAGGTCGATTTGTCGTGCGGCATCTTCTGTCTGGCGAACCGCGTCATAGGCTTCCCAGAAGCGATCAATATCTTCGGTGACGATCGCGATTTGCGCGGAGGATTCCCGGCTGACCGGGACGGGGGAAGAAGGGGTGGCGACCGCTCCCATGCATCCCGACAATCCCATGAGGATCATCAGACCCGCACCTGCTCGCATCATCAGCCTCCGACCGCAAAAAGCCGCTGTATATCGCCGGGCCGCCCACGCAAGCGGTTTGCCGATCGCTTCCGCCACCCGACGAGCCATATTCAGAGCGTAGCCAGCGCCGCTTTCTTCGCTACCCGCTTCACCGGCTTCGGCCGCCTGAACCAGAAGGTCCACACGGCAAAGCTGCCGAGCATCGTCATCGCGAGGCCCGAGAGAGTGAGCAGGATACGCCAGGTCCAGCCGCCGACCTTCGACGCGTGGATCGGGAAGGCCATGTTGAATGCCTGCGCCCCGCTGGGCATCGCGAGCGCGTCGCGTGCGCCGAGCAGCTCGCCGGTCGCGGCGTCGAACCACAGGGTCGAGCGGCCGTTGGGAAGCCATTCGGCCTGCTGGCGCATCCTGAGGCTGATCGGATCGCCGGGCTTGCGCGGCAGGCTGAGGATGCGGAATTCGGCGTCGGGAAAGCGCCGCCGTCCTTCCGCCAGCATTGCGGTATAATCGGGCTTTCCGGTAAGCGGACCGCCCTTGTATTTCGGTGGCTCGATCGCCTTCGCCGCCTCGGCGGGCGAGCCGAAGGGCGCGATCATCACCATCGCGAAGGGGCGGAAGATCATCATCGTGCCGGTGACGATCGAGATCAGCAACAGCGGCGCGGCGATGATGCCGAGATCGCGGTGGTGCATGACGATCGACGGGCGGCTCATCCGTTTCGGCCACAGGCGAAGCTGGAAGGTCTTGCGCGTGCGCCACCACAGGATCGCGCCCGAAATCACGAAGAACAGGCCGGCGAGCCCCGCGATCCCGATCACCCATTCGCCGCTGTCGCCCGCGAAGAGATGATGGTGGAAATCGAAGATCCACAGCTCGGGCCGCTCCCACTGGCTCGCCCAGCGCGTGACGAGGTCGCCCGACTGGCTGGCATAGGCGCCCGCTTCCTTGCCGAAGCGGAGCTGGTGGAGCCCGAAGCGTTCGTCGGCATAGATGATGCCCTGCGCACCTGGCATCGCCATCAGCTTTTCGGTGGTCGCGGTGACCGTGGCGAGGTCGCCGCGCAGCGGATCGCCGGTACCCGGAAGGCCGATCCACAAATAATCATAGAGCAGGATGGTGCCCGACAGCCCGAGCAGCGCGAGCACGAGGCCGAGAAGGCCGCCGGTCCAACGGTGGAGGGTGTCGAGCAATTTCATCATGCCGGAAGTACCAGATCCTAGAAACGATAGTCCCAGCCGAGCGTGACGGTCCGCCCGCGTCCGGTAAAGAAGCGGGCATTGTCGGTTGCCGCCACGGTCGAGCGGATCGTCTGGCTGTTATAGGTGACATAGTCGACATCGAACAGGTTCGACGCCGCGAGCGTGATCCCGCCGAGGCGCGGCAGGTCGTAACGCAGCACGGCATCCGTGAGCGTGTAGCCCGAAAAAGCGGTATTGGCCGGGGCACCGTCGAATTTGCGGTCGAGATAGAGCCCCGCCTGCAGGCGTGCGGACACCGGCCCGCTGTTGTAGCTGGCCCAGAGGTTGACGCGATCGGGCGAAATATTCGCGCCGTCGAGGTCGATATCGACCTTGTCGTCCTTGTTGCTGTCGGTGCGGCCGGACAGATGGGCATAGCCGGTCCCGAGCTTCAGCCCGTCGACCGGAAGCTCGACCGCAAGATTGATCTCGAAACCCTGGATTTCGATGCGCTGGCGCTGGACGTCATAGACGCCCGCGCTGTTCATGACCAACAGCCCGCCATCTTTCGATGTCGACCAGAAATAGGACGCGCTGGCATCGAGCGGCCCGCGCTTGATTTCGATGCCGACCTCGCGATTGTTCGAAATCACGGGGGTGACATTGACATCCTCGATACGGAAATTCGGCTGGGTCCTGCCATTGACCGACCGCAGGATTCGGCCGACGTCGGCAATCGAATAGCCTTCGGCATAGCTGGCATAGGCCCGGATGCCTTCTGCCGGCTCGACGATCACGCCGCCATTGATCAGCAGATCGTCAAAATTGCGGGTGCCGCCGCTGACGCGGGCCGAATTATAGGAGGCGAGCGTCACAAAATCGTCGACCTTGAGCTGGCCATTTTCCCAGCGCGCGCCGCCGGCAACGCGGACGGCGCCGTCGAACAGCTTCAGATTGGCCTGACCGAAGGGGGCGAGCGTGCGGAAGGTGGTGGGCGGGACCCAATAGCGCGCCGTCGCGATCATCTCCTGCTGGGTCTTGTCCCACATCGAGTCGAAGCCGAGCGTGAGGTTGAGCGCATCAAAGAATTGCCGCTCGTAGCTGACGCGTGCGCCCAGTTTGCGCGAGCGGTTCGCCGACTGGTCGAACAAGGTGCCGATGGGGGCGATGCTGGCGTCCTGGAAGGTGGCGCTTATATCGCCGCCGAAAATATCGCGCGACCGGTTGAAAAAGGCCTGGAAGACCAGGTTGCCGCCGCCGAGATCGGTATCGGTCAGCGTCAGGTTGACCGTTTCGACGCGGTTGGAGGCGGCTTCACCCTGTATGTCGCCGCGCCGCGAGCTGGTGGGAAGGCCCGTCGCCCGATTGCCCGCGACCTGCACCCAGTCGCCATTGCCCTCGAGGTTGAAACGCGTGGCGAACAGTTCGAGGCGGGCGGTCGACGACAGGTCATAGCCCAGCCGCGCAAAGAAGCTGAGGCTCTTGCTGTCCTGCACATCGCCCTGCGTATTGTCGATGCCGACGCGGCGGCCCGCGCCGTCATAATAGAGGCCGCGCGTTTCATAGGCGACACCGCCGGTCACATCGAACGCGCCCTGCCGGTAGGACAGCAGCCCGCCAAGCTTGCCGCCGAAGCTGTTGTTTTCGAAATTGCCCGTCGATCCCTGGACCAGCGCGCGGCCGGAGAGGCCGTCTTCGCGCGGAGCCTGGACCACCACCTGATTGACCACGCCGCCGGTTGCGCCGATCCCCTGCAGGGCGTTCGACCCATAGATCAACTCGACGCGATCGAGGAAAAAGGGGTCGATCGTATAGCCATCGCGCGATCCGTCGCGGATCGGGGTCGATTGCGGGATGCCGTTGATCGCATAGAGCGGCGAGCGGCCGCGAAGCGTTTCGCCCGAGCCCGAGAGTTTCTGGCGCGTCGGCGAGAAGCTGGGTGTCAGGTTCGCGACCGCATCGATGACCGAGCCGGATACCGCAACCTGTTGATCCAGGCTGTCCTTGGAAATGACGTCGATCGTCAGCGGCAGCGCATTGGGGGGCAGGATCGTGCGCGCGGCGGTGACGACGATCGCCTCGCCGCTCGCGGCACCCTCGTCGACGGGGGCGGTGTCCTGCGCGAAGGCGGGCGACGACAGCGCGGTGGTCAACAACGCGGCGGCGGCAATTTTGCGAATCATTCTCAACTCCTGTTCGCACGGGCCGCTAATGAGAGCAATTCGCATAAGCAAGGAAAAAGCCGCGGAGCAGCGACCATTTGTTCATTTCGCCCAGGTCCGTGGAAAAATCGCCACAGTGCCGAAAAGCGCGCTATCAGCTTGCCGATGCGGGAAAAGGAACTGCGCTTCGCCCTGATTTGCTACGGCGGCATCAGCCTTGCTGTCTACATGCACGGCATCACGAAAGAAGTGTGGCGGCTCGCCGCGGCGTCGCGCGCGTTCCACGACGGCGCCCCGCTGACCGGTGCGGGCGCGGTCTATGGCGACTTGCTGGCGGAGATCGCGGCGCGCAGCAATGTGCGGCTGCGCGTGCTCGCCGACATCGTCGCGGGGGCGAGCGCGGGGGGCATAAACGGCATCTTCCTCGCGCGCGCGCTGGCGACGGGGCAATCGCTCGAGCCGCTCACCGACCTGTGGCTCGACAGCGCCGACGTCGACCGGCTGATCGATCCCGACGCGCGGCCGCTGTCGGCGGCGACCAAATTCTGGGCGGTACCGATCGCCGGCTGGATGATGAAAAAGCGCGGCAACGCCATCGACCGCACCGTCGGCGAAGGCGCGCAGGACGAGGTGCGCGCGAAGCTGTCGCGCTTCGTCCGCGCGCGCTGGTTCGAACCGCCCTTCGGCGGCGAGACCTTCACCAACCTGTTGCTCGATGCGTTCGACGCGATGGATGCGGGGCCGCGCGGGCCGGTGCTGGTGCCGGGCGGACAACCCGTCGACCTGTTCGTGTCGGTCACCGATTTTGCCGGGCACAGCGTGCCGCTGGCGCTCAACAGCCCGGCGCGCGTGACCGAGGACGAGCACCGGCTGATGCTGCATTTTCGCGAGGACAGCCGGACGGGCGCGCGGCTCGACGACGTGCCTGGGCTGGTCGGGGCGGCGCGCGCGACGGCGAGCTTCCCCGGCGCCTTTCCTCCCTTCACGCTGCGCGAACTCGACCGGGTGCTGGACAAGCGGCAGATCGCATGGCCGGCGCGCGATACCTTCATCCGCACGCAGCTTCCCGCGGGCGGCGAAGGCGATCCCGCCGACCGCGTGCTGATCGACGGGTCGGTGCTCGCGAACGCGCCCTTCCGGCCCGCGATCGCGGCGCTCAAGCAGCGCCCGGCGCGGCGCGAGATCGACCGCCGCTTCGTCTATATCGATCCCAAGCCCGATTACCGGTCGATCAGTTTCGGCAAGCCCGCGGCCGAAGAGGCGCAGTTGCCGGGCTTCCTCCCCACGATCCTCGGCGCGCTGTCCGAAATCCCGCGCGAACAGCCGATCCGCGAGAATGTTGAGGCGATCGAGGGCATGTCGCGTCGCATCCGGCGGATGCAGCATATCGTCGATGCGATGAAGGTCGAGGTCGAGGAACAGGTCGCTGCGCTGTTCGGCACCACCTTCTTCCTCGACACCCCGACGGTCGCGCGGCTCGAAAAATGGCGCGCCAAGGCGCAGGATCAGGCGGCGGCGCGCGCGGGCTTCGCTTTTGCGCCCTACGGCCACCTCAAGCTGTCGGCGGTGATCGAGGAGATGGCGAGCCTGATTGACCGCCTGTTGCCGCCCGAGGGCGCGGTCCATCAGGCGAACCGGCGCCTTGCGCTGTGGGACGAGGCGCGCGCGCGCGGTCTCGACCGGATTTCGGGCAAGAGGGGCGCGGGCGCCAGCAGCGACGCCATCGTCTTTTTCCGCACCCACGATCTCGGTTTTCGTATCCGCCGCCTTCGTTTCCTCGCGCGCGAACTCGACACCGCGGTCGAGGCGACGCGCGACGGGCGCGACCCGGTGTGCGAGGATATGCGCGAGGCGATCTTCACCGCGCTCGGCCTCTATCTCGACCGGCAGGGTGACAGCTGGCTCGCCGATCTCGACCTGCCCGCCGATGCCGGGCCCGGCGACTGGATCGACGCGATCGCCGCGCGGCGCGACCTGCGCACGGTCGACAACGAGGCCGATGCGCTGATCGCCGCGGGGCTGTCGGCGATGCCGAAGGACGACCGGCGGACGCTGCTGCTCGCCTATTTGGGCTATCCCTTTTACGACATCGCGACCTTGCCGCTGCTGCAGGGCGAGGGATTCGACGAGTTCGACCCGATCAAGATCGACCGCATCTCGCCTTCGGACGCGACCGCGATCCGTACCGGCGGCGCCGCGGCGATGCTGAAGGGGGTCGAATTCAACAGCTTCGGCGCCTTCTTCAGCCGCGCGTACCGTGAGAATGACTATCTGTGGGGGCGGCTCCACGGCGCCGACCGGCTGATCGACATCGTCGCGAGCAGCGTGACGGGCGACGGCGCGCTGGCGGGGGCGGATCTGAAAGCGATCAAGCGCCGCGCGTTCCTCGCGATCCTCGACGAGGAGGAGGGAAGGCTGCCCAAGGTGAAGGGATTGATTGCGGAGTTGAGGGGCGAGATCGGGTAGGCGCGTTAACGCGCTAGACAATTAATCGCTCTCAGCTTTCGCCACGTGCATCAAGAAGGGCTTGTCGGCGCTTTGCGTCATTTAACCAAGCGTTACAGCGGACGCGAAACTCCTTCATTGTTTCGGTCGGTGCGGGGATAGGCGTGTTTTCAACGACCGCGATGAGTGCACTTACTATGCGAGCGGTTTCGGAAGGAGGTGTCTTCTCCCAGCGCGCATTTTCTGCCTCTCGCTGCTCCTTGCGTTCTCTGGCTTTTCCACGATTTTCGCGCTCTCGGTAGATCTGGCTGGCGGCCGCTTCCATGGCTTTGGTGGGTTTGAATGGGCGCGTGGTATCCGGCACCGTTATTACAGAGCCGGCGTTGAATTCGCGCCTTGGAGGGTTGCCATGCCTTAACTTCGTCATCCCTCATCTTTCGATCTAGGCTAATCCGTCAGATCGTCCCACATTTCCTTGATGCGGCCGAAAAAGCCCTGGCTCGCCGGGCATTCCTCGCCCGTTTCGGTCTCGCGGAACTCGCAGAGCAGCTCCTTCTGCCGCGCGGTCAGCTTCGTCGGTGTCTCGACGTCGATCTGGACGACAAGGTCGCCGTGGCCGCGGCCGTTGAGCACCGGCATGCCGGCGCCGCGCTGGCGGAGCTGCTTGCCCGACTGGATGCCCGCGGGGATCGCGATGTCATGCTTCTGGCCGTCGAGACCGGGGATGGCGATCTCGCCGCCGAGCGCCGCGGTGGTGAAGCTGATCGGCGCGCGCGTGAACAGCGTCGTGCCCTCGCGCTCGAACACCTTGTGCCGCGCCATGTGGAGGAAGATGTAGAGGTCGCCCGGCGCCGCGCCGCGCGCACCGCTCTCGCCCTCGCCCGACAGGCGGATGCGCGTGCCTTCGTCGACCCCGGCCGGGATGTTGACGGTCAGCGTCTTGCGCCGGTCGACGCGGCCTTCGCCATGGCAGCTGTTGCACGGGTCGGCGATGACCTCGCCCGCGCCCTGACAGGTCGGGCAGGTGCGCTCGACCATGAAGAAGCCCTGCTGCGCGCGCACCTTGCCGTGGCCGGCGCAGGTTTGGCAGCGGTTGGTCTGCGTGCCGGGCTTGGCGCCCGAGCCGTCGCACGTGTCGCAGCGCGCCGCGACATCGACCTGGATTTCGCGCGTGACGCCCGAAAAGGCGTCCTCGAGCTTGATTTCCATGTCGTAGCGCAGGTCCGCGCCGCGCGCGGGGCCGCGCTGCTGGCGTCCGCCACCGAAGGCCGATCCGAAGATCGATTCGAAAATATCGCCGATGTCGCCGAAATCGGCATTGCCCCCGCCGCCGAAACCGCCCGCGCCATTGACCCCGTCCTTGCCGAACCGGTCGTAGGCCGCACGCTTCTGCGGGTCCTTCAGGCAGTCATAGGCTTCGCTGATCGCCTTGAAACGCGCCTCGCTGTTGTCGCACCCCGGATTCTTGTCGGGGTGATATTTCATCGCAAGCTTGCGGTAGCTCGCCTTCAGCGCGGCATCGTCGGCGGTGCGCTCGACTTCGAGCAGTTCGTAATAATCGATGTCGAGTGACATAGGTCAACAGGCCCCGTCCGGCCTGCCGGGCCCGCGGGTGGCGGGTCCGGCAGGGGGAGTTTCTTACTTCTTGTCGTCTTCGACTTCGGAGAATTCGGCGTCGACGACGTCTTCGTCGGTCTTCGCCGCACCGGCATCGTCGTCGGCGCCGGGGGATGCGGCCGACTGCTGCTCCTTCTCGTAGATCGCCTGACCGAGCTTCATCGCGACCTGCGCGAGCGCTCCGGCCTTTTCGGTCATCGCGGCGGCATCGCCGCCTTCGACCGCGGTCTTGGCTTCGGCAACCGCCGCCTCGATCTCGGACTTGAGGCCCGCGTCGACCTTGTCGCCATGCTCGCGGAGCTGGCTTTCGGTCGAGTGGATCAGGCTTTCGGCGTTGTTCTTCGCCTCGGCCGCCTCACGGCGCGTCTTGTCCTCTTCGGCGAACTGTTCGGCGTCCTTGACCATCTGGTCGATGTCCGCGTCGCTGAGGCCGCCCGAAGCCTGGATCTTGATCTGCTGTTCCTTGCCGGTGCCCTTGTCCTTGGCGTGGACCGACACGATGCCGTTGGCGTCGATGTCGAAGGTCACTTCGATCTGCGGCACGCCGCGCGGTGCGGGCGGGATGCCGACGAGGTCGAACTGGCCGAGGATCTTGTTGTCCTGCGCCATTTCGCGCTCGCCCTGGAACACGCGGATCGTCACCGCCGACTGATTGTCGTCGGCGGTCGAATAGACCTGCGACTTCTTGGTCGGGATCGTCGTGTTGCGGTCGATCATCTTGGTCATGATGCCGCCCAGCGTTTCGATGCCGAGCGAGAGCGGGGTCACGTCGAGCAGCAGCACGTCCTTGACGTCGCCTTGCAGCACGCCCGCCTGGATCGCGGCGCCGATCGCGACGACTTCGTCAGGGTTCACGCCGGTGTGCGGTTCCTTGCCGAAGAAATCCTTCACGACTTCACGGACGCGCGGCATGCGCGTCATGCCGCCGACGAGCACGACTTCGTCGATCTCGCTCGCCGAAATGCCGGCGTCCTTGATCGCTTTCTTGCACGGTTCGAGCGTGCGCTTGACCAGCTCTTCGACCAGCTTTTCAAGGTCGGCGCGCGTGATCGTCTTGACGAGGTGCTTCGGCCCATTGGCATCGGCGGTGATGAAGGGCAGGTTGACCTCGGTCGACGCAGCGGTCGACAGTTCGATCTTTGCCTTTTCGGCGGCTTCCTTCAGGCGCTGCAGCGCGAGCTTGTCGCCGCGAAGGTCGATGCCTTCGTCCTTCTTGAAGCCGTCGGCGAGATATTCGACGATCTTGCTGTCGAAATCTTCACCGCCGAGGAAGGTGTCGCCGTTGGTCGACTTCACTTCGAACACGCCGTCGCCGACTTCGAGGATCGAGATGTCGAAAGTGCCGCCGCCAAGGTCATAGACGGCGATCGTCTTGTTCTCGGTCTTGTCGAGGCCATAGGCGAGCGCGGCCGCGGTCGGCTCGTTGATGATGCGCAGCACTTCGAGGCCCGCGATCTTGCCGGCGTCCTTGGTCGCTTGGCGCTGGGCGTCGTTGAAGTAAGCGGGAACGGTGATGACCGCCTGCTCGACCTTTTCGCCAAGATAGGCCTCGGCGGTTTCCTTCATCTTCTGGAGGATGAAGGCCGAAATCTGCGACGGCGAATAATCTTCGCCGCCCGCCTTGACCCAGGCGTCGCCGTTGGCGCCCTTGACGATCGTATAGGGGACGAGTTCCATGTCCTTCTTGGTCATGGGGTCGTCGAAGCGGCGGCCGATCAGGCGCTTCACCGCAAAAACCGTATTTTCGGGGTTGGTGACGGCCTGGCGCTTCGCCGGCTGGCCGATCAGGCGCTCGCCATCCTTCGCAAAGGCGACGATCGACGGGGTCGTGCGCGTGCCTTCGACATTTTCGATAACCTTGGGTTTTCCGCCTTCCATCACCGCGACACAGCTGTTCGTGGTGCCGAGGTCGATCCCGATCACTTTAGCCATTTGTTACTCGTCCTTGTTGCTTCTCAGGCGCCCTGAAAAGGCACGCCATCCATGGGTTCTATGGGCGCGATATAGGTGCGCTAATCCTTGGCACAAGGGCTTTCAGGGCTTATCGAGGGCGGGAAATGACGCGCTTTTACGGAGTCCTCCCAAAATGAAACCTTTTGCGATCCTTGCACTTGCCGCCACCGCGCTGACCCTGACGGGCTGCGGCGAAAATCTGGTCGGTGCAAAGCCGCTCAATGTCGTCAGCGGGCATATCGTGATGGGCGCGACCCCCGACCGTCCCGCGGTTGGCTATTTCCGCGTCCAGGGCGGGCCGCAGCCGGTCCAGCTCGTCGCGGTGACCGCCGACCTCGCGCAGCGAGTCGAGATGCACGAAAGCGTCAAGGAGAATGGCGTCGTGACGATGAAGCCGCTGCTCCGCGCCGATGTGCCGGCGAAGGGCGAGCTGGTGTTCAAGCAGGGCGGCAAGCATCTGATGATCTGGGGCATCAACGGCGCAGCGGTGCGCGCGGGCAAGCTGCCGATGGCGTTCGTCTTCACCAACAACAATAATGAGCGCATCCTCTTCGACATGGTGATCAAGCCCGCCGAAGGCGCTGCTGCGACCGACCATGGCGCGATGGATCATGGTTCGATGGACGCCGCGACGGAAAAGGGTGCCGAAAAGGCCGCCCCGGACGCCGCGAAGAAATAAGCATCGGTGCCGCGTCCGTCGCGACCCCTGACACATGGCGAAATCGCACTCGCCCGGACGGTGTTCGGCGACGCGATCGCCTATGATCGCGTGCGGGTGAACCACCACAAGTGGATATTCTTCCAGCCGCGGCATATCGTCATGGCGCCGATGGGCAGCCTGCACTTCAACCCGCACGGCGATCTCTATTGCGACGATTTCGCCGCGGCGTCGCAGCGATTGCAGGGGCTGTTCATCCACGAAATGACGCATGTCTGGCAGGCGCAGACGCGGGGGCGCTGGTATCTGGTGCTGATGCGCCATCCGTTCGCGACCTACAGCTACAGCCTCAAGCCCGGCTGGCTGCTCGAACGCTACGGGCTCGAACAGCAGGCGGAGATCGTCCGCCACTACTGGCTGCTCACGCAGGGCATGGTCGTCGGCGGCGCGCCGGGGGCCGACGCCTATCGCGCGATCCTGCCCTCATCGTGGGACACCCGCATAGATGGATGATTTCGAATTCGTCTTCGCGCTCTACAGCCTGCTGCTCGGCCTTTCGATGGTCGAGCTGCTCGGCGGACTCGGCCGCGCGATCGAGACGCGTTTTGCGGCAGAGGACAGCCGCGAAACCTTTGCGATCGGCTGGCTGACCCCCCTGCTCGCGATCTTCGTGATGCTCGACCTGCTCTCCTTCTGGAGCGCGGCGTGGGTCGCGCGCGGCGATATCGCGGTGTCGAGCACCGCGCTGCTCGGGGTCGCGGCGTTCGCCAGCATCTATTTCCTCGCCGCGCGGCTGGTCTTCCCGTCGCATCCCGAGGGGTTTGCGAACCTCGACACGCATTATTTCCGCGTCCGGCGGGTCATACTCGGCCTGCTGCTCGTGCTGCTGGCGGCGCAGCTCGGCTATTATGCGTCGCAGCCCGACCTCGCCGCCGCGCTTGCGCGTCCGGTCGCATGGGTCATGACGGTCGTGCTCGTCGCGCTGATGGTCGCGGCGATGTGGGTGAAGGATCGCCGCTGGAGCATCGCGATCCTCGCGGCGTTGATCCTGCGCTACGTTGTGATCTATCTCTTGTAAGCGTGGCAGCAATTAGCGGCTAGCCAGAGGGGCGGCGTTCGTCCTATGTTCCGCTTATGGATTCCACCTTGCTCGTTGTCGCCCTCGTTGCCCTCGCCCTTGGCGGACTGATCGGCTGGCTTTTTGCCGGGCGGCAGGCGGGCGCGCTCAAGGCCGAGCGCGACGGGCTTTCGGAGCGGTTCCGGACTGCGGTCACCGACCTTGCGGCAGAGGCCGAGGCGCGCAAGGCCGCCGATATCCAGCTTGCGGCCTTGCTCAGCGAACAGCGCGCGCGCGACGAGGCGCATGACGCGCAAATCGCGCAATTGAAGGATGCGCAGGCGGCGCTGACGGCGCAGTTCCGCGAGGTCGGGCAGGTGATGCTCGATGGGGCGCAAAAAGCCTTCCTCGATCGCGCCGAGGCGCGCTTCAAGGAGAGCGAGGCGACCGCGGGGCAGAATCTGAAGGCGCTGCTCCATCCGGTCCACGACCGGCTCGAAAAATATGAGGCCGCGGTGGCGAAGGTCGAGGCCGAGCGCCGCGATGCCTTCGGCCTTCTCCACGGCCAGATCGCGGCGATGCGCGAGGGGACCGAACGTGTGTCGAGCGAGGCGGCGAAGCTCGTCAACGCGCTGCGCAATGCGCCGAAGGCGCGCGGGCGCTGGGGCGAACAGCAACTGCGCAACGTGCTCGAAAGCTGCGGCCTTTCCGAACATGCCGATTTCCAGACCGAGGTGAGCGTCAATGACGGCGACGGCGGGCGGCTGCGTCCCGATGTCGTCGTGCGTGTGCCCGGCGGGCAGAATCTCGTGATCGACGCCAAGGTATCGCTCAACGCCTATCAGGACGCGTTCGGCGCGGTCGAGGAGCGCGAGAAGGCGGCGCATCTCGTCGCGCACGCCGCGGCGATGAAGGCGCACGTCAACACGCTCGGCGCCAAGGCCTATTGGAACCAGTTCGACGACACCCCCGATTTCGTCGTGATGTTCGTGCCCGGCGAACATTTCCTTGCCGCCGCGCTCGATCAGGACGCGGGCCTTTGGGACTATGCGTTCGAGCGCAAGGTGCTGCTCGCGACCCCCACCAACCTGATCGCGATCGCGCGCACCGTCGCGGCGGTGTGGCGGCAGGAAAAGCTCGCCAACCAAGCGCGCGAGATCGCGGCGCTGGGCAAGGAGCTCTATGCGCGCATGTCGGTCATGGGGTCGCACATCGCGCGCGTCGGCAAGAATCTCGATCAGGCGACGGGCGCGTATAACGCCTTCGTCGGCAGCTTCGAATCGCAGGTGCTCACACAGGCGAAGCGCTTCGAGGCGCTCGATATCGAAACCGGCGACAAGGAAATTCCGGTGCTGCCGGTCGCGGAGCAGGCGGCGCGGCCGCTCGCGAAGCTCGCGTCGGCGCCTGCTGCGGTCAATGACGCGGGCGAATAGGGCGGCTGTTCAGATTATCTGCTTGAGCACGGCGGTCTGGCCGCCCGATCCGGTGAGGATCAGCGTGCCGTCATCGGCAAAGGTCAGGGCGACCGGCGCGGCCATCAGCTTGAAGAAGGCGGCTTCCTGCGTCATGCCGGCGCCCGGACACGCCATTTCGGTCGCCATCAGCGGCCCGGCCTTCAGCGTCGTGCCGTCGACCGCATAGCGTCCCGAAAAGCGGTTGCAGCCCGCGCTGCCGGTCAAGAGGTCGCCGTTGAATTGGAGTACGGTCGGCCGGTCGGCCGCGACGGCAATCCCGCCGATCGACACGAATGTCCAGTGCGTTCCCGCGATCCCGGCCGCGGGGGGCAATATCTTGCCGCCACACCCCTTCAACGTCTTGCCGTCGGCGACGACCGTCACCGTGTCGGCGTAGCGCCGGTCGCTCATTCCGTCGCTGCATTCGCCGCGCACGACATCGACGGTGAGCCGGTCGGTGGCATAGCGCTTGCCGCCCGCGCTCGGCTTCGCGCCGGGGTTCGCGACCATGATCTTCGTCTCGCCATAGTCGCCGTCATAGTTGAGGCGCGACGGCGTGATCTCGAGCGTCCAGCCCGGTTCGGTACCGAGCGCCATATAGGCGGCAGCCGGCGTGTCGCCGGGGGTTTGCGGCGGCGTTTCGGTGGCGGGGACGCACGCGGCGAGCGCGAGGAGGGAAAGGGCGGGGAGGGTGAACCTGATCATGCGATATCTCCTAATCGAAGCGGAGTGATCGGCTGATGAACGGCGCTGCCGCCTATCGGTTCCGCCGCTGGTTCAGCACCTCATACGCCATCACCGCGGTCGCGACCGCGGCGTTGAGGCTGTCGGCCTTGCCCATCATCGGCATCTTGACGCGCACATCGGCGGCGGCGGCATAGTCGGCCGGCATACCCTGCGATTCATTGCCGGTGAGGATGAAGGTCGGCGCAGCATAGCGCACCGCCTGATAATCCTCGGTATCGCCGCCGAGCCATGTCGCGACGAGCTGGCCAGCACCCTGTCGCAGCCAGGGGAGGAACTCGTCCCAGCGCGTCACCACCAGCTTTTGCGTGAAGATCGCCCCCATGCTCGCGCGCACCGCCTCGACCGCATAGGGGTCGGTGCTCTCGTCCAGGAGGATCAGCCCGCCCGCGCCGACCGCATCGCCGGTGCGCAGCATCGTGCCGAGATTGCCCGGATCGCGCAGTCGCTCGGCGACGAGCCAGATCGGCGCGGCATCGCGGTCGAGATCGGCGAGCGTGGTTTGCGGTTCGGCGTAGATGCCGACGACGGTCTGCGGATTATCCTTGCCCGACAGCTTCGAGAGGATCGCGCCCGTCGTGTCGATCACCTCGCCGCCCGCCGCCAGCGTATCGGCTGCCAGCGCCGCCGCGAGCGGATGCGCGTCGCCCTCGGGGCCAAGAAACAGCCATAAGGGGAGGATGCCCGCCTCGCGCGCCTCGGTCGCGATACGTAGCCCTTCGGCGAGGAACAGGCGCTCCTCGCGGCGGTGGCGTTTCTCGCGCAGCAGGCGCATCCGCTTGATCAGCGGATTGGACAGGCTTTCGATTGTGGTGCGACGACCGGTCATCCGGTCAATCCTCGCCGAAGCTGTCCTTGACCAGCCCGACGAGCTTCAGGAGCGCCGCGTCGGCGCCGTCGCCCCGCGTGTGGATCGTGATCGAATCACCCTTCGCCGCGCCGAGCATCATCAATCCCATGATCGAGGTGCCGTTGACGCGCGATCCGCCTTTTTCGACCTCGACCGATACGCTTTCGGGCAGGCGGCTGACGAAGGTGACGAACTTGGCGCTCGCCCGCGCATGGAGGCCGCGCTGGTTGGTGATTTCGACGGTCTCGGAATTTTCGTTCAAGGGCCTACTCCCAGCATTTCCGATGCGACCGAAATATATTTCTGGCCGGCTTCCTTCGCCGCGATCACCGCGGCGCGAAGTTCCATCGTCTTGCGCGCGCTTTCGAGACGGATCAGCATCGGCAAATTCACCCCGGCGATCACTTCGGTGCGCCCTGCTTCGAGCAGGCTGATCGCGAGGTTCGACGGCGTGCCTCCGAACAGGTCGGTCAGCATGACGACGCCGCGGCCTTCGTCGACGGCGCGAATCGCGTCGGCGATTTCCTTGCGGCGCATCTCCATATTGTCGTTGGGGCCGATGCACACGGTCGCGACCGCGCGCTGCGGACCGACGACATGCTCCATCGCGCGCACCATTTCTTCGGCAAGGCGACCGTGGGTCACCAGGACCATTCCCAGAAGCGGCAAAGCCTTATCGTTCGGCATGCAGTCGTCGACCCTTATGTTTTGCCGCCGGGTGCGGGAGACGCGGGCGGGGGCCTGCCCTCAAGCCCATCTTGCGGGGCAGAGTCAAGGTTGCGGTGGGTCACTGTCAGCTCGTGGCCCGCGTCGCGTAGCGTTTGGGCAACACGCGCGGCGACATGGACGGACCGGTGGCGGCCGCCGGTGCATCCGAATGCGATGGTGACATAGCTTTTGCCCTCGGCGCGGTAACGCGGCAGCAGGGTCAGGATCAGCTTCTCGATCTGCGCGACGCTGTCTTCATAGGCGGGGTCGGCCTTCACATAAGCGGCGACGTCGGCGTCCAGCCCGGTGCCGGGCTTCAGCTTCGGGTCCCAGTGCGGGTTGCGCAAATAGCGCATGTCGAACACGAGGTCGGCGTTGCGCGGCAGGCCGCGCGCGAAGCCGAAACTCAATATGTTGAGCACCGGTTCGCCCTCGCCAGCGTCGCCGAAGCGCTGGCGCACCTCCTGCTGCAGGTCGTTGCTGCTGTAATTGGTGGTGTCGACGACATGTTCGGCCCAGCGGCGCAGCGGCTCCATCACCTCGCGCTCGCGCGCGATGCCGTCGGCGGCGGGGCGGTCCTCGGCCATCGGGTGGCGCCGCCGCGTTTCGGAGAAGCGGCGTTCGAGTTCGGCGCCGGCGCAGTCGAGGAACAAGGTCTCGACGTCGTGCGTCCCTTCCTGGCGCAATTCCTTGATCCGCTTGACGAGCAGCGCGGGCCGGAAGCCGCGGCTGCGGCTGTCGATGCCGACGGCGATCGGCCGACTCGCTTCGTTGCGCTTCACGGGGGCGTCGATCAGCGCGTCGAGCAGTGCGAGCGGCAGGTTGTCGACGACCTCCCACCCCAGATCCTCGAGTACCTTGAGGACGGTCGACTTGCCCGCACCCGACAGGCCGGTAACGAGCAGCAGGCGCGGTTCGGCGGCGTCGGTCATGCGCCGGGCGCCAGCCGTTCGAGGGCGAGCATGATCTTGATCGGCGCCGACGCCTCGAACGCCGACAGCAGCAATGCGGGCAGCGGGTGGCCCGCGACCATTTCGACCTGGTTCACCGCGGGCATGCGGTCGTAGCGGTCGGTCAGCCGCACTGCGAGCGCCAGCGGCACGCGCGCGGTCCACGGACGTTCGATGATGCCGATCCCGCGCACCTCGAGCTTGCCCGCGAGCGTCTCGGGCGGGCTGCACCAGAGGCGGTCGCGCTCGAACCAGATGTCGCATCGATCGTCGGCGACGAGCTTTGCGCCACGATCGATCAGTCGCAGCGCAAGGTCCGACTTGCCCTGTCCCGAATTGCCGAGGATCAGCACGCCGCCGTTGCCCGCCGCGACGCAGCTGGCGTGGATATTGACGATTTCGGTTCTGGTCCGGCTGGGAAGCATGGCGCATGGCTTACCGGCGACGATGCGGTGCTGCAAGGCGATAGGATGAGTGCGTCAGCCCGCCTGGTGGCCGCCTTCGCGCGCGGGAAGGGTGATCAGCAGGCTCGCGCCCGGCTTGCCGTCGTCGCGATCCTTGGCGCTGATCGTCCCGCTATGCCCCTCGACGATCGTTCGCGCGATCGCGAGGCCGAGCCCGCTGTGCCGCCCGAAGGCGCCCGGCGGACGTTCGCTGTGAAAACGGCGGAAAATGGCGTCGCGCTGCGCGGGTTCGATGCCGGGGCCGTCGTCGTCGACCTTCACATGCACCTCGTCGCCGAGGCGCGTCGCCGAAATGCAGACGAGACCCGTTTCGGGCGAAAAGCTGATCGCATTGTCGATGACATTGTCGATCGCGCGCTCGAGCCGGTGGCCGTCGCCCATCACCACCGTCGTTCCCTTGCGCGGGCGGGCGAAGGCGATGCGCGGGTGCGGCGCGTCGGCATCGATCCGCGCCGCGCGCGATGCGAGCATCGATTCGATCATCATGCCGACGTCGATCGGTTCGAACAAAGTGCGCGACAACTGCGCGTCGACGCGGCTCGCCTCGCTGATGTCGCTGACCAGCCGGTCGAGGCGGCGCACATCCTCGTCGGCGATTGCGAGGAGTTGCGCGCGCTGCTCGTCGCTCTTGACGCGCCCCAGCCCCTCAATTGCCGAGCGAACCGAGGCGATCGGGTTCTTGAGCTCGTGCGTCACGTCGGCGGCGAAATGCTCGCCCGCATCGATGCGTTCGCGCAGCGCCTGCGTCATGTCGCTGAGCGCGCGCGCCAGCGTGCCGATCTCGTCGCGGCGGCTTGGCAGGCGCGGCACGACGACCTCACGCGCGCGGCCGAGGCGGACGCGCACCGCGGCGCGCGCGAGGCGGCGGAGCGGCCGCACGATCGTCCGCGCGAGGAACAGCGAGAGGAGGGTCGATGCGAGCAGGACCATCGCGACGACGATCGCGATGCGGAAGCGTTCGGCGCGCACCGTGCGCGTGATGTCGCGCGCGTTGAGCGTCATCAGCACCGTCTGCGGTTCCTCGAAGTCGACGACGCGCGCGGCGCTGAGCAGCGGGGTGCGTTCGGGGGCATAGCGGAAACGGCTTGCTACGCGGTCGCTGGCCTGCGCCTCGACGACTTCGGGCCACGATTGCGCCCGATCGACGCGGGGTTCGTGGAAATCGGGATAGGAGGGCGCGCCGACGATCCAGTCGATACCCCGGTCCATCGCGCGTGCGGCGTCGCGCTTCCACGGTTGCAGGTCGGGATCGCGCAGCGTGTAGGTTGCGGGTCCGCTCGCAAAGCTGTCCGAGAGGCGCTGCCCGTCGGCGGCATAGAAGCGCAGCCGCGATTCGGTCGCTTCGGCAAATTCGCTGATCAGGCGCTCGCGCTGGTCGGGGCGCGCGGCCTCGAGCGCGCTGTCGAGCATCGCGAGCTGGTCCTTCATCACCTCGATGCGCGTATCGACGAGGCGGCTGCGATAGGTGTCGAGATAATAGAAACCACCCGCAAGCAGCGCCACGGCGAGGATGTTGACCGCCAGGATGCGCGTCGTCAGCGACCAGCGCGCCGACCAGACGAGCGGCGATTCCTCCTGCTCGGCGATGCTGGCGTCGGGTTTCAGCCGGTCGAGTTTCTGGGCATCAGCTGTCATCGGCAAAACGATACCCCGCACCATAGAGGGTGGCGATCGCGTCGAATTCGGGATCGACTTCGCGGAACTTGCGGCGCAGGCGCTTGATGTGGCTGTCGATCGTGCGGTCGTCGATATAGACATCGTCCTGATAGGCAGCGTCCATCAACTGGTTGCGGCTGCGCACGATGCCGGGGCGCGACGCCAGCGTTTCGAGGATCAGGAATTCGGTGACGGTCAGCGTGACGTCCTTGCCGTCCCAGCTGACCTTGTGCCGCGCCGGATCCATTTGCAGCCGCCCGCGCGTGATCGGGTCGGCCACCGGCTCGTCGTCGCCTTCGGAGGTGTTGCGGTTCAGCTCGACGCGGCGAAGGATCGCGCGGATGCGCGCGATCACCAAGCGCTGCGAAAACGGTTTGGCGATATAGTCGTCGGCGCCCATCGCGAGGCCGAGCGCCTCGTCGATCTCGTCGTCCTTGCTGGTCAGGAAGATGACGGGAAGCTGGCTCTTTTCGCGCAGCCGGCGCAGCAATTCGAGCCCGTCCATGCGCGGCATCTTGACGTCGAAGACCGCGAGATCGGGCGGGTTGTCGATCAGCGGCTTCAGCGCGGCTTCGCCGTCCGAATAGACGCGCGTCACAAAGCCTTCGGCCTGCAGCGCAATCGACAGCGATTGCAATATGTTGCGGTCGTCGTCGACCAGCGCGATGGTTGCCGTCATGCTCTTTCCGTTGGCGGGCCTTGGGGAGCGATTAGCCTATCCGGCGCCCAGCGACAACAGCGGCGCAATGCCACCGGTTCCCGCGCCCCGCATTCGTCGCAGGCGCCGCCCGGCCGCGCTTTAATCTTTTGACCTCCCCCGCCAACAGAGCTAACGCGGCCGGGATTTCGGAATCGGCGGTCACGTCGGCACCCATGTAAATGCGGGCCAGCCCATTAGCACGCTAAGCATTGCATAGGTATGCAACGACGCCGCCGGACAGGAGAGGCGAAGCAAATGACCAAGGTTGTGATCGGCACCAACACCGTCGAGACGAAGGCGGATGTCGCCGAAAACTGGGGCGCCGCGCAGCTTGTCGAGGATGCGGTCCGCCACAATGAGGGCGTGCTGGCGAAGGACGGCCCGCTCGTCGTCGCCACCGGCAAGCACACCGGCCGCAGTGCGAAGGACAAGTTCATCGTCCAGGACGCCGAGACGGCGGACACGATCTGGTGGGGCAAGACCAATGTGCCGATGACGCCCGATCATTTCGCGGCGCTGAAGGCCGATTTCCTCGCGCACCTCGCCGAGCGTCCGCGCCTGTTCCGCCAGCAGCTGTTCGGCGGGTCGCAGCCCGAGCACCGCGTCGGGGTGCAGGTGCTCACCGAATTCGCCTGGCACAGCCAGTTCATCCGCACGCTTCTCTGCCGCCCGACGGCCGAGGAGCTCGCGAGCTTCGACGCCGAATATACGATCATCGACCTGCCGAGCTTCCGCGCCGATCCGGCGAAGCATGGCTCGCGCACCGAAACCGTCGTGGCGGTCAATTTCACCGAAAAGCTCGTGCTGATCGGCGGCACCGCCTATGCGGGCGAGATGAAGAAGTCGGTGTTCGGCATCCTCAACTATCTGCTCCCGGTAAAGGGCGTGATGCCGATGCATTGCTCGGCGAACATCGGTCCCAAGGGCGACACCGCGGTCTTCTTCGGCCTGTCGGGTACGGGCAAGACGACGCTGTCGGCCGACGCTTCGCGCACGCTGATCGGCGACGACGAACATGGCTGGTCGGACACCGCGGTCTTCAACTTCGAGGGTGGTTGCTACGCCAAGATGATCCGCCTCTCGCCCGAGGCCGAGCCCGAGATTTTCGCGACGACGAAGCGTTTCGGCACCGTGCTCGAAAATGTCGTGATCGACCCCGTCACGCGCGAACTCGACTTCGACGATGCGAGCCTCGCCGAAAACAGCCGCGGTTCGTACCCGATCGACTTCATCCCGAACACGTCGGACCATAATATGGGTCCGGTGCCGCAGAATATCATCATGCTCACCGCCGATGCCTATGGCGTGCTGCCCCCGATCGCGAAGCTGACCCCCGATCAGGCGATGTATCACTTCCTGTCGGGCTATACCGCGCGCGTCGCGGGGACCGAGATCGGCGTCACCGAGCCCGAGGCGACCTTCTCGACCTGCTTCGGCGCGCCCTTCATGCCGCGCCACCCGTCGGTCTATGGTAACCTGCTCAAGGAACGCATCGCCAAGGGCGGCGTCCAGTGCTGGCTCGTCAACACCGGCTGGACCGGCGGGATGGCGACGATGGACGGCATCAAGCGCATGCCGATCAAGGCGACGCGCGCGCTGCTCAACGCCGCGCTCGACGGCAGCCTGAACGATGCCGAATTCCGCAAGGACCCGAATTTCGGCTTCATGGTTCCGGTCGCGGTCCCGGGCGTCGACAGCGGCTTGCTCGATCCGCGCGAAGCCTGGGCCGACAAGGCGGCCTATGACCGCACCGCGCAAACGCTCGTCGGCCAATTTATCGACAATTTCGCGCAATTTGCGGAGCATGTCGACGAAGGCGTCCGTCAGGCCGCGCCGCAGGCCGCCGTCGCAGCATAATTGACCCGGATCGCTTCCGGGTGGCAGATCACCCGGAAGGACCGGACAATGACCACCGACCATAAACCCCGCCTGTTCGCAGGCGACCATGAAATCCGCGCGCTCGGCGAAGGGCTGCTCGCGTGCGCCTTGCCGCGCGAGGCGTGGACGCACGAGGCGCATCTCGGCGCCTGCCTGTGGCTGCTCAGCGAGCGCCCCGACATCGACATCGACGCCGAGATCGCGGGTATCATCCGCCGCTTCAACGAGAGCGTCGGCGGGGTGAACGACGACGGACAGGGTTATCACGACAGCATCACCCGCGCCTATGTCGCGGGGGTGCGGCGGTTCCTGTCGGACACGACCGAGACGGGGCTGGCGGCGCGTGTCAACGCGATGCTGCACTCCGATGTCGGCCGCCGCGATTGGCCGCTGCGCTTCTACAGCCGCGAGCTGCTTTTCTCGATCCCGGCGCGGCGCGGCTTCGTCGAACCCGACCTCGCGCCGCTACCCGCCTGAAGCGTGATCATTCCATCGAATCGTCATCCCGGCGAAGGCCGGGATCTCACCGGTGCGTTATTCCGATAGGGCGAGATCCCGGCCTTCGCCGGGATGACGGGATAAGGAAGGCGATGTTTCCGCCCAACGCGATCACACTCTAAAGCGCCATCCCCGGCGTCCAGTCGCTTTCCGCGAGGAAGGCGGCGGGGTCGCGCATCTCGATGATCGCCTTGATCGCCGCCGCCTTGTCGGGGGCGCGGTTGTAATAGCTTTTGGCGACGCGATAGCCGACCCAATAGCCAAGGTCGCCGGGCCAGCCATCGGCGCCCTGCCGGTTGTAGAGCCAGCGCGAGCCGATCGCCCGGGCGTCCTTTTCGGCAAGGAAAGCGGTCTCCAGCTCCTTCTCGCGCCCCTTCGCCCATATATGAAGCAGCGGATAGCCGACCGAGCCGCTCATCTGCTCGGCGACAAATTCGGCTGCGCCCTCGACGAGTGCGGCGCGTAGCACCGTTTCTTCGCGATCCTCGATCTGTGCGAGCGGCTGCTGCGCGTGGACATATTCGTGCGCGATGACATGGACGAAGCGGTCCTCGTCGTCGGCTTCGATGAACTTCGCCGCGCACAGGGCTTCGAGACCGATGTAGAGCCCCTTCGCGTTGGCGGTCCCCGCGGTCGTAGCGCGGCCGATCGCGACGGTGATCGGCGGAAAGCGCGCGGCGGGATAGATTTGCGCGAGTCGATCAGTCGCGGCGACAAGGCGTGCGCGCACATCGGGCAGCTTTGCGGCGCAGCCCCGCGCGTCGGCAAAGACATGCGGCTTGTCGCGCAGCGCCGCGGCGAGCTTTTCCGGAGTAATCCGGCGCAGCGCCATGAACTCGACCAGCCCCGGCGACGGATCGGCGAGGTAGCGCGCGGCGAGCTGTTCGGGTTGCGCCGCGAGCGCCGGATCGTCGGCGAGCGCGAAGAAGCGATCGACGTCCGACGTCACGATCGCGACGCGTGGTGGCGCCTCGGCGGCGTGGCTGTTGAAGCCGAGGAACAGCCCGGTCAGCGCGATCGCGATGCGCCGCATCAGCCCTTCGCGCCCCGCACATATTCGGCGACATTCTGCGCGAGCACGTCGAGCGGGACGTTGCCGCCCTTGACCACGACATCGTCGAAATCGCGGAGGTCATATTTGGCCCCGAGCGCTTTTTGCGCCAGCCCGCGCTGGCGGACGATCTCGCTGTGTCCGACCTTGTAGCCGCACGCCTGTCCGGCCCAGCTGCAATAACGGTCGACCTCGCTCGCGACCTCGAGCGGGTTCGAGCCGTTTTCGCGAACGAAGAACTCGACGCCCTGCTCGCGCGTCCAGCGCTTGGCGTGGAGGCCGGTGTCGACGACGAGGCGGCACGCGCGGAACGCGAGCGACTGGAGATAGCCGAGGCGTCCGACCTCGAAATCGTCGTAGAGGCCGAGCTCGTCGGCGAGCTGCTCGGCGTACAGGGCCCAGCCTTCGCTATAGGCGTTGAAGGCCAGCATCGTGCGGATCAGCGGCATCGAATGCGCATATTCCCCCTGCCAGGCATGGCCCGGGATCGCCTCGTGCATCGCGAGGTCCGGCAGCGAATATTTGCTGTGCAATTCGGTCGTGCGGAGGTTGATCCAGAAGCGTCCCGGAATGCTGCCGTCGATCGACCCCGCGCCGCCATAGGCCGCGGGTGCGCCGGGTTCTTCGGCGAGCGGCAGGCGCTTCACCTCGACATTGCCCTTCACCAGCGTGCGGAAGGCGCGCGGCAGCTCGGCGCGGATCTTGCCGAGCCAAGTCTGGATATAGGCGACGATTTCGGCGCGCCCCGCATCATTGTCGGGGAATTTGTAGCGCGGGTCCTTGGCGAGCGCGTTCATCCGGTCGCCGACCGATCCTTGCGTATAGCCGAGCTTTTTGAGGATCGGGTCCATCCGCCCGTGGAGTTCGGCGAGTTCGGCGCGGCCCATCGCGTGAATCTCGTCGGGGGTCATGCGTGTCGTCGTCGAGGCGCGCAGGCCCCAGGCATACCATTCGTCGCCGCCCGGGCGCGCCCACATGCCCGCGTCCATCGTCGCCTTCGGCCGCTGCGCCTTCAGCTCGGCGAGCTGACGTTCGAGCGCGACCGCGACGGGCCCCTGCACGATCTTCGCCGAGCGCGCATTCCAGTCGCCGGCGACCTTCGCCGCGCCGGTACGGCGGACGAGACTTTCGACCATCGACCCGCCCGCCCTGGCGTCGGCGATCGTCGCTTCCATCTGCTTGACCGCCTTGTCGATCAGGAAGGCAGGGGCGATCAGCCCTTGTCCGCCGGCGGCCTTCAGTCGCTCGGTCTCGCCGTCGAGTACGCCCGGAAAGGCGTTGAGGCGCGACAGATAGGCTTCGGCATCGGCCGACGTCTTCACCGGATGATCGCTGTCGAGAAACTTCGGGACGTCGAGATAGGCCCCGACATTCTGGATCACGACATAGGGCGTGTTGCGCCAGCCGCCGACCGCGACGTCGCCATAGGGCAGGGCAAAGCCCGTGAGCGCGACGTCATAGGCGCTCTCGACGACCGCAAGGCTGGTACGTGTCGCGTGGTCGAGCCCCGCCTTGTCGAACGCGCGGACGCGCGCGACGTCGGCCTTCAGCGTATCGGCGAGCGCCGTCACCCCCGCGGCCGAGCGATCGCCGAGTTGCCCGCGCATCTTCGCGCGCGCGCCGGTGTCGATGCCGAGCGAGGTCGCGCCTTCGGGCGACTGCGCGAGTAAATTGTCGGCGACCGAATCGAGGAGCTTCTGCGCGTCATTTTTGGGTGCGGCCTGCAGCGCCGCGGCGGGGCCGGCAAAGGCGAGACCTGCGGTGCCCGCGCCGAGCGTGACGAGCGTCTGGCGGCGGTTGAAGGGGGTGGAAAGCGGATTGGACACGGGCGGCTCCCTGCGACTTGTTTCTTGTGAAACCTGTCTAGGCGGCGCGGCGCGGCGGTCAATGAAAAGGGGGCGGGAAAGCCGATGCTTGCCCGCACCGTCGAAAATTATCGCGCGTTCGTCAGTCGGTGAGGTCGGCGGGCACCTTGCCGCCGTTCGCCGCGAGTTCGCGCATCACGGCCTTGTGCAGCCAGATGTTCATTTCGGCACTGCCGTCGAGTTCGCCGGTGTAGCCGAGCTCCTGCGCCAGCTCCTTGCGGTTGGCGAGGCTCGAATCGATCCCGAGCAGCTTCATCAGGTCGACGATCGACGTGCGCCAGTTGAGGTCCTGCCCGGCCGTCGCGGCCTCGGCCGTCAGGATCGCGTCGACGTCGACCGGCGTGGCAGCGGCGGTCGCCATCGCGCTCGTTGCGGCGTCGAGCGCGGCGCCGACGGGGTTGGGTGCGGCCGGTGCGGCGGGCTCTGCGGCGACGGCTTTCTTGCCGAAAATGGCGTCCTTGATCTTGCCGAAAATGCTCATCGATTTGCTCCCACTAAATAATCGGTTCAACCCGAAGGGGGTGAGTCGAACCACAGCAAGCTAGGACTATGCATTTGAGAATGACAGTCAAAAGACCGACTCGTCCTTCGACCGCGCGCTGCTATACTCCTTCGCGGCGGCGCGGGTTCGCTCTGCGCCCGAGCGGGAGTATGATGACATGAATCTTACCGACATATTGGCGCAGGCCGGCGGTATCGAATCGATGGCGAACCAGCTGGGCATTCCGCCCGCGATGGCCAAACAGGGCGCCGATGCGCTGCTTCCCGCGATCCTCGGCGGCTTCAAGAAACAGGCGCAGGCGGGCGGTGGCGGAGCCGCGGGACTTGAGGGGCTGGGCGGGCTTCTGGGCCAGCTCGGCGGCGGCGGTCTCCTCGATTCGGTGCTGGGATCGGCGCCGACCCCGGTCGAGCAGGGCAATGACGTGCTCGGCCAGATTTTCGGATCGAAGGATGTGAGCCGCACCGTTGCCGGACAGGCGGCTGAGCAGACCGGGATCGATTCGGGCATCCTCAAGCAGATGCTGCCGATCCTCGCGATGATGGCCGCTGGCTATATGGCGAAGCAGGGCGGTCAGGGCGGCGAGAGCGGCGGCGGTCTGGGCGGTATGCTCGGCAATGTGCTCGGCGGCGCGATGGGCGGCGGTGCGGCGCCTTCGGCGGGCGGGCTCGGCGGCCTTGGAAAGATGCTCGACATGGATGGCGACGGCAATCCGCTCGACGACATCATGGGCATGGTGAACAAGATGCGCGGGTGACCGCTGATCCCCTCCCGCAGGCGGGAGGGGAAGCATCATGCGGCCATCAGGCGCAATTCCTCGCGGAAATCCTCGTCCACCCCGATGCGGCTTCGCATCGGGGTGACGGCGCCATCCGAATCGGCGTCGCCTTCTTCGAACAAGGCGCACGCCGCCTCGCCGCCGCGCGCGAGGCTGAAACGCTGTGCGACCTTGCCCGTCGGCCGGAACCCGAGCTTGCGCAGCACCGCGCCCGATGCCGGATTGTCGAGGAAGTGGCCTGCCGACAGCTTCGGCAGGTTCATCGCACGCGCGATGTGGACGAGTTGGCGCCCGGCCTCGGTCGCGAAACCGAGGCCCCAATATGGGCGCGCGATCCAGTAGCCCATTTCGGGCGCGCCCTCGGTGTCCGGCGAAATGCCGCAACCGCCGACAAGGCGCGGCGCGCCGCCGGTACGGGCGAAGATCAGGAAGCGCGGCTGGTCGGGATCGAGCGGCTTGCTCAAAAATTCCTGCGCCTGCGCCTCGCCATAGGGCCAGGGGGCGGTCGCGAGATTGCGGACCACCGCTTCCTCGCCGATCGCCCTCGCGAGCGCGGGGGCGTCTTCCAGCCAGCCGGGCCGCAGCAACAGTCTTTCGGTACGCGCGAACATGTCTTCTAACTCCCAATGCCTGTCGCCTTGGCGCCAGATGGTGACGCTTTGACGACATTCGATATGGAGGGAGATGGACGGCCCCGTTTTCGCGCCCGACCGTCTCAAGTGACGGATTTCGGACAAGAAAAAAGGGAGACAAGGGGGTGACCCGTCTCCCTCTTTTCGAACTTTGTTCCCGCTTGAGGCGGAAAGGACCGTTCCGGGTCATCCCTGTGGACGACCCTGGAAGATCGTCCTTATTCGGCGGCTTCCGCCATGGCGTCGACCGACACATATTTGCGGCCAAGCTTGCCATCGTGGAATCGGACCTGGCCGTCCGCGGTGGCGAACAGCGTGTGGTCCTTGCCCATGCCAACGTTGACACCCGGGTAAACCTTGGTGCCGCGCTGGCGCACGATAATGTTGCCGCCGATCACTTCCTGACCGCCGAACTTCTTCACGCCAAGGCGGCGGCCGGCTGAGTCGCGACCGTTGCGCGAAGAACCGCCTGCTTTCTTATGTGCCATGACTGATGCTCCTTAATTCGTTCGTTCGAGAGGCCGAGCGGCGTTGCCGCGCTCAGGCTTCCTTCTTGGGGGCTGCCTTCTTGGCAGCGGGCTTCTTTTCGGCGGCGGCTTCGGCCTTGGGAGCAGCAGCCTTCTTGGGCGCGGCTTCCTTGGCGGGCGCAGCAGCCTTGGCTTCGGCGGCCGGAGCGGCCTCTGCCTTCGGAGCGGCTTCCTTCTTCGGCGCGGCCTTCTTGGCATCGCCGACGGCGAGGATGCGCAGCAGCGTCAGCGACTGGCGGTGACCGTTGCGGCGACGGTAGTTGTGCCGGCGGCGCTTCTTGAAGACGATGACCTTTTCGCCGCGCGTCTGGGCGATGATCTCGGCCGAAACGACGAGGCCTTCGGCGCTCTTCACTTCGCCGCCGTCACCGGCCAGCAGGATGTCGCCCAGCGACACGGTGTCGCCAGCTTCGCCGTCGATCTTTTCAACGGCGATCTTGTCTCCAGCGGCGACGCGATACTGCTTGCCGCCCGTGCGCACGATTGCGAACATGGTCTTCCATCCAATCAGAAACTAAAACACCCACGCTGCCAGTCACCCGCCGAAGCAGGCGATTTTTCCGGCATGCGGGAAAGTCAGCGCCACTAGCGAGCCAGCGCGCCGCTGTCAACCGCATATTTCCGCGCTTTTTGTCCAAAAGTGCGGTGCGGTGCCGAATATCGCCGATGACGCCGATTCGGCGCTTGCTGGACCGGCTGTCGCCCCATATCAGGGGCGGCGATGAAGCGCGCGTTTCTTTTGTTATCGCTGACAGCGGCCGTATCGCTGCCGCTCGCGGGCTGCGCGGCCGCGCCGGGCGGTGACGCCCCGTCGCTGGCGAAGCGACCGGTCGAGGGGCGATTCGACATTGCGCCGCCTGCGGTCGTCGTGGCGCCGCCGGGTCCGCTGCCCACCGACCTCGCCGGCCGCCTCGCGCGCTGGGAATCGGATGCCGCCGCCGGCCAGCAGGGCTTTGCCGCCGAGCGCGGCACGGCTGCCTCCCTCGTGTCGGCCGCGGCGGGTGCGCCCGTCGCCAGCGAGCGCTGGGTCGTCGCGCAACAGGCGATCTCGCGGCTGAGCGCGGCCCGCGCGCCGCTCACCGCCGCGCTCGCCGATATCGATCGCCTCTATCTCGAACGCAGCATCGACGAACAGGTCGATGGCCTGCCCGATATCTATGCGCTCCGCGACCGGCTCGCCGACCTCGCGTCGACGCAGGATGCGGTTATCGAGGCGCTGAACAGCCAGCTGCCGGGGCAATAGTTCCGGATCGGCCTACTGGTTCAGCCCGTGCTTTTTCAGCGCGTGGCGAATCTGGTCATAGCTTAGTCCCAGCGCTTCGGCCGCGACCTTCTGGTTGAAGCGGCAGCGCGCCATCGTGTCGGCAAGGATCGTCTTCTCATATCCGTCGACCGCGGCGCGCAGGTCGCTCACGGGGCCGGGGGGCGGCGCGAGCGCTGGTGCGGCATCGGTCGCGGTCGCTCCCGGTGCTTCGGTCTTCGCGGCGGGTTTGCGCGTCACCGGCTGCCAGGGGCTGGCGAAGGGGTCGAAGCTCAGCGCATCGACCGGCTTTTCGGGGTCCGCCCAGCGATAGATCGCGCGTTCGATCACATTGCGGAGTTCGCGGACGTTACCCGGCCAGTCGTGCCCCTCCATCGCCGCGAGCGCGCGCGGGCCAAAGCCCGGCCATTCGTCCCAGCCGAGCACCGCCGCCATGCGCTGGCCGAAATAGGTCGCGAGCACCTCGATATCGCCTTCGCGCGCGCGCAAGGGGGGCAGGGTGATGACTTCGAACGACAGCCGGTCGAGCAGGTCGGCGCGGAAGCGGTTGTCGTCGACGAGCGCGGGCAGATGCTCGTTCGTCGCGGCGACGATGCGGACGTCGACGCGGATCGGGCGCGACGACCCGACGCGCGTGACCTCGCCATATTCGACCGCACGCAGCAGGCGCTCCTGCGCGCCCATCGACATCGTCGCGAGCTCGTCGAGGAACAATGTGCCGCCGTCGGCCTCCTCGAACCGGCCCGCGCGCGTACGCGTCGCGCCGGTGAAGGCGCCCGCCTCATGCCCGAACAATTCGGATTCGATCAGCGTTTCGGGCATCGCGGCGCAGTTCATGATGACATAGGGCCGGTCCCAGCGCGTCGACAGGCGATGCAGGCGCTCGGCGATGAGCTCCTTGCCGGTGCCGCGCTCGCCGATCACCAGCACCGGGCGGTCGAGCGACGCGGCGAGGCTCGCGCGTTCGACCGCATCCTGGAAGGCTGCCGACTGGCCGATGAATTGCGTTTCGCGCTCCATTCCCAATCATTGGCAAATTTTCCCGCTGATTGGCAAGGGGAATCGGTCTTGCCCGTGAATCCGGCGTGAAGTTGCGCAGTTTTCCGCCAGTTCGCGCAATTGGCACGCCTCCTGCAAAGATTTCATCGAACCGGCGCATCACGCTCCGGTGCAGCGAAAAACAGGAAGGTTGACCCATGAAGACGATGTTTGCCCAGGCCGCTACGTTCGCGCTCAGCGCGGTGGGTGCACTGGCGATTTTCGTCGGTGCGATCGACCAGCCTGCGATTGCCGCCAGCCTTGCCGGTTCCCCGGCCGGCCCGCTGACGGTCGCTGCTTCCACCCCGGCGGTCAGCGCTCTGGCCTGACCGGCACTGGTGCCGGGGCACTCTCCCCCCTTGCCCCGCCCCGGCACCAGCCTTTCTTAAAAAGACAATGGTCTCAAGTTTTCGACAGGAGTTTCAAATGGGTATTTTCTCACGAACCCGCGACATCATCGCCGCCAACGTCACCGACCTGCTCGACCGGGCCGAAGACCCGGAAAAGATGATCCGCCAGATCATCTTCGAGATGAACGAAACGCTCGTCGAAGTCCGCGCCTCCGCCGCCCGCACGATCGCGGACCAGAAGGAAATGCGCCGCCACATCGCCAAGCTCGAAAGCCTGCAGGACAGCTGGAAGGAAAAGGCCGAACTCGCGCTGTCGAAGGACCGCGAAGACCTCGCCACCGCCGCGCTCGTCGAAAAGCAGAAGGCCGGCGACATGGCCGACCGCCTGAAGGCCGAGATCGCCGTTCTCGACGACGCGCTGACCGGCTATGAAGCCGATATCGCGAAGCTGCAGAAGAAGCTTTCGGAAGCCCGTGCGCGCCAGTCGAGCGTCGTCAACCGCCTCGAAAGCGCCGAGAACCGCTACAAGCTGCGCGAAATGACCAACGGCGACCGGGTCGAAGACGCTTTCTCGCGCTTCGAAGTGCTCGAACGCCGCGTCGACGAAGCCGAAGGCCGCGCCGATGCGCTCAGCCTCGGTTACAAGAAGTCGCTCGACGAAGAGATCGCCGAGCTGCAGGCCGCCGACAAGGTCGCCGACGAGCTCGCCGCGCTGAAGGCCGCACAGGCCAAGAAATAAGGAGCCGGACCGATGGAAGAAGTCATCATTGTCCCGATCGTCATCGGAACGCTCTTCCTCGGTCTGCCCTGGCTCATCCTCCACTACATAACGAAGTGGAAGCAGGCCAAGACGCTGACCGGAGAAGATGAACAGCTGCTCGACGAACTTTACGATACCGCACGGCGCCTCGAAAACCGCCTGCACACCGTCGAACGCATCATCAGCGCCGACCATCCCGACTTCCGCCCCGCGGTACGCAGCGATGAAGAACTGGCGCAAATCGAAAACTATAAGACCAGGAGGAACTGAGATGTCTGCCAGCCGCACGAAATTCTATCTCGACAAGCAGAACGCGAAATGGAGCGGTGTGTGCTCGGGGATCGCGGACTATAGCGGGATCGATGTCCTCTGGGTCCGCGTCGGGGCAGTGCTCCTCACCCTGATGGGCGGTTTCCCCTGGACGCTGATCGCTTACTGGATGGTCGCCTGGATGGGCACGCCCAAACCCTTCGCGCTCTACGGCTCGAACGAGGAAGCGAAATTCTGGCAGGGCGTCCGGTCGAACCCCAGCGCGTCGACCCGCGATATCCGCTCGCGCTTCCGCGACATCGACCGCCGGCTTGCCGACATCGAGCAATATTACACCAGCCACAACCGCCGCCTCGCCGACGAGATCGACGCGCTGCGCTGATCCCGGCCGGGCGGGCCAAAAGCAACAGGGAGAAGATTGATGAATTTCGGTGGCACCACTTTCGTCCTTGCCATCATCGCATTGTCGATCGGCGGCTGGATGTTCACCACCTGGATCCGCGCCAAGCACGGCTATCCCGTCGAGAATGAATGGGGCGGCACGGTTCATCGAACCGACCCCGACGCTGATCGAAAAATCGCGCTGCTGACTGATGACAACGCCAAGCTGGCGGGGCAGGTCAGCCGGCTGGAAGAACGGATTTCGGTGCTCGAACGCATCGCGACCGAAAATAATGGTCAGGCGGCGGAGCTCGCCAACCAGATCGACCGCCTGCGCTGAGAGGATTTAAGACATGAATCTGGATGTCCTGAACACCATCGCCCCCGTCGCCGCGATCGTCGGCCTGGCCGGGGTCGCGGGATGGGTCTTCACCACCTGGCTGCGCGTCAAGAACGGTTACCCGCTTGAAAACAGCTGGGGCAAGGCGGTTTATCCGAAGACCAGCGACGAGGCGATGGAACGCGTCAAGCTGATCAGCCAGGAAAATGCCCAACTGCGCGCCGAGCTCGGTTCGGTGAAGGATCGCCTCGCGGTGATCGAGCGCATCGTCACCGACGAGAGCCACCGGCTGAGCCACGAGATCGAAGCGCTGCGGCGCCCCTCGAACTGAAGGAACGAACATGGAAGCCATCTTCATCCTCTTCATCGTCGTCGGGCTGCCCGTCACGCTCGGCATCGGTTACGCCGCGTACGAGCGTCACCTGAAGTTCAAGGAACGGCAGTTCAAGGCGATCACCAACGAGACGGCCGAAAAGGCCGCACAATATGCGGCGCAGACCGAACGGCTGGAGGCGCGCGTCCGCGTTCTCGAGCGCATCGTTACCGACAAGGGAATTGATGTCGCCGACGAGATCGAAAAGCTGCGCGACGCCCCGCTGAACTAAAACAAAGATATACGGAAAGGAACCTCCCCATGGGCCCGTTTGAAATGGTTGTCGGCATCGTCCTGATCGTGACCATCGGCAGCATCGTTCGCGCCAAGCACGGCATCCGCCGCGATCACAAGGGCGGCGACTATTTCGTCGCCACCGACAATAGCGAAACCAAGGCGCTGCAGGCCGAAATCCGCGCACTCAAGGATCGCATCCAGGTGCTCGAACGCATCGCCACCGACAACAACCGCGCCGTCACCCTCGACCAGGAAATCGAGAAGCTGCGCGACAGCAGCAAAATCTGAACGCTGGCAAAGGAGCAACGCTCATGGCCTTCATCACCCCCGACTTCACCGCCGCCGCCGTCGCGCTGACCGCGCTGAGTATCGTCAGCCTGGTCGCGCTGCGCGGCTGGCGCGACTGGATCCAGCTCAAGCGCGAGGAACTCGCCGCGGGCCACGCGCCGCTGGCGCAGGACCCGGGCGTACCGCACGCCGGGTCGCGGATCGAGATTGCCGACCTCAAGGAACGGCTGCGCAAGCTCGAAGCGATCGCGGCAGGGGTCGACCTCTAATCCACCCCCATAATATCGCGCACCGGCCCGCTCCCCTGTCAGTCGCCATCCGTCCGGCGGCTGACAGGGGAGCGGGCCGGTGTCGTTTCAGGCCCCCTTCCAACCGGACGGCTTCTGTGCGAGGGGCGCGGCCATGCGCAGCCTGACCGATATCTTCGACGAATATGATTTCCTCGACGGCGACGATCGCTATCGCCTCCTGATCGAACTCGGGCGCACGCTCGAACCGATGCCCGACGCGCTCAAGACCGACGCGACGCTCGTGCGCGGTTGCTCGGCCAGCGTCTGGGTCTATCCGGTGCCGCGCGAAGACGGCCAGCTCCATTTCCTCGCCGACAGCAATGCCGCGATCACCAAGGGCATCGTCGCGCTCGTCCTCGCCGCGGTGCAGGACAAGCCCGCAGCCGAGGTGGCGGCGATGGACGTCGCGGCGGCGCTCGCCCCCTTCGACCTCACGCGCCAGCTTTCGTCGAACCGCACGCAGGGCGTGCCCAACATGATCGCGCTCGTCCAGGACACCGCGCGGCGTATCGCCGCGGGCTGATCGCCGCACCGCCGCCGCCTCGCGGGGCGGCTGCCTTACCCCCAAAGAAAAAGGGCGCGGAAGTTGCCTCCCGCGCCCCGTTTCGTGTCTGCCGTCAGACTTAGAAGGCCACAACCATCGAACCGATGAAGGTCCGCGGGGCGCCGATCTGGGTGAACGGAACCGTGTTGTCCGCCAGCTGGCCATCGAAACCGCCGACATAGAGCTTGTCGAACACGTTGGTGATGTTGAGCTGGAGGTAGACCTTGTCGCCAAGACCCGCCCAATCGAGCTTCAGGCGCGCGTCGAGGTCGACCAGCGTGTAGCCCGGTGCCTTCGCACCATAGACCGCCGTGTTAGCACGGCCATCGACCGTCTGCAGCAGCGGCAGATTCTGGTCGTTCACGTAACGCGGGCCGGTGTACTTGGCCTGCGCACCCAGCGAGAGCGGACCGATATCGCCCTGGACGCGGCCGCCGAGGGTGAAGGTCGGCGAACCCGATTCGCGCTTGCCCTTGGTCAGCGCGAAGGCCGGGGCGCCCACGGTGGTGCAGAGGAACTGGCCAGCGGTCACCTGCGCCTGGGTGCAGATGCCGTTCTGGACATTGTCCTTGATCTTCGACTTCAGGTACGAACCGAACGCATAGACCGAGAATTCGGGGATCGGACGGACCGAAACGCTGGCGTCGATACCATATTTGTCGACGCGGCCGAGGTTACGATAAACGTTACGCTCGGTTTCCGGGTCGAACGACGAGGCGAGGCGATCGTTGAAGATCGTGTACCACACGCCGGCCTGTGCCTGGATCTGGCTGGTGCGGTAACGCAGGCCAAGGTCGAAGTTGTCGGTGGTTTCCGGAACCGGGTTCGCCGATTCGGTGTCGTTCGGGAAGAAGAACGCGTTGTACAGGTTGTCCGTACCCGGGACCTGCACGCCCTTCGAATAGTTCGCGAAGACGCTCATGTCGTCGGTCACGTCATAGGTCAGGCCGACGTTCGGCGTGAACTTGTTGTACTTGCGGATACGCTGCTGCGGACCCTGGACCGGCGAGGTGACGCCCGGACCCGTGCTGACCGTCGGGTTGGCGGCGAGCCAGGCGGCGAGGCCGGCGGTGTTGGTGCCGAAGCATTCGACGAAACCGGTCACGCTCGACGTGGCGCAATAGTTGGTCAGGTCGCGCTTGAACATCTTGTACGAACCGCCTGCCTGCACGGTCAGCGCACCGAATTCGCCGCGATATTCGCCGCCGAACAGGTTCAGCGTCGCGATCGACTTGCGGTCACGCTTTTGCAGGACGTTGCCGTTCACGTCGACGAGCGGATCGTTGACCGCGAACGGGTCGGTCGGCTGGCCGTCGAGGCGCAGCATGTTGGTTTCGCCGGTCTGGCGGTGACGCGCGCGTTCATAGCTGTAGAAAACGCGGAACGTGTGGTCGCCCATTTCATAGCGCAGGCCGGTGATCAGGCCGTAGCGGTTGGTCTGCGTCTGGCTCGGCGCGAGCACGCGAACCGTGTCGAGCAGGTCGCCGTCACCGTTGAGGTCGCGGCCGAAATAGGGCGTGCCGCCGATATAGCCGGTCTGGCAGCTGACGAACGGGCCGTTGGGCGTCGTGTTGCAGTTCGAGTTGGTCGGCGTGGTGCCCACGAACGGGTTGGGGTTCACGTCGCGGCGTGCTTCCTGCGCGACGACGGTGCCGCCGCCATTCGCCTTGGTGTACTGGAAGCTCGGGTCGACCGTCAGGACCAGCCCTTCGGCGAGCGTGAAGCGCGAATTTACGCGGATGTTGCCGGTGTTCGACGGGTTCATGCGTTCGTCGAAGGTCGAGCCGCAGCTGTTCGCGACGTCGGCCTGACCCGCGCGGGCGACCGTGTTGATCTGGCAACGCGCGATGCCATAATCGCGGTCGTCCTTGTCCTGCGGGAAGATGTTGGGGACGAAGTTCGTCGCGTTATTGTTGAAATTGCGCAGCGGGACCGAACCGAAGAAATTGTTGCGGTTCTCGTTATAATGGCCCGACACCGCGACGAAGTCGCCGTCTTCGCCGATCGGCTGATAGATCTTGCCGTTGAACTGCTTCTTGTTGATGCGGCCACGGTGCGCTTTCAGGACGGGGCCGTCGACATTGCCGAACACGGTGTCGTTGGTCGCCGAGCTGCCCGAGATGAAGGCGCGCGTGCCCCACGGGGTCAGCACGCCGGTGTCGACCATGCCGAAGATGCGGAAGAAGTTGAAGTCACCGGCCGAACCGACGACCTTCACGCCGAACTCTTCGCTCGGGGTGCGCGTGCGATAGTTGACGGTCGAACCCGAAGCGGCGGCGGTCGGGCTGTCGACGTCGGTCGAACCGAGGTTGACGTTGACCTGGTCGATCAGCTCGGGGTCGAGCTGCTGGTTCGAATAGAGCGCATAGTTGCCCGAATCGTTGAGCGGCACGCCGTCGAACGTCTGGCTGATGCGCGTGTTGTCGAAACCGCGGATCGACATCTTGCCGCCGGCCGAACCGAACGGGTCGTTGTTCTGGAAGCTGACGCCCGGAAGCTGGTTGATCAGGTCGTTGACGGTCTGGCCGGGCGTCTGGCGCTCGATGAATTCCTGGGTCAGGACGGCCTTGGCCTTCGTCGTGTCGGGCGTGATCACGCCGCCGACGCCCTGGTTCGTGCGCGAACCGGTGACGATGATCTCGTTTTCGAAGTCCTGCGAGCCCGTCGACTGGGCGAGGGCGGGCGTGGACAGCAGCGCGACCGGGATCAGCGCAACGCTGGCGGCAAGCGTGTGACGGAATTTCATTTCAGGATTTCCCCTTTGGTGGTGCATTCGGCAGGCGCACAAATGGGGCGCGCCAAACCTGCGAGCGCCCCTGAAGCCCGCATGTGGCACGATTGTGACAGCAATTGTGACAGTGCAACCCGCGAGCGGCGCGGCGGCCGGGGAAGCGCTAAAAAAGCGCGAATTTGCGTAGGGCTTCCGGATTTATCCACAGGCGTGGATGCGTTTTTTCCGGCAACTGTTGCTGCAATGCAACATAAAGGGCGCCCCGAGGGGCGCCCCTTTGCGACTCAGGCGGCGTCGCCGGCCGCTTCTTTGGTCTTGTCCGCATAGACGCGCACGGGGTCCTTGCGGCCCTCGACGACATCCTTGTCGACGACGATCTCGACGACATCGGCAAGGTCGGGCAGGTCGAACATCGTGTCGAGCAGGATCGCCTCGACAATCGAGCGCAGCCCGCGCGCCCCGGTCTTGCGTTCGATCGCCTTTTTCGCGACCGCGACCAGCGCATCGTCGGTGAAGGTCAGCGCGACCTCTTCGAGGTCGAACAGCTTCTTATACTGCTTGACCAGCGCATTCTTGGGCTCGCCGAGGATCTTGACCAGTGCGTCGACGTCGAGATCCTCGAGCGTCGCAATGACGGGCAGGCGGCCGACGAATTCGGGGATCAGGCCGAACTTCAGGAGATCCTCGGGCTCGATCTGCTTGAGCACTTCGCCCGAACGGCGCTCGTCGGGGCCGGCGACATGCGCGCCGAAACCGATCGACTTGCCCTGGAGGCGGTCGCCGATGATCTTTTCGAGGCCGCTGAACGCGCCGCCCGCGATGAACAGGATGTTCGTCGTGTCGACCTGCAGGAACTCCTGCTGCGGATGCTTGCGGCCGCCCTGCGGCGGAACGCTCGCGGTCGTGCCTTCCATCAGCTTGAGCAGCGCCTGCTGCACGCCTTCGCCCGACACGTCGCGCGTGATCGACGGGTTTTCGGCCTTGCGGCTGATCTTGTCGATCTCGTCGATGTACACGATGCCGCGCTGCGCCTTTTCGACATTATAGTCGCTGGCCTGCAGCAGCTTCAGGATGATGTTCTCGACATCCTCGCCGACATAGCCGGCTTCGGTGAGCGTCGTCGCATCGGCCATGGTGAAGGGCACGTCGAGGAAGCGCGCGAGCGTCTGTGCGAGCAAGGTCTTGCCGCTGCCGGTCGGGCCGACGAGCAGGATGTTCGACTTCGCCAGTTCGACGTCGTCGCCGCGGCCGCTGTTCGCGAGGCGCTTGTAATGATTGTGCACCGCGACCGACAGCACGCGCTTGGCGGTGTTCTGGCCGATGACATAGGCGTCGAGATGCTGGCAGATTTCCAGCGGGGTCGGCACCGCACCGTCCTTGCGCGCGGCGACGCCGCCCTTGATCTCTTCGCGGATGATGTCGTTGCACAGCTCGACGCATTCGTCGCAGATGAACACGGTCGGCCCTGCAATCAGCTTGCGGACTTCGTGCTGCGACTTGCCGCAGAAGGAGCAGTAAAGGGTGCTCTTGCTGTCCGAGCCACTCAATTTCGTCATAAAACTTCCTATGGCATGCCCAAAAGGGGCAACGCCGCCTTTATCCTAGTCCCCGGTCACCCAATTACAATATGGCAATTGGGTGACATGGGTACAATGTCCCGCGTAGCGCCGGAGGGCGAAGCGGTCGTCAAGAAACGCGGTTAAGGAGCCTTTTCGGCCTTGCGCGGCACCGGCCCGCTCCCCCACCCGGCCTCCCATTTCAGGATACTCTGTGGAGGCCGGGTGGGGGAGCGGGCCGGTGCCGAACCCGGTCGCATCAGGGCGTCGGGCCTTCGCTTACATCCTTCGGCGCTTCGTCGCCGGGAAGGCCGGGACGGCGATCGTAGACATGGTCGACGAGGCCGAATGCCTTGGCTTCATCGGCTTCGAGGAAGGTGTCGCGGTCCATCGCCTTTTCGATCTCTTTCAGCGACTTGCCGGTATATTTCACATAGAGGTCGTTCATCCGCTTGCGGATGCGCAGGATTTCCTTGGCCTGGATCTCGATGTCCGACGCCATGCCGCGCGCGCCGCCCGACGGCTGGTGGACCATCACGCGCGCATTGGTCAGCGCGACGCGCATCCCGGGCTCGCCCGCGGCGAGCAGGAAGCTGCCCATCGACGCCGCTTGGCCGATGCACACCGTGCCGACGCGCGGACGAATATACTGCATCGTGTCGTGAATCGCCATGCCCGCCGTGACGACGCCGCCCGGCGAGTTGATGTACATATAGATGTCCTTCTTCGGATTCTCCGATTCGAGGAACAGCAATTGGGCGACGATCAGCGAGGCCATATTGTCCTCGACCTCGCCGGTGACGAAGACGATCCGTTCGCGCAGCAGGCGGGAGAAAATGTCGAAGCTGCGTTCGCCGCGGCTCGTCTGTTCGACGACGACGGGAACCAGGGCTGCGAGCGGGTCGATCATTGGGATTTCGTCCTTATGTTTCCGGGATGCCGTGCCGAGAACCGGCGGGCTGGCCCCTCCGACGTCCTACATCGTCGCCAAGCGGAGCTCTTTCAAGGGGGCAAAAAGAAGGGGCGGGAAAGTCCCGCCCCGTTCCGTTTGTTCGATTTCGGGTCAGTCGCCCTCGCCGGGTTCGGGCGAGAAGAGCGTCTCGAACTTGTTCTCGACACCCTTGAACTCGTCGGCGTCCGCGGGGGTTTCCTTCTTGACCGTGATGTTCGGCCATTCGGCGCTGAACTTGGCGTTCACCTCGAGCCACTTTTCGAGGCCGCTCTCGGTGTCGGGCAGGATCGCCTCGGCGGGGCATTCGGGTTCGCACACGCCGCAGTCGATGCATTCGTTCGGGTTGATGACGAGCATATTCTCGCCCTCATAGAAACAGTCGACGGGGCACACCTCGACACAGTCCATATATTTGCACCGGACGCAGGCATCGGTGACGACATAGGTCATGGGCTTTCGGCTCCCTCAGATGACGGCAATCGGGCCGTCAGGCTCTCCATATGGGCTCGCCTCTATGCCGCGTGACGGCGGTGCGTCAACGCTAAGCGACAGTTGCGAATCACTCTCATTGAATAGGACGGTCGGGGTCTTCGGGGTGCAAAGCATTTCCATCGGCGTCGATAGCCATTGGTGCGGGCGGCAAAACGCCGGGATCGAGCCGCTGGTAACAAGCCTGCGCCTCGGGCGCGGGGCCGCGGCGCAGCGGCAGTGACAGCAGGCGAAGCACCTCGATCCGCTCGCCAACCGGCAGAACGAGCGTCGACCCGGCATGCACCGCGCACGACGAACGCGTGATGCGCCGCCCATCGAGCCTTATATGTCCCGCTTCGACCATCGCCTGCGCGATGCTGCGCGAGCGCGCGAAGCGCAGGAACCACAGCAGCTTGTCGAGCCGGATGCTTCCTGCGGCGCCCGGGCTTGCCATCAGTCTTTGCGTGCGTCCGCGAGGAGCGCGGCGAGGCCCGCAAAGGGGCTGTTCGGCGACGGACCGCGACGAGGCTGCCGGTCGGGGCGATCGGGGCGCGGCGGGCGCGGGGCGTCGACGCGCACTTTGTCCGGCTCGCCGCGCTTGCCCTTCGCCTGATGCGCGGGCGGGCGCCTTGTTTCGCCGTTCGCGGCGCGCGTCGGCGCGTCGGCACTCTTGCGATGCGGATGCGGTTTGCGGCGCGGGCGTTTTTCGGCCGCCTTGCGCAGTCCCGACCAGCGCCAGCGCTGCAGCGCGGGTTCGCCAATGCTGCGGAAGCCGAAGCTGCCGAGCAGCGCGCGGCGTGTCTCCTCGTCGAGTCCGAGCGAAGTGGCGAGCGCCGGGTCGATGATGAAGCCGGGCGGCGGCGCGGCGCTGACGCCCTCATGCTCGTCGTTCGCATGATCGTCATGATGATCGTCGCGGCCGACCAGCGGCGCGGTCGGCGGTGCCGCGGCCTGCATCCGCGCGGCATGCGCCTGACGCGCGAGTTTTTCGGCCATGTCGATGCGCAGCCAGCCCGACGCACAGCGGCGGAAACCCGCGATGACCAGCCCGGCGTGGCTGCCCGCCTTTTGCAGCACCGCGCCGTGCGGCGGCAGCGCAGGAACCGGCGCGCCCTGCTGCGCCGCCGTCAGCGCGGCGCGCCAGCGCACCGCCTCGGGCTTGAGCAGCAGCGGGTGGAAGAGATCGAGCGAGCCGATGGTGAAGCCGAGCTTGCGCAGCTGCGGGCGCTCTTCGGGCGTCAGCGCGTTGAGCTGATCCTCGACCATAGCACGGCCGATCGTCCCGCTGTTGTCGGTGAGCGCGGCGAGCAGCGCGCGCACGCGCGGCGGGGTGAAGAGGTCGCCCGCCGCCTCGCCCATCGCGGCGAGCGGTCCCGCGTGGCGCGCGAGCTGCTGCGCGACGAAGCGCTGGAGCCGTTCGGAAATCGCCTGCACCTGATGCAGTTCGAGCCGCCGTAGCGATGGGTCGACCTGGATCGCCGGCTGGACGAGCGTCGGCCCGCGCGCGAGCGTCGCGATCGCGTGGCCGTGCCAGGCGAGGCGCGGCGCGGTCCCCGGCTCGGCGATCAGCGACAGCGCGCCGTCGTCGCCCTCGGCGAGCGCGGTCGCGCGGCGCGCGAGTTCGGCGCGCAGATGCTTTTCGGCCGCCGCAAGCAGCATGCGGTGGTCGCTCGCTTTCGCCACCGGATCGACCTTGAACTGGAAGCCCTTGAGCGTTCCGATCGCCTCGCCGTCGACCGCGACGGTGCCGTCGGCGCCGACCGCGACGGGCAGCGCGGCATTGCGCTGTCCCGCGTCGCGCAGCAGCAGCGCGAGCCGCCGGTCGACGAAACGCTGCGCGAGCGCCGCGTGCAGCGCGTCGGACAGGCGCGATTCGAGCGCCTGCGTTTGCTCGGTCCACCCCGCCGCGCCCGCGATCCAGTCGCCGCGCTGCGCGATGAAGCAGAGCGTGCGCACCGCGGCGATGCGGCTTGCGAGCTGGTCGATGTCGCCCTCGACGTCGTTGAGCCGCGCAAGGCGGCGCGCGAACCAGTCGGGATCGATCATCCCGTCGCCGCTCGTGCGCCATTGCCACAGCTTGAATATGGTGCGGCTATGGTGCTCGGCGCCCAATTGTTCGAAATCGGGGAGGCCGCAGACGTCCCACAATCGCTGGACCGCGTCGAAATCGCCGCCGCGTGCGCGCACCTCCATATCACCCGCCAGATGCTTGAGCACCGCGATGTCGACCGCCTCGGGCGCGGCGCGCAGCATTGGCTGGTCCGGCGGCTGCGCCAGGTCGGACAAAAGCTGGTCGAGCGAGCCGAAGCCCGGGGTCGGGTTGCGCCAGAACAGGCTCGCGAGCGGCGGGAAATGATGTCCCTCGATTGCGTGGATTTCCTCAGGCGTGAAGCCGCCCTGCGGCAGCCCGACGGTGCCGAAGCCGCCGTCCTGCTGGTGACGCCCGGCGCGCCCCGCGATCTGCGCCATTTCCGAAACCGTCAGGCGGCGGAGGCGGCGCCCGTCGAATTTCTGCAGGCTCGCAAAGGCGACATGCTGGACGTCGAGGTTGAGCCCCATGCCGATCGCGTCGGTCGCGACGAGATAATCGACTTCGCCCGCCTCGAACATCGCGACCTGCGCATTGCGCGTCTTGGGGCTGAGCGCCCCCATCACGACCGCGGCGCCGCCCGAAAAGCGGCGCAGCATTTCGGCGATCGCATAGACTTCCTCGGCCGAGAAAGCGACGATCGCCGAGCGTTTGGGGAGGCGCGAGAGCTTCGACGACCCGGCGTAGCTCAAGGTCGAGAAACGCGGCCGGGTGATGATCTCGGCCTCGGGCACCAGTCCCTTGACCAGCCCGCGGATGCTCGCCGAGCCGAGGATCATCGTTTCCTCGCGCCCGCGCGCGCGCAGCAGCCGGTCGGTGAAGACATGCCCGCGCTCGGGGTCGGCGCCAAGCTGCGCCTCGTCGATCCCGACGAAGGCGACGTCGCGCTCGACCGGCAGCGCTTCCATCGTGCCGAGCAGGTAGCGCGCATCGGGCGGCAGGATTCGCTCTTCGCCGGTGACGAGTCCCACCTGCGCGGCGCCCTTGATCGCGACGACGCGGTCGTAAACTTCGCGCGCGAGCAGGCGCAGCGGAAAGCCGATCATGCCGCTCGAATGGGCGGTCAGGCGCTCGACCGCCAAATGGGTTTTGCCGGTGTTGGTGGGGCCAAGGACAGCCTTGACCGGCTGGGAGGAGGGTGACGTCATTTTCTTGGGAGCCAAGCTGGCATGGGTGCGGGCGCGGCGCAACAGCCGATCGCCTCGTGGCAGGATGGAGGCCGATTTTTTCCACACTGTTGCATAATATCCCGACCCCGCCACGCCTTGCCGCAATGCGCCGCGGCAAATCCGCCATTAAATTGACTTTAACGACCTTTCTTTACAGACAACGGCTCGAAAACATCATTCGGCAGCCGGGTATAAGGGAGGCTGGCCGAGCGGGGGTTGCAATTTGTTCCAGCGTCACGAACCCATCGCGGGGATGTCCGGCAACGCGGCCGCCCTCACGATGTCGCAAGCGATCCCGCTGCGGCGCGCCGTTGCCGACGCCGAACCGCAGCTTGGCTGGCGCGACCGGCTGGCGCAGCTCGACCTCGTTCCCGACCTTGGCGACAATATCGGTTCGGCCGAGTGGTGGCGCGGGCTTGCCACATTAACCCTGCTGTGCGGGACCGCGATCGCGACCTTCCCCGGCATCCAGCCGCTCGAAGTCGGCGGCATGCCCGCGCTCGACGCCGCCGATTTCAACGAAGCGCGCGCGCAAATGATCGTGCCGCTCGCGTTCGGCGGCGACACCGGGCGCCATATGGCGGCGACCGATGCGGTCCGTCCGCTGACCCAGACCCCCGAACGACCGCAGATCGAACTCACCGCCACGCTTGGCAGCGGCGACAGCTTCGCGCGGCTGCTCGAACGCTCGGGCGTCGGCAGCAGCGAGGCGCAGGCGCTCGCGAACCAGGTTTCGGGTGCGGTGCCGCTTGCCGATATCGCGCCGGGCACGCGCATCGACCTGATCCTCGGCCGCCGCGCCGCGCGCACGATGCCGCGCCCGGTCGAGGCGCTCGCGATGCGCGCACGCTTCGATCTTCGCATCGAGATGGAGCGACAGGGCGGGCAGCTTGTCATGCGGCGCATCCCGATCGCGGTCGATGCGACGCCGCTGCGCATCCGCGGCCGCGTCGGCGACAGCCTGTACCGATCGGCGCGCGCCGCTGGCGCGCCGCCGCAGGCGATCCAGTCGTACCTGCGCGTCATCGGCCAGCAGATTTCGGTCGGCAGCGGCATCCGCTCGAACGACGAATTCGACATCATCGTCGATTATCGCCGCGCCGAAACGGGCGAGAGCGAGACGGGCAAATTGCTCTATGCCGGACTGATCCGCGGCGGGAAATCGAAGCTGTCGATGCTCGAATGGAATACGGGCGGCCGCGCCCAATGGTATGAGGCGTCGGGCGTCGGGCAGCAGCGCGGCGGCATGGCACGCCCGACCAACGGGCGCGTCACTTCGACCTTCGGGATGCGCCGCCACCCGATCCTTGGCTACAAGCGCATGCACAGCGGGATGGACTTCGGCGGCGGTTATGGCGCGCCGATCTATGCGGTGACCGACGGGGTGGTGACGATTGCCGGGCGCCACGGCGGCTTCGGCAATTATGTGAAGCTCAACCACGGCAACGGCCTCGGCACCGGCTATGGGCATATGAGCCGTATCGCAGTACGCCCCGGCCAGCGCGTAAATCGCGGTCAGGTGATCGGCTATATCGGCTCGACCGGCCTCTCGACCGGCCCGCATCTCCATTACGAGCTCTATCGTAACGGCCGCGCGGTGAATCCGTCGTCGGTGACCTTCGTCACCCGCGCGCTGCTCGAGGGCAAGGATCTCGCCGACTTCCGGGCGCGTATCCGTACGCTGACGTCGATCGCGCCCGGCGCCGCGCTGGCCCCGGTGGCGGCGAAACAGATCGAGGGACCGAAGCTCGGCAGCCTCGCCGACACGGCATCGAAGCGGGCCGGCGACCGCATCTGACCCCGCATAAAAAGCGGCAATACCCATTTGCCCCGCGGCCAAGCGCCGCTATGCACCCCGCATGACCCAAGCCGCTTTCCCCGACCTGCGCCTCCGCCGCACGCGCCGCACCGGCTGGAGCCGTGCGATGGTGCGCGAAACCCAGCTGTCGCCCGCCAATCTCATCTGGCCGCTGTTCGTCTGCGACGGATCGGGCACCGAAGAACCGATCGCGAGCCTGCCCGGCGTGTCGCGCTGGTCGGTCGACCTGCTGGTCGAACGCGCGAAGGATGCGGTCGCCGTGGGCATCCCGTGCCTCGCGCTTTTCCCTTATACGCAAGCCGACCGGCGCAGCGAAGACGGCAGCGAAGCGCTCAATCCCGATAACCTCATGTGCCGCGCGACCGCGGCGATCAAGCAGGCGCTCGGCGACGATATCGGCGTGCTCACCGACGTCGCGCTCGACCCTTATACCAGCCACGGGCAGGACGGGCTGATCGACGGCGCCGGCTATGTGCTCAACGACGAGACGGTCGAGGTGCTCGTCGGGCAGGCGCTTAATCAGGCGCGCGCCGGCGCCGACATCATCGCGCCCAGCGATATGATGGACGGCCGCATCGGCGCGATCCGGCAGGCGCTGGAGGCCGAAGGCTTCGGTCATGTCCAGATCATGAGCTATGCCGCGAAATACGCGTCGGCTTTCTACGGCCCGTTCCGCGACGCGGTCGGCTCGCGCGGGCTGCTGAAGGGCGACAAGAAGACCTATCAGATGGACCCCGCGAACAGCGAGGAAGCGCTGCGCGAAGTCGCACAGGACCTCGCCGAGGGTGCCGACAGCGTGATGGTGAAGCCCGGGCTGCCCTATCTCGACATCGTGCGTGCGGTGAAGGACAATTTCGCGGTTCCCGTCTACGCGTACCAGGTGTCGGGCGAATATGCGATGATCGAGGCCGCCGCCGCCGCCGGTGCGGGTGACCGCGATGCGCTCGTCCTCGAAACCCTGCTCGCGTTCCGCCGCGCGGGCGCGTCGGGGGTGCTCAGCTATCATGCGCTCCACGCGGCACGGCTGCTCGGCGCCTGATCGCGTGACCGTTTCTGCATCGCCGCGGCGCTGGCTGTTCGTGCTGACGATCCTCGTCGGCAGTTTCCTGCTGTTCCTCGTCCAGCCGATGGTCGCGCGGATGGTGCTGCCCAAGCTCGGCGGCGCCCCCGCCGTGTGGAACAGCGCAATGCTCGTCTATCAGGCGCTGCTCCTCGGCGGCTATGCCTATGCGCACTGGCTCGGGCGCTTCACCGTGCGGCGTCAGGCGATCATCCACCTCGCGTTGTTCCTTGTCGCCGCGCTGTGGCTTCCGATCGGCATCGCGCAGATCGCGCCGCCCGGCCCGGGGCAGGAGGCGCTGTGGGTGCCTTTGCTCCTGCTCGCTTCGATCGGCCCCGTCTTCTTCGTCGTCTCGGCGCAGGCGCCGTTGATGCAGCGCTGGTTCGCCGCCGACGCGCGCGCGGGCGATCCCTATTATCTCTATGCCGCCTCGAACCTCGGCAGTTTCGCCGGCCTCATCAGCTATCCGGCGCTCGTCGAACCGACGATGCCGCTCGCGGCGCAAAGCTGGGGCTGGACCGCGGGCTATGCCGCGCTCGTCCTGCTCGTCGCGGGCGCGGCCGCAGCGCGCTGGCACGGCGCCGCGGAAAGCCATGTCGCCGCCACATCCGAACCGCGCCCGACGCTGCGGCGCCAGATCCACTGGCTGCTGATCGCGGCGGTGCCGTCGGGGCTGATGCTGTCGACCACGACGCATCTCACCACCGATATCGTTGCGATGCCTTTGCTCTGGGTGCTGCCGCTCGGGCTCTACCTGCTCAGCTTCGTGATCGCCTTTTCGACGATGGAGCGGCCGACGCAGGTCATCACGCTGCTCGCGCCGGTCGTGTTGCTCTCGGTGGGCGGGCTCGGGCTGCTGAGTTCGGGCGGCGGGTCGATGATGGTCGCGCTCGCCAGCCTCGCGATGCTGTTCATCGTCGCGACTGCGCTGCACGGCTATCTCTATCATCTCCGCCCCGCGCCGCAACATCTGACGCTCTTCTACCTGATCATGTCGGCGGGCGGGGTGCTCGGCGGGCTGTTCGCGGCCCTGTTCGCGCCGCTCCTCTTCGACTGGGTGTATGAGCATCCGTTGCTGATCCTCGCTGCGGCGATGCTGCTGCCGCTGCCCGCGCTCTTCCCGTGGGACAAGTGGCTGGGGCTCGAGGTGAAAACGACGCGTGTCGTTGCGGTCCTGCTCGTCGTGATCGCGGCTTTTGCGAGTTGGCATATGGTTGCGAACTGGACGGGCCGGCTCGACGGCGCGGTGGCCGGCTGGGGCATTGCGATCTTCGTCATCGGAATGCTCGTCATCGGCTGGCGCTGGGCTTTCGTATCGGTGCTCGCGCTCCTGATGATCGGGGTCGGCGGCTGGGACACGATCCAGGAAAGCTTTACCGGCGCGCGCGTCCGCAGCTATTTCGGCGTCTATACAGTCACCGACTATCCGGCATCGAACCAGCGCCGCCTCGCGCACGGCACGACGCTCCACGGTCTCCAGCGCACCGACGCCGCGCATCGGCGCGACCCGACCACCTATTACGGGCATCAGTCGGGGGTCGGGTTGACGCTCGACAAGGCCGAAGCGCTGGCGGGGCCGAACGCGTCGGTCGGGATCGTCGGTTTGGGGGCGGGCACGCTCGCTTGCTACCGCAAACCGGGGCAACGCTGGACGATCTTCGAAATCGACCCCGTGATGGTCGATATCGCGCGCGACCCTGCGAAATTCACCTTCCTGTCCGATTGCGCCGGCGACACGCCGATCGTTATCGGCGACGCACGGCTTCAGCTCGCGAACCAGCCGGCGGGGCGTTTCGACATCATCGTCATCGATGCTTTCTCGTCCGACGCGATCCCGCTGCACCTGCTGACCCGCGAAGCGATCGGCATTTATGCGCGCGCGATGAAGCCCGACGGCATCCTGCTCATCCATATCTCGAACCGTTTCTTCGGGCTCGAACCCGTGCTGGCGGCAGAGGCGAAGGCGCGCGATTGGACGAGCGCGATCCGCATGGACCCCGGCCCGATCGGCGACGAATATGGCGACCTGACCGGATCGAACTGGGTCGCGCTGACCGCGACGCCGGAGCGGATGCAGCAATTGACGGGCGGCCTTCGCCCGCGCAAGGATTCACGCGATCTCGATACCTGGGTGCCGCTCGAGGCGCGGCCGAATTTCGAACGCTGGACCGACGATTATGCCTCGACGCTGCCGGTCCTGCTCTGGAAGAATATCATCGGAGGGCGCGACGAATGACCCGCAACGACGTCAGCATCATCACCGTCAATGGCAAGACGCCGCAGATCAACCCCAGCGCCTTCATCGCGCCGGGGTGCCGGATCATCGGCGACGTGACGATCGGTCCCGATGTCAGCATCTGGTATAATTGCGTGCTGCGCGCCGACGTCAGCCGCATCGTCGTCGGTGCGCGATCGAACATCCAGGACGGCAGCATCGTCCACTGCGACGGCCCGATGCCGCACCGCCCCGAAGGTTTCCCGACGATCATCGGCGAAGATGTGCTGATTGGCCATCTCGCGATGGTGCATGGCTGCACGCTCGCCGACCGGGCGTTCGTGGGGCTCAAGGCAACGGTGATGAACGGGTGCCGCATCGGCAGCGACGCGATGCTCGCCGCGGGTGCGCTGCTCACCGAGAATAAGGAAATCCCGACCCGCGAACTATGGGCGGGATCGCCCGCGCGCCGCGTGCGCGAGATCGACGATGCGCAGGCGGCGGGGATGCAGCTCGGCGTCGCGCATTACGTGATGAACGGGCGGATGCACAAAGCGGCGATCGAGGGCTGAAACGAAAAGGGCGCCCCGGTCTCCCGGAGCGCCCCTTTGCAATCTTTGCCAGCCGGCTTAGCTGAAGTTCACCATTGCATAGAGCATCGGGATCGACAGCAGGGTGTTGGTCCGCGAAAAGATCATCGCGGTCTTGGCGGCTTTCGCCTTGGCCGCATCGTCGGCTTCGACGATACCCAGCGCCTTTTTCTGGTTCGGCCAGATCACGAACCAGACGTTGAACGCCATGATCAGGCCCAGCCACATGCCGACGCCGATCAGCTTGTATGGGTCCTGCAGGCCGAGCGCGGGCGCGAGATATTTGGCGTGGCCGGCGATCGCGACGCCCAGTAGCACGGTGATCAGCGCCGCCCAGCGGAACCAGAACAGCGCGGCGGGCGCGATATGCTTGCCGACCGCAGGCTTCAGTTCGGCCGGAATCTTCGGCATCGTCGGAATCTGGACGAAGTTGAAATAGTAAAGCAGGCCGATCCACAGCACGCCGAAGAAGGTGTGCAGCCAGCGCATGATCGCATTGCCCGCGGCGACTCCGTCCTCGAAATTCTGGCCGTTGAGGCACAGCATCAGGATGATCGCGAGCACGAGCCCCGCGCCGAGCACGGCGTGCAGGTTTCCGAAAAATTTGTCCATGGCAGTTCCCCCTTGTTATCGCGGCGCCGCGTGCGACCCGGAGCCGGTGACGCAGCTATGCCAGCGCAGCGGGGAAATGCATCAACTTTTGTCGGTTGCGGCCTCTTCGGGAACGGCGAGGCCGTTCTTCAGCATCACCGGAACCTGGCTGAAGGTGAAGAGGAAGGAGAGTGCGGTGACGCCCCAGACCTTGATCGTCAGCCACAGGTCGAAGCTCATCTGCTTCGCCTGGATCAGCTCGTACATCACATGATTGGCGATGCCGAGCGCGGCAAAGAAGATCCCCCAGTTGCGCGACAGCAGCAGCCAGCCGCGGTCGGTGAGCCCCTCGAGCGCCGACTGCAGCAGATATTTGAGCATCGGCCGCTTGAACCAGTATCCGCCGAGCAGCAGCGCCGCGAAGGCGCCATAGATGATCGTCGGCTTCATCACGATGAAGCGTTCGTCGTGGAACCAGATCGTCAGCGCGCCGAAGCCGAGGACGAGGATGCTCGACATCCACAGCATCGGCGAAATCTTGCCGAGCTTCCATTTCGACACGGCCATCGCGATGACGATCGCGACCATGAAGGCGACGGTGCCCTTGATCGCTGCGGTCGTCGCGGCGAACGCGCCTTCGCCGCCCGACGAGAATTTATAGGCGAGGAAGAAAACGAGCAAAGGCCCGAAATCGATCACGAAGTTGAGCCAGCCATGCTTCGCCGGCGGGGGCGCGGGGACGGTTTCGGGACCGCCCGGGAGCTGGTCGATCTGGTCGAGCTGATCGCTCATCGGATATTTCCTGCAATAATGCCCGCGATCTCGTCCGCGTCGAACGGACGAAGGTCGTCGATGGTTTCGCCGATACCGATCGCGTGGATGGGAAGCCCGTGGCGCTCGGCCGCGGACACGAGCACGCCGCCGCGCGCGGTGCCGTCGAGCTTGGTCATCACGAGGCCGGTGACGCCGGCGACTTCGCGGAACACGTCGATCTGTGACAGCGCATTCTGCCCCGTCGTCGCGTCGAGCACGAGCACGACGTCGTGCGGCGCCGCCGGATTGAGGCGCCCGAGCACGCGTTTGATCTTCGCAAGCTCGTCCATCAGCTCGCGCTTGTTCTGGAGCCGCCCGGCGGTGTCGACGATCAGCACGTCGATGCCGGTCGCGGTCGCCTGCTTCACCGCGTCGAACACGATGCCCGCGCTGTCGCCGCCTTCGGGGCCCGCCATGATCGGCACGCCGAGCCGTTCGGCCCAGACCTTGAGCTGGCCGATCGCGGCGGCGCGGAACGTGTCGCCCGCGACGAGCATCACGCCATAATCCTGTTCCTGGAACAGGTGCGCGAGCTTGGCGATCGTCGTGGTCTTGCCCGATCCATTGACCCCGATCACGAGGATGACCTGCGGGCGCGGGAAGGCATCGATGTCGAGCGGTTCGGCGACGGGGCGCAGCACCGCGGCGATTTCTTCGGCGACGACCTTGCGCAGTTCCTCGGTGCCGTTCGCGGCGATGTCGCGGCGTTCGGCGAGGCGGCCGCGGATGCGGTCGGCCATTGCGGGGCCGAGGTCGGCGGCGATCAGCGCCTCCTCGATCCGGTCGAGATCATCCTCGTCGAGCCGCGCCTTGCCGGTCAGCCCGGCGAGATTTTCGCCGAGCCGTTCGGACGTCCGGCGGAATCCGCCGAGCAGTCGTTCGCTCCAGCTTTGGCCGGTCATGCCGCGATATCCTTTGTTTGGGTGGGGATGGCGACCATCCGGTCGCCGTCGCGCGCGGTCAGGCGCACGTCGATAATGGTGCCGGGCGCCGCGGGTGCAGCGAGCGCTACGGCGGCGAAATTCTCGGCGTGGCCGGTCATACCGTCGCGCTCGACGAGCATCGAGGCGGTGCGGCCGATCTGGGTGCCGAGCCAGTCCTGCCGGCGCCGCGCATTGGCTTCGCGCAAGGCTGCGGCGCGCTCGCGGGCCATCGTACGCCCGACCTGCGGCATCCGTGCGGCGGGCGTCCCGGCGCGCGGGCTGTACGGAAAGATGTGGCCAAAGACGATGTCGCAATCGTCGATCAGCGCCAGCGAGTTCGCGAACATCGCTTCGTCTTCGGTCGGAAAGCCCGCGATCAGGTCGGCGCCGATCGCAATTTCTGCGCGCGCGGTCTTGAGCTGTTCGATCAAGCGCACCGCATCGGCGCGGCGATGGCGGCGCTTCATGCGCGTCAGCACCATATCGTCGCCCGCCTGCAGCGACAGGTGGACATGCGGCATCACGCGCTTTTCCTGCGTCAGCAAGGCGAACAGCGCGTCGTCGATCCGGTCGGGGTCAAGCGACGAGAGGCGGAGGCGCTCGACCGGCAGCGCGAGCAGCGCCTCGACCAGCGTTGCAAGGCTGGTGCCGCTGTCGTCGCCGTAACTGGCGAGGTCGACCCCCGTGAGGATGATCTCGCGCTGGCCGCGGTCGAGGGCCGTGCGGGCGGAGGCGAGGACGTCCTCCACGGTTGCCGACCGCGCCGTCCCGCGCGCCAGCACAGTCGCGCAAAAGGTGCAGCTGTGCGAGCAGCCCGTCTGCACGCCGAGAAAGGCGCGCGCATGATCGGCGCCCGAAAGCGCCGGCGCATAGGGGCGGGAGTTGGGAAATGCTGTTTCGCCGCCATAGCTCTCCGCAAGCCCCTTGGCGTCATTGGGCACCACCCGCGCACCCATCGCGGCGAAGGTCTCGCGCTCCAGCTCCGCCGCGCACCCGGTCACGACAACCTCGGCGCCCGGCAGCTCACGCAGCGCGCGCCGCACGGCCTGCCGCGCCTGCCGCACCGCCTCGTCGGTCACTGCACAGCTGTTGAAGACGATCGTGCCCTGTGCGCCCGCAGTCTTGATGGCGGACCGGATGGCCTCGCCCTCGGCGATGTTCAGCCGGCAACCGAAATTGACGACCTCTTGGCGGTCGACGAGGGATACGCTCATCCGAACTGCGCCCAGTCGGTCTCGCCCTCGTACACACGTGTCGCGGCGCCGCTCATCACGATCGGCTCGCCCGGCGCCCAGCGGATGATCAGGTCGCCGCCGGGCAGCGACACCGTGACCGGCGACTGGACAAGCCCCGCGCGGATCGCCGCGACCGCCGTCGCGCACGCGCCGGTGCCGCACGCCTGCGTCAGCCCGACGCCGCGTTCCCAGACGCGCAGCTGCAACTGGTTCTCGCCGTCGAGGCTCGCGACGTTAACGTTGACGCGCTCGGGGAACAGCGGGTCGGTCTCGATCCGCGGGCCCAGTTCGTCGAGCCGTACTGCATCGGCTTCGGGTACGAAGAAGATGATATGCGGATTGCCGACATTGACCGCGGCGCCATGTTCGAGCTCGTCCCACGCGACGGGCATGTCGCGCGTGTCCATCGGCATCGCGAGCGGTATATGCTCCCAGTCGAACACGGGTTCACCCAGCGTCACCTCGGCGCCGCCGTCGGCGGGGGTGACGCGCAGCATGCCGCCCAGCGTCTCGATCACCGCGGGTTTGCCGATCAGCGTCGCGACGCAGCGCGTCGCATTGCCGCACGCCTCGACCTCGCCGCCGTCGGCGTTGAAGATACGCATCTTCACGTCGGCGCTGGCCGACGGTTCGAGCAGGATCAGCTGGTCGCACCCGATTCCATGGCGCCGGTCGGCGATCGCATGCGCGCGCGCCGGCGTCATCTCGACGCTGCGCTCGCGCGCGTCGATCACGACGAAGTCGTTGCCGAGGCCGTGCATCTTGGTGAAGCGGTCTGCCATAGCTCGCGCATGTAAGGGCGCGCGCGCGCGAAGTCTAGCGATGCGGCGGGATTACGCCGTCTTGCGCAAGGGTTCCTGTTCGCCCGTCTCGGGGCCCGCGGGCGGCACCGCCGGCGCGCGGAGCAGGCCGCGGTCGGCGAGCAGGCGTTCGGTATCGGCGGCCGAGGCGGCGCGGCCGAAATACCAGCCCTGACCCTTGGCGCAGCCGAGCCGCGTCAGTTCGATCGCGGTCGCTTCGTCCTCGACGCCCTCGGCGGTGATCGGCATCGCGAGGCTTTCGCCCAGCCGGACGATTGCGACGACGATCGCCTGCGCGTCGGGGCTGCCGCGCATCGCGGCGACGAAGCTGCGGTCGATCTTGATCCGGTCGAACGGCAGCGCGCGGAGGTGCGACAGCGAACTGTAACCGGTACCGAAATCGTCGAGGCTGAGCGAGACGCCCTGATTCTTGAGGCTGGTGACGATCGAGCGCACGAGCGGCAGATTCTCGAACAGCGAGCTTTCGGTAATCTCGACCTCGAGCTGGCTGGCCGGGAAGCCGACCTCGACGAGCAGCTTGGTGAGCTTCTGGCTGAACCACGGATCCTTGAGCTGCTGCGGCGAGATATTGACCGCGAGCAGGATCGACGGGTCCCAGCGCTTCGCGGTTTCCATGGCGTTGCGGATGACGAGCAGCGACAATTCGCCGATCAGGCCGCTTTCTTCGGCGACCGGGATGAAGCGTTCGGGCGGGATCATCCCATATTCGGGCGATTCCCAGCGCATCAGCATCTCGAAACCGATCAGGCGGCCGCTGGCGATGTCGACCTGCGGTTCGAAGTGCGGCACGAACTCGCCGCGCGGCATGCCCTCGCGAATCCCGGTCTCGATCTGGTTGCGCACCTGCACCGCCATTTCCATGCCGGGTTCGAACCAGATGTGGCGGTTTCGTCCCTCGTCCTTGCCATGATACATCGCGATGTCGGCCTGGCGGACCATCGTTTCCATCGTCATGCTTGCGTCGTCGGCGAGCGAGATGCCGAGCGAAGCGCCGATACGGATCTGCTGCGCGTCGTGTGCCACCGAGTTGTCGAGCGCCATGACGAGTTCGGCGGCCAGCGCGTCGATATCGGCGCGCGCGGCGGGTTCGAAAACGAGCATCGCGACAAATTCGTCACCGCCGAGCCGCGCCTTGGTGGCGTTGGGCGGCAGGACGGCAGAGATGCGCTCGGCCGCGACCTGGAGCACGCGGTCGCCCGCGGCATGGCCGTGAATGTCGTTGACGGTCTTGAAATGGTCGAGGTCGAGCAGGAACAGCGCGACCTGGCGCTTTTCGGCGATCGCGCCCGCGATCATCTGTTGCCCCGTCGCGAGCAGCGCGCGGCGGTTGAGGAACCCGGTCAGCGGGTCGGTGTCGGCGAGGTAGCGGGCGCGCTGTTCGGCCTCGGTGCGCTCGCGGATTTCGCGGTTCAGGTCTTCGTAGCGGCGCCAGCCAAAAAGGATCAGCGCGATGTTGAGCACGAGCGCCGCGGCGAGGGCCCGGTCGGGGCCGCCACCGAGGCCGATCAGCGCGCGCACCGCCGCCTGCATCACATTGCTGCCCGTGCCGACGAACAGCAGGATCGCGGCGACGACGATGCCCCCTGCTATGATGTCGCGTTTGGCGCCCTCGCTGCGGTCGAATTGCTTCGGCGTCGATGTCATATGAATTTTCCCCACCATTGCGCGCTTTATGGCGCCGAAGCGGTGAAATTTGGGTTAAGTGCGCCGGCCCCGGCGTTGCGAAGCGTCGGCCTGCTCTCTCGCATGCTTGCTTTTGACGGTGCTTTTGCGTAAAGGCCGCCGCGTCCGCACGCATCTTGCGTTCGGGCATATCGATGTCCGCGACGGAAAGTCTGTCCACGGATAGCCGCTGGTTGGCGAGGTTTCGCTCACCGGCGTCTTTTGCGTTGCGGGCCTCGAAACGAAGGATTTGAGGCGCATGTTCGACAGTCTGAGCAATCGGCTTGGCGATGTTTTCGGGAAGCTCCGCGGCCGCGGCGCGCTGACCGAGGCCGACGTGCGCGCGGCGATGCGCGAAGTGCGAATCGCCCTGCTCGAGGCCGATGTCGCGCTGCCCGTCGTGCGCAGCTTCGTCGATCAGGTCACCGAACTCGCGATTGGCCAGAATGTCCTGCGCTCGGTCACCCCGGGGCAGCAGGTCGTCAAGATCGTCAGCGACGCGCTGACCGAGATGCTCGGTTCGGAAACCGCCGAGCTCGAACTCGCCGTCACGCCGCCCGCCGTGATCATGATGGTCGGCCTTCAGGGCTCGGGTAAGACGACGACCACCGCGAAGATCGCGAAAAGGCTGAAGGACAAGGAGCGCAAGAAGGTGCTGATGGCGTCGCTCGACGTCAATCGCCCCGCCGCGCAGGAACAGCTCGCCGTCCTCGGCCAGCAGATCGATGTCGCGACGCTGCCGATCGTCGCGGGCCAGCAGCCGGTCGAGATCGCGCAGCGCGCGCTGCAGGCCGCGAAGCTGCAGGGCTATGACGTCCTGATGCTCGACACTGCGGGCCGTCTCCACGTCGACCAGCAGCTGATGGACGAGATGCAGGCGGTGTCGCGTACGGCGAACCCCGCCGAAACCCTGCTCGTCGTCGACAGCCTGACGGGTCAGGACGCGGTGCAGGTCGCGCAGCGCTTCACCGATCAGGTGCCGCTGACCGGCGTCGTGCTCACCCGCATGGACGGGGACGCGCGCGGCGGCGCCGCGCTCTCGATGCGCGCCGTCACCGGCAAGCCGATCAAGTTCGCGGGCACCGGCGAAAAGCTCGACGGGCTCGAACTCTTCCAACCCTCGCGTATCGCGGGCCGCATCCTCGGCATGGGCGACGTCGTCAGCCTCGTCGAACGCGCCGCCGAAACGATCCAGGCCGAAGAGGCCGAGGCGATGGCCGCGAAGATGGCCAAGGGCCAGTTCGACCTCAACGACCTCCGCACCCAGCTTAACCAGATGCGCCGCATGGGCGGCCTCGGCGCGCTCGCCGGCATGATCCCGGGCATCAAGAAGGCGCAGGCGCAGATGGCTGCGGGCGGCGCCGACGACAAGATGCTCGTCCATTTCGACGCGATCATGGGGTCGATGACCCCGAAGGAGCGCGCGAAGCCCGAAATCCTGACCGCGAAGCGCAAGATCCGCATCGCCAACGGATCGGGTACGACGGTGCAGCAGGTCAACAAGGTGCTCAAGATGCACCAGGAAATGTCCAGCGCGATGAAGAAGATCCGCAAGATGGGCGGATTGAAGGGCCTCGGCGCGCTGTTCGGCAAGGGCGGCGGCATTCCCGGAATGGGCGGCGGCGGAGGCCTCCCCGGCCTCGGCGGCGGCGGCGCGATCCCGCCCGAACTCGCCAATCTGATGAATAAAAAGAAATAATCGACCCGACTTTAAACGTTAAACTCTGAAGGAAAATATCATGGCAACCTCCATTCGCCTCGCACGCGGCGGTTCGAAAAAGCGTCCCTATTACAAGATCGTCGTCGCCGATTCGCGCAGCCCGCGCGACGGCCGCTTCATCGAGCGTATCGGCAGCTACAACCCGCTGCTCGCCAAGGACAATCCGGAGCGCATCAAGCTCGACGCCGACCGTGCGAAGCACTGGGTCTCGGTTGGTGCGCAGCCGACCGACCGCGTCGCCCGCTTCCTCGACGCCGCTGGCGTCCTCGAGCGCGCTGCCCGCAACAACCCGAACAAGGGTGTCCCCGGCGAAAAGGCCAAGGAACGCGCCGAAGAAAAGGCGCAGAAGCTGGCTGACGCCGAAGAAGCCGCAGCCGCTGCTGCCGCCGCTCCGGCCCCGGAACCCGAAGCCGAAGCGCCCGCCGCTGAAGAAGCTGCTGCTCCCGAAGCGGCAGAATCGGATGCGACCGGCTCGGTGAAGAGCGAAGAAACCGCCGAAGCGGTTGCCGAAGCCGTCGCCGACGAAGTTCCGGCCGACGCGACCGCCGAAGACGCGACCGCGATTGCCGAAGAAGTCGCCGAAGGCGGCCCGGTTGCCGAAGAAGCGCCCGCTGCCGAAGCCGGCGAAGAAAAGGCCGAAGGCTAAGCCTTGGCCGACGCGAATCGCCCCGTCACCCTCGCCGCCATCGCCGGCGCGCACGGGGTGCGGGGCGAGGTGCGTCTCAAACTGTTCGGCGAAGGCGCGGAGGCTCTCCGCGCCTTTTCCGTTTTCGACGCGGGTGACCGCAAGCTCACCCTCAAATCGGTGCGCCCCGCCAATCAGGGCGCGGTCGCGACCTTTGCCGAGGTCAATGATCGCAGCGCTGCCGAGGCGCTGCGCGGCACGGTGCTGACCGTCCCGCGTTCGGCGCTGCCGCCCTTGGGCGAGGGCGAATATTACCACCACGACCTGCTCGGCCTGCCGTGCGTGTCGACCGACGGCGCTGCCATCGGCCATGTCGCCGCAGTCGAGAATTTCGGCGCGGGCGACATTCTCGAAATCGAGAAACCCGACCGCAAGCGCTTCATGGTACCGATGACCGCGCAGGCGGTGCCGGCATGGACTGACGACGGCGTGACGATTGACGCGGCGTTCGTCGAATAAAGAGTCGCTGAACCAATAATCCGTTCGCCCTGAGCTTGTCGAAGGGCCGCTCTTCCTTTCTATGTTGCGAAGGAAGAGCTGTGCTTCGACAAGCTCAGCACGAACGGAGGTTTTGATGCACGCAAGATTTGGTCTCCTCCTCGCGACAGCACTAACCGTTGCGTCCCCTGTCACCGCACAGGACGTGGCGCCCCAAACCCTCGACCAGCTCGCCCCCGAAATCGACGCGCTCTTCGCCAGGTTCCAGGCCGATCAGCACGTCCCCGGCGTCGTCTATGGCGTCGTCAAGGACGGCAAGCTTGCCTATGTGAAGGGCCTTGGCGTCCAGAACATCACCGACAAGCGCCCCGTCACCCCCGACAGCCTGTTCCGCATCGCCTCGATGACCAAGGCCTTCACCGCGCTGTCGATCCTGAAGCTGCGCGACGACGGCAAGCTCCGCCTCGACGATTTGGCCGAGCAATATGTGCCCGAAATGAAGAGCTGGACCTATCCGACGAAAGACAGCCCGCGCATCCGCGTCCGCGACCTGCTCCAGCATGTCGGCGGTTTCGTCACCGACGATCCGTGGGGCGACCGGCAGCAGGTCTTGCCGCAGGACGCGTTCACGAAGATGATCGCCGCGGGCGTCCCGTTCAGCCGCGTCCCGCAGAGCCAACATGAATATTCGAACTTCGGCTATGCGTTGCTCGGCCGCATCGTCGCCAATGCCTCGGGCATGGAATATACCGACTATGTCCGGCAGACGATCCTGACCCCGCTCGGCATGACGAGCAGCGGTTTCGACGCGCCGAAGGCGCCCAAGGCGCGCTATGCGCTTGGTTATCGCTGGGAAAATGAGCGCTGGACCGCCGAGCCCGAAATGGTCGACGGCGCGTTCAACGCGATGGGGGGCTTGCAGGTCAGCGCAAACGATTATGCCAAATGGGTCGCCTTCCTGCTCGCGGCCTGGCCCGCGCGCGACGATGCCGACAATGGGCCGGTCAAGCGGTCGACGGTGCGTGAGATTGCGCAGGGCCTGAACTTCACCGCGGTGGTTAATCGCACCGGCGCGAGCGGCGCAGAGGCGTGCAAGCTGTCGAGCGCTTACGGCATGGGCTGGCGCGTCGCGCAGGATTGCGATCTCGGCCTCACGCTCGCGCACGGCGGCGGCTATCCGGGCTATGGCAGCCATGTGATGCTGATGCCCGATTACGGCGTCGGGGTCTTCGCGCTGTCGAACCGCACCTATGCCGGGCCGTCGGGGCCGGCGTGGGATACGGCGGTCGCGATGGACAAGGCGGGGCTGCTTGAAGCCCGCGCCGTGCCCGTTTCACCGTCGGTATCAGCGATGTTCGAGGCTGCAAGGGCGGCTTATGCGGCAGGGCATCTCGGTCCGCTTCAGGGCCGGCTTGCGATGAACTTCCTGCTCGATCGCTCGGCCGAAAACTGGAAGGCCGAATTTGCGAAGTTCAAGGCAGAAGTGGGCGAATGCCCGGCCGCCGAACCGCTCGCGCCGCTGGGTGCGATGTCGACCGCTTTCCGGCTCAATTGCGAGAGGGGGAAGCTCGACGGGCAATTGCTGCTTGCGCCGACGATGCCCGCAACGCTCCAGGCGCTACGTCTTCGCGTCGTGCCGCCGGAACAGCCGTGATGCGGACGCGGTGAGGCCTTTTGCAAGGGACAGCCCCACCGCGTTTCGCCCCCGATCTTTCGGGGATCGGGTAAACTAGCGCGCCCGGCTTCGGGCGTGCATCTCGCGGGCGGACCATTCGCCGAGGCGCCGCACGGCGCCCGCGATCCGCTTGAAGCCGCGGGTGATATCGGCGCTGAAATGATCATGACCGTCATTCCAGGCGCGCATGAACTGCTCGTCTTTCATCGTTCATCTCCTTTCGCTTGATGCAGCGGTAATGCCCTGTCGGGCGCGGCGCCGCCAACAAAAGGCGTAGACCATATCATAAGCAGGGCTTATAAGGTCGTATGCCCAAACTGCCGCCTCTCGCTGCCATCCGCACCTTCGAAGCGGCCGGGCGCTTGCAGAATTTCTCGCGCGCCGCCGAGGAGCTGGGGCTCACGCAGGCGGCGGTGAGTTATCAAATCCGCCAATTGGAAGACCGGCTCGGCCGCGCGCTTTTCGTGCGTGAAAAGGGGCGCGTGCGGCTTTCCGAAACCGGGCAGCGACTGCTCCCCGCGATCACCGGCGCCTTTGCCTCGATGGGCGATGCGTTTGCCGCGCTCGGCAGCGACGAGGCCGATGTGCTGACGATCGACGCGATGGCGACCTTTGGTGGCACTTGGCTCAGCGGGCGGATCGGCGGGTTCCAGCTCGCCTATCCCGACCTTGCGGTGCGGATGTCGATGAACAACGAGCTGATCGATTTCGATGCCACCAATGTCGATGTCGCGATCCGCGTCGGGCGCGGTCACTGGCCCGGGCTGCGCGCCGACTTTCTCTATCGGAGCCACGTCACGCCGATCTGCGCGCCAAGCTTTCTTGAAGCCAATCATATCGAGCGGCCCGAGGATATGCTGCGCGTCGAGCGGCTCGCGCCCAATGATCCCTGGTGGGCGGGGTGGCTCGCGGCCGCCGGGATCGACACCGTTCCGCCGCGGCAGCGCCGCGGGATCGAACTCGACAGCCAGCTGCAGGAGGCGAGTGCGGTGCAGGGCGGCTACGGCATCGCGCTGATGACCCCGTTGCTCTGGCGTGCCGAACTCGATGCCGGGCGGCTCGTCCGGCCCTTCGATGCGCTCTACCAGCCCGGCACCGCGCACTATCTCGTCCACCGCGAGAACCGCGTCGGGGTGCGCAAGATCGAGCGCTTCCGCGAATGGTTGCATGCCGAACTCGACAAGGATCGCCACCTGCTGCCCGAGGCGCTATGGCGGCCGCTCGATTGAACGGCGCGCTGCGGCGTTGATCCGCCGGACACCGAATGACCTATCTGCTTGCGATCTTGTCGATTTACACCGCGCTTGTTGCACTGGCGGTCTTTTGGGTGTGCCGGCGCCGCTGGTCTGCCTGGCGGCGCGCGCTGCTCGCGGTCGCCGTGGCGCTCGGCCTGCCGCTGGCCGGGGTCGGCCTGCTATTCGGCCTCGACTGGCACGGGTCGGGGTGGGGGGTCGCGCTGATTATTGCCGCGATCCTCGTCGCTGGCGTCGCCGGGCTGGCGGTCGGGTGGCTTGCCCATGCGATCGGCGCGGCACCGGACCGGCCCTGATGATGGATCGCCACCCGCATCCGGAAGCGCTATGGAACCCGCTGCCATGACCTTCACCGCCGTTCCCCTCACCCTTTACCCCGACATGTTCCCCGGTCCGCTGGGGCACAGCATGGCGGGGCGCGCGCTCGAAAGCGGGACGTGGAATTGCGCACCGGTGCAGATTCGCGACTTTGCGACCGACAAGCACCGCACTGTCGACGACACACCGGCGGGCGGCGGCGCCGGCATGGTGCTCAAGGCCGACGTGCTCGCGGCCGCAGTCGACCATGCGATTGCGGCTCACCCCGGCCTGCCGGTCCTCGCGATGACCCCGCGCGGAGCGCCGATCACGCAGGCGCGCGTGCGCGCGCTTGCGGCGGGTCCGGGGGCAATCATTCTTTGCGGCCGCTTCGAGGGATTCGACGAACGCATCTTCGACGCGCGGCCGGTCGAGCAAGTGTCGATGGGCGACATCATCCTGTCGGGCGGGGAGATGGGCGCGCTGTTGCTGCTCGACGCTTGCATTCGGCTGCTTCCCGGCGTAATGGGCGCGGCTTCAAGCGGGGACGACGAATCGTTCGAAAACGGTTTGCTCGAATATCCGCACTATACCCGGCCCGTAAATTGGGAAGGGCGCACGATCCCCGAAGTGCTGCGATCGGGGGATCATGCGAAGATCGCGGCCTGGCGGAAACAACAGGCGGAAGATCATACACGGTTACGCAGGCCGGACCTTTGGGAGCGTCATATCGATGCTCGGGACCGACCTGCCTCTGGCGCGCGGCGAAAAGAAAAGGACTAGAGGACATGAACCTCATCCAGACGATCGAAGCCGAAGAAATTGCCAAGGCTGCAAAGACGATTCCGACCTTCCGTCCCGGCGACACGCTGAAAGTCGGCGTGAAGGTGGTCGAAGGCGAACGCACCCGCGTCCAGAATTTCGAAGGCGTGTGCATCGCACGCTCGAACAAGGGAATGGGCTCCAACTTCACCGTGCGCAAAATGTCGTTCGGCGAAGGTGTCGAGCGCGTGTTCCCGCTCTATTCGCCCAACATCGATTCGATTACCGTCGTCCGCAAGGGCGCTGTCCGTCGTGCGAAGCTTTACTATCTGCGTGGTCGCACTGGTAAATCGGCACGTATTGCGGAACGCCGCGAATACCGGTCGGAAGCCGGCGAAGGCTAAGGAGAGCTTCTCCTCTACAAAGCCGAAACAGCTTTCAAAAACGACCGGTTCCGCCAACAGGCAGAGCCGGTCGTTTTCTTTTGGGCAAAGCGAATTTGATGCAAGCGTCCGTCCTCCCGTTCCAGCCGACACGGCGCGCCTTCATCGGCGCGGTGCTCGCCTTTGGCGTGTCGGGCGAGGCGATGGCGCTCAGCAATGCGCAGCGCATCGTCGCGGCGGCGCGGCGGCAGGTCGGCGTCACGCTGTCCTATGACCCGGCCTATACCGTGCTGCGCTTCCCGAACGGCGACGTCGACCGCGCGAAGGGCGTGTGCACCGACGTCGTGATCCGTGCCTTTCGCGATGCACTCGGCGCCGATCTGCAGGCCCTTGTAAACGCCGACATGCGCGCCAACTTCGGGGCTTATCCGAAAAACTGGGGACTGGGGCGCCCCGACCGCAATATCGACCATCGCCGCGTGCCCAACCTCGCGACCTATTGGCGGCGGCAGGGTGCGTCCTTGCCCGTCACCGACGATCCCGCCGACTGGCGGCCGGGCGACATCTTTACCCAGATGGTCGGCGGCCGCCTGCCGCACACCGGCATCGTGTCCGACCGCAAGGATACGACCGGCGTGCCGCTCGTGCTTCACAATATCGGCGGGGGCACGCGCGAGGAGGATGCGCTGTTCAAGCATAAGCTGACCGGCCATTTTCGCTGGAAAGTTTGAATTATTATAACGTTTTCAACCGAGTATTTGCACTGAGGAGTGAATAAATGGGTTATCGTATCGTAGTCGCCGGAGCCACGGGCAATGTCGGGCGCGAAGTGCTCGCCATTCTCGCCGAGCGCGAATTTCCCTACGACGAACTGGCGGCGGTCGCATCGTCGCGCAGCCAGGGCGACGAGATCGAAATCGGCGATACCGGTAAAACCGTGAAGTGCCAGAATATCGAGAATTTCGACTGGTCGGGCTGGGACATGGCGATCTTCGCGATCGGCAGCGACGCGACCGCGATCCACGCGCCGAAGGCGGCCGCGGCGGGCTGCGTCGTGATCGACAACAGCTCGCTCTACCGCATGGACCCCGACGTGCCGCTGATCGTGCCCGAGGTGAACCCCGACGCGATCGACGGCTATACCAAGCGCAACATCATCGCGAACCCGAACTGCTCGACCGCGCAGATGGTCGTCGCGCTGAAGCCGCTCCACGATGCCGCCAAGATCAAGCGCGTCGTCGTCTCGACCTATCAGTCGGTGTCGGGCGCGGGCAAGTCGGGCATGGATGAACTGTGGAACCAGACGCGCCAGATCTTCGTCGGCGACGAAAAGGACATCCAGAAGTTCACCAAGCAGATCGCCTTCAACGTCATCCCGCACATCGACAAGTTCCTCGACGACGGCTCGACCAAGGAAGAGTGGAAGATGGTCGTCGAGACCAAGAAGATCCTCGACCCGAAGATCAAGGTGACCGCGACCTGCGTCCGCGTCCCCGTCTTTGTCGGCCACTCGGAAGCGATCAACATCGAGATGGAGGATGAACTGTCGGCCGAGGACGCACAGCGCATCCTGCGCGAGGCACCCGGCGTCGTGCTCCACGACAAGCGCGAGGACGGTGGTTACATCACCCCCGTCGAATGCGTCGGCGACTTCGCGACCTTCGTGTCGCGCGTCCGCGAAGACCCGACGGTCGAAAACGGCCTCAACCTCTGGTGCGTCAGCGACAACCTCCGCAAGGGCGCGGCGCTGAACGCGGTGCAGATCGCCGAACTGCTCGGCCGCCGGCACCTCAAGAAGGGCTGAGCCCGAACCTCTCTCCGTTCGCATCTCGACTTCGGGATGCGAACGGGTAGGGATGAGGGCATGACGAGCCCCTATGCCTTCTCCCATGCCCTCTGCCGCGCACCCGCGCGTTCGGCGGTCAAGGGCATCCGCGCCGACGGCGGACCCGATCCCGATTTTTACGGTCTCCTCGCCGAGCATGAGGCCTATGTCGCGACGCTGCGCGAACTTGGCCTCGCGGTCGAAGTCCTCGAACCCCTCGACGACTGCCCCGACGCGCTGTTCACCGAAGATGTCGCGTTGACCTTCCCCGAGGGCGCGATCCTGCTCCGCCCCGGCGCGCCGAGCCGCGCGGGCGAGGTTGCGTATATTCGCGCTCCGCTCGCGGCGCACCACAGCCGCCTCCTCGAAATGACCGGCCCCGGCTATGCCGATGGCGGCGACATCCTGCGTCTTGCCGACCGCGTGATCATCGGCCTTTCGGCGCGCACCGACCGCACCGGCGCCGAAGAACTCGCGGGGCTGCTCGGCAAGCTCGGCTACCCTGCCGAGATCGCCGAAACGCCGCCCGGCGTCCTCCATTTCAAGACCGGATGCGGGCTGATCGACGACCGCACGATCTTCGCCGTCTCCGCGCTGGCCGATTGTCCGCAGTTCGCTGGGCTGGAGGTCGTCACGACCCCGCCCGGTGAAGAACCCGCGGCGAATATCCTGCGCATCCGCGACACGGTCCTCGTCGGTGATCGCTGGCCCGCAACGCACGCTTTGCTCGGCGCGCGCGGCGTCGCGATCCGTCCGCTGCCGACCGACCAGATCGCGCATATCGACGCGGGGCTCAGCTGCATGTCGCTGCGCTGGTGAGCGCCGCCACCCCGCCCGCGCAGCGCCGCCTGATCGGCCTGCTCCTTGTGCTGTTGCTCGTCGCGCAGATCGATCAGCCCTATCCCGAAGTCGCGCTGCTCCAGCACATCCCGACGATGCTGCTGATCGTCGCCGCGCCATGGCTTCTCCGCCGCTGGCCGCTGTCGACCGCGTCGGTTGCGTGCATTGTGGCGTTCATGGCGCTGCATACGCTCGGCGGGCGCTACGCGTACAGCAATGTCCCCTATGACGACTGGGCGCGCGCGCTGACCGGTGCGACCCTCTCCGACGCCTTCGGCTGGACGCGCAACCATTATGACCGGCTCGTCCATTTTGCCTTCGGCGCGCTGTCGGTGATCCCCGTCGCCGAAATCGCGCGGCGGTGGGGCGGGCTCGGCCCGCGCGGCGCGGCGTTGACCGTGCTCGGTTGGGTTTTGGCAATATCCTGCCTCTACGAAATCTTCGAATGGCTGCTCACCATCGTCGCGGCGGGCGAAACCGCCGACCGCTATAATGGGCAGCAAGGCGATATCTGGGATGCGCAAAAGGATATGGCGCTTGCGACCCTGGGTGCGATACTGGTGCTGGCAATCCCGCGCCGCGACAGGAGACAGGCATGCGCAAGTTCATAACCCTCGCGATGATCGGCCTGCTCGCCGCGTGCAAACCCGCCGCCGACAAGGCCCCGGTTGACGCCGATCCCGTCGCGCCCGCGGTGCCTGAGGCAAAGGCCGACGGCCCGAACGCGGCAACCACCGCGGTCAGCCTCGATGGCGAGGGGCTGCGCTTCGTCGACAAGACCACGGGCAAGATGAGCCTGCTCGCCTTCGGCGTTCCGCGCGCGCAGGCCGAAACCGCGCTCGCCAATGTCGCGGGCAAGGAGGACGACCGCAGCACCAACGAGGAATGCGGCGCGGGTCCGATGGAATTCACGCGCTACGACGCGATGACGCTCAACTTCCAGGACGGCAAGTTCGCCGGCTGGTTCCTCGGCAACGAACCCGGCGCGAACCTCTATTCGACGATGAGCGGGATCGCCATCGGCACCACGCGCGTCAAGGCCAAGGAATCGGTGTCGATCGTCGACCTCGAGGACAGCACGCTCGGCGAGGAATTCAGCATCGGTACCGGCGACAAGGTCATCGGCGGCATGTTCGCCGCGCCCGGCGATGCGGCGAAGATCGACGCGCTGTTCGCGGGCGTGAACTGTTTTTTCCGCTGACTCGGATTTGAAAACGGCCGGTAATCCATGGATTACCGGCCGTCTTAGGCTTTCGCCGAATTCCCGGCAGGATTCGAACCTGCCTCCTCCACCTTGCGAAAGGGGTGCACCAATCCAGCTGTGCTACGGGACCACAATATTGTATAAATGAGCATGGATCGCTCGCGTTCAAGGGCCGTGATCAACTAAATTTCCTAATGTCCCATATCCGCCGCCGACGCCTTCGGCCCACCCGGCTTCGGCGGACGGAGCAGCACCACCAGCGGCACCGACAGCAAAGTCACCCACATCATCAACCAGAAATCGTCGATATAGGCGATCATCGCCGCCTGCCGGTTGATCTCGGCATTGACCATCGCCAGCGCCGCGTCGCCCGCGATGCCGAAGCGGTCGGCGGTCGACGGGTCGAGCAGGCTGACCGAACTGTTGGTGACATGCGCCGCAAGGTCCGCGTGGCTCGTCTGGATGTTCGAGCCGAGCAGGGTGGTGACGACCGAGATGCCGACCGACGCGCCAAGGCTGCGAAGGAGGTTGAGCAGGCTCGACCCGTCGGTGCGGTGCTGCGGCGCGATCGTTGCGAACGCCATCGTGTTGAGCGGGATGAAGATGAGGCCCATGCCGATCCCCTGCACCAGCCCGCTGACGATCACCGGCTGCATTCCCATCGCGAGCGACCAGTGGCTCATTTGCCAGAGCGAGTAGGCGGCGGTGAGCAGCCCGGTGCCGACCAGCCAGCGCGCGTCGATCTTGCCGAGCAATTGCCCCGCGACCCACATGCTCATCAGGATGCCGACCCCGCGCACCGCGAGCACCCAGCCTGTGTCGATCACCGGCCAGCCGAACAGATTCTGGAGCATCGGGGGAAGGAGCGCCATCGATGCGAACATCACGACGCCGATCACGACCATGAAACCCATCGCGGTGACGAGGTTGCGGTCGGCGAGCATCTTGCGGTTGAACAGCGTATCGCCGCGCGCGGTGAACAGATGGACGAAGAACATCCAAAGGCACGCGATGGCAACGCCGCATTCGATCCAGATTTCCACGCTGTTGAACCAGTCCTCGTGCGCGCCGCGGTCGAGCATCAGCTGCAGAGCGGCGAGGCCGAGCGCGAGCATCGAGAAGCCGAAGAGGTCGAAGCGCCGGTCGCTCTTTCGCGTCGCGGGCAGCAGCGCCCACATCATCGCGAGGGTGAGCAGGCCGACGGGCAGGTTGACGTAGAAGACCCAGCGCCAGTTGACGCTTTCGGTCAGCCAGCCGCCGAGCACGGGACCGAGGATCGGGCCGATCATGATCCCCATTCCCCAGATCGACATCGCGCGCGCATGGCGTTCGGGCGGGTTGATGTCGAGCATCACCGACTGCGACAGCGGGCCGATAAAGGCGGCGCTGATCCCTTGCAGGAAACGGAAGGCGACCATCTGTTCGAGCGACTGCGCCGCACCGCACGCCATCGACGCGACGATGAAACCCGCGACCGCGGCGAGGAACAGTTCGCGGCGCCCGATGCGGTCGGCGAGCCAGCCGGTGATCGGCATCGCGATCGCCGAGGCGAGGATATAGCTCGTCAGCACCCACGTTACCGTCTCGCTCGTCGCGCCGAGCGCCGACTGCATGTGCGGGATGGCGACATTGGCGATCGTCGTGTCGAGGATCTGCATGATCGACGCGCCCATGACCGCGACGGTCAAAAGGCCGCGATGGCGGACGCGCTCGTGCAGCGGGATCGCGTCGTCGGCCGGCGCCGACGCGGCGGCAGCCCGGCGGGGGAGGGCGTTGCTCGCCACGGGGCTTACTTCGTAAACACCCGCACGTCGGCCGACAGCCCCGCGATCATGTCGCGTGCGGGTTTTTCGTCGAAGGCGATGCGGACGGGCACGCGCTGCGTCACCTTGACCCAGTTGCCGGTCGCATTCTGCGCGGGCAGCACCGAAAATTCGCTGCCGGTGCCCGCGCCGATCGTCAGCACATGGCCGCGCACCTTCACGCCCGGATAGGCGTCGAAGCTGATCTCGGCGCGCTGGCCGACGCGCATGTTCGCGAGGTCGGTCTCCTTGAAATTGGCCTCGACCCACGGATGCGCGGTGTCGACGAGGGTGACCGCGGGCAGCCCCGCAACCATCATCTGGCCGATCTGGAGCCGGTCCGACTGCGCGACGCGGCCGGCGCTGGGCGCGCGGACGGTCGTGCGGCCGAGGTTCACCTGTGCCTGCGAGCGCTGGACGCGCGCCGCCTCGACCTGCGGGTTGACCCCGCTCGACGGTCCGGCGGCGAGCTTGGTCCGCGCTTCGGCGGCAGCGGCTTCGGCCTGACGGACGCTCTCGCGCGCTTGGCTGAGCGCGTGGCGCGCCGCGTCATAAGCGGCCTTGGTCGTGAAGCCCTTTTCCATCAGCGCCGCTTGCCGGTCGAAGGTCACCTGCGCGAATTTGACGTCCTCGCGCGCCGCGGCGATGTCGACGCTCGACGTGTTCGCGCTCGCCGACAGGTTGCCGACCTCGACTTGTGCGGCGTCGATCGCGGCTGTGGCCTGTGCGACGTTCAGCGCATAGGGTTCGCCGTCGATCCGGAACAGGAGTTGCCCCGCCGCGACCTGCTGTCCGTCGCGCACCGCGACCTCGGTGATCCGCCCACCGACTTCGGCGGCGACCGACACCTTGTCCATCTGGACATAGGCGTTGTCGGTCGACACCGACCCGCCGCTCGTCAGCCACCAGCCGGCGCCGCCCGCGACCAGCAGCGCAGGCAGGCCGAACATCAGCACGCGTGTGCGCCAGCTTGCTTTCGGCGCCACCTCTGCCGTCGGTGAGGGCAAGGGATCGGGCTTCGGCGCGGCCTTGGGCGCCGCGGCTTCTTCGGCCTTCGGGCGGGAGGGGGAGAGCTGGTCCATCAGGCGGTCTCTTTTTCTTTTTGGCAGATGCGGCGGGAGAGGTTGGCGCGGACGCGCTCGACAAGGTCGATGAGCTGGTCGCGCTCGGCGTCGCTCAGCCCCTCGGTCGCCTCGGCGGTCAGCGCGTCGGCGGTGTCGCGCATCCCGCCGAGCAGCTCGCCCGCGCGCGGGGTCAGGTAGAGCTGCCAGGCGCGGCGGTCGGCGGGATCGGCGCGGCGCTCGACCAGCTCGGCCTCGACCAGCCGGTCGACCATGCGCGACAGCGTGATCGGTTCGACTTCGATCAGCTCGGCGAGCGGTCCCTGCCGTATCCCCTCGTGCCGCTTCAAATATGTAATGAGGCGCCATTGCAGCGCGGTGATGCCGCTGCCCTTCGTGCGCGCGTTGAACGAACGCCGGAACAGGCGCGCGGTATCGTTCAGCAGGAATCCGATCGTCTCGCTCATAGACTAGGATATAATAGCAATTGCTACTATATTCAACATATGGCTGACCGTGCCAACAACCTCGAATGTGGTGTAAATTTTCTTTACACTGCTTGCGCTGCGCGTGTTTTTGGGCAGGATGCGTGAATGAGTCTGACTGCTGACCTCTTCTGGTCCTTCCGCTCGCCGTACAGCTACCTCGCTATCGGCCGTTATCGCGCGCTGGCCGCCAGCCACGATGTGACGATCAACCTGCGCCCGGTTTATCCGCTCGCGATCCGCCAGCCCGATTTCTTCGAACGCAACCATCCCAACTGGCTGAGCTATACGGTGCGCGACATGATCCGCGTCGCACAGTTCCACGGCATTCCCTTTGGTCCGCCGCGCCCCGACCCGATCGTGCAGGATATCACGACGCGCGCGATCGCGGCCGAGCAACCGTATATCTATCGCCTGACGCGGCTCGGGCAGGCGGCGTCGCGGCGCGGCAAGAGCCTCGGCTTTGCGCATGAGGTCGGGCAGCTGATCTGGGGCGGGGCGCAGGACTGGCACCTTGGCGACCATCTGGCGGGCGCGGCGAAGCGCGCGGGCCTCGACCTCGCCGAACTCGATGCCGAAGCGGTGAGCGACGCAGAGGTGCTCGATAATGAAATCGCCGCCAACCAGGTCGCGCTCGAAATTGCGGGCCATTGGGGAGTGCCGACTTTGGTGTTCGATGGCGAGCCCTTCTTCGGACAGGACCGCATCGAAATGGCGAAATGGCGGATGGAGCAGAAAGGCTTGCGTCCGCGCTGATCGGTGCTTGCCGAACCACGGCCCTGGAGCGCATAGCCGGCCTATGACGACCGAACCCCGATTTTTCGACGCGCGCGACGGCGTGCAACTGGCGTGGCGTGAAATGGGTGAGGGGCGCCCGCTGTTGCTGCTCCACGGCCTGTTTTCGAGCGGCGAGGTCAACTGGATCAAATTCGGCACCGCGGCACGCGTCGCTTCGGAAGGGTATCGCGTGATCATGCCGGACCTGCGCGTCCACGGGTCGAGCGATGCGCCGCACGACGAGGAATTTTATCCTTCCGACGTGCTGGTGCACGACCTCGAGGATCTGGTGGCGCACCTCGGCCTGACCGATTTCGACCTCGGCGGCTTTTCGCTCGGCGCGCGGACGAGCGTGCGCGCGGTGGTTGCGGGGATGAAACCCAAGCGGCTGATTCTCGGCGGCATGGGGCTCGCGGGGCTCGCCGGCTGGCAGCGGCGCGGCCGCTTCTTCAAGCGCGTCATCGCCGAATATGAGACCGCGAAGCGCGGCGACGACACATGGCTGTCGATCCAGTTCATGAAGACGATGAAGGTCGACCGCATCGCGGCGGGGCATTTGCTCGACAGCTTCACCGATACCTCGCCCGACGCGCTCGCGGCGCTGACGATGCCGACGCTCGTCGTGTGCGGCGCGGATGATCAGGACAATGGCTCGGCGCCCGAACTTGTCGCGGCACTCGCCGATGCGCAGCTCGCGACGATCCCGGGGACGCATATGTCGAGCGTCACCCAGCCCGAACTGGGCGAGGCGATCGCGGCTTTCCTGACGGCTTGACCGGACTCGCGCGAAGCGCCTAGCTGTCGCCATGCGCCGCAGAGCGCGGCAAATATTCCAGAGGACGCACCCCATGAAAGCCATGATTTCGACGCTGTCGCTTGCCCTGTCGCTCGCGGTGGCGACCCCTGCCTTTGCGCAAGCGGCCCCCACCGCCGCCGATGCCGACGCCTTCATCGCGTCGGTCGAAAAGGATCTGTTCGACTATACGGTCGAGGCGAGCCAGGTGAACTGGGTCAACAGCACCTATCTGACCGAAGATACCGATGCGATGGCGTCGCGGATCAACGCGGTCGGCACCGAAAAATCGGTCAAATATGCGCTCGAAGCCGCAAAATATATGAACGTCGCGGGTCTCAGCGCCGACACGAAGCGTAAGCTCGATATCCTGCGCACCGGCATCGTGCTGCCTGCGCCGACGACGCCGGGCGCCGCGACCGAGCTCAACACGATCGCGACCGACCTGCAGTCGCAGTACGGCAAGGGCCGCGGTACGCTGGACGGCAAGGAAATCTCCGGCTCGGATATCGAGGCCGCGATGGGCGACCTCAAGCACACGCCGGCGCAGTTCGCCGAAATGTGGACGAGCTGGCACGACAAGGTCGGCGCGCCGATGAAGGACGACTATGCGAAGATGGTCGGCATCGCGAACGCCGGCGCGAAGGAACTGGGTTTCGCCGACACCGGCGCGATGTGGCGTTCGGGTTACGACATGCCGCCCGAGGAGTTCGCCAAGGTCACCGAAAAGATCTGGCAGGACATGAAGCCGCTCTATGTCGCGCTCCACACCTATGTGCGCTGGAAGCTCAACGAGAAATATGGCGACGGGGTGCAGCCGAAGACCGGCGCGATCCGTGCCGACCTGCTTGGCAATATGTGGGCGCAGGAATGGGGCAATATCTACCCGCTCGTCGCCCCCGCGGGGACCGGCGATCTCGGCTATGACATCGGCGACCTCTTGACCGCAAAGGGCAAGACCCCGCTCGACATGGTCAAGGCGGGCGAGAATTTCTATTCCTCGCTCGGCATGGCGCCGCTGCCCGAAACCTTCTGGAAGCGCAGCCAGTTCCTCAAGCCCGCCGACCGCGAGGTCGTGTGCCACGCCTCGGCATGGGACGTCGATAACAAGGACGATATCCGCATCAAGATGTGCATCAAGGTGAACGGTGATGACTTCATCACGATCCACCACGAACTCGGCCACAATTATTACCAGCGCGCGTATAACAAGCAGCCGTTCCTTTACCTCAACGGCGCGAACGACGGCTTCCACGAGGCGATCGGCGATTTCGTCGCGCTGTCGATCACGCCGCAATATCTCGTCGACATCGGGCTGCTCGACAAGGCGAAGGTGCCGAGCGCCGACAAGGATATCGGCCTCCTGCTCCGTCAGGCGATGGACAAGGTCGCCTTCCTGCCCTTCGGCCTGCTCGTCGACCGCTGGCGCTGGGGCGTCTTCGACGGCTCGATCCAGCCCGCCGACTACAACAAGAAATGGACCGAGCTGCGCACCCAATATCAGGGGATCGTCCCGCCGGGCGCGCGGCCGGCGAACGCGTTCGACGCGGGCGCGAAGTTCCACATCCCGGGCAACACGCCCTATACGCGCTATTTCCTCGCGCGCGTGCTGCAGTTCCAATTCTATCAGGCAGCGTGCAAGCAGGCCGGCTGGAAGGGGCCGCTCCACCGCTGTTCCTTTTATGGCAACAAGCAGGTCGGCGCGAAGCTGAACGCGATGCTCGAAATGGGCGCGTCGAAGCCCTGGCCCGACGCGCTTCAGGCCTTCACCGGCAGCCGCGAGATGTCGGGCAAGGCAATGGCCGACTATTTCGCACCGCTGAAGACCTGGCTCGACCAGCAGAACAAGGGCAAGCCGCAAGGCTGGTAAGCCATAACATCGACAAATGCCTGTGGCCGGGAAGGAAACTTCCCGGCCATTTTCATTTGGCTTCGACTGCCTGCTTGAAGCGGGCAAGCTTCGCAGCCGCGGCGGCGGCGTGCGGGCCGATCCAGCGGTCGTGGATGTCCTGGATCGGTATCGCGTCGAGATGGTTCCAGCGCTCGCGGCCGCGGCGCTCGGCGATCACCAGACCGGCATCCTCCAGCACCTTGAGATGCTGCATCACCGTACAGCGATCGAGGTCGGGGAAATGCGCGCACAGCGTCCCGGTGGTGAGCGGCTGATCCTTCAAATCGTCGAGGATCTGGCGGCGGATGTGCGATGCCAGAGCCTTGAAAACGCGATCATATTCTTCGTGGATTGACATGTTATAAATTTATAACATAAAATCCCTCCGACTCAAGCGGAGAATGGTCATGGAGCTGAAATTCAGGGTCGCGGCGCGGATCGCGAAGCCGGTGCATGAGGTGTTCGAGGCGGTCGCCGACCCCGCAAAGCTGTCGAACTATCGACGGGCGGCGCCAAGGGGCGGCTGGAGACCGGTGCGACGGTCGAATGGGACTTCCACGATTTTCCGGGCGCCTTCCCGGTCTATGTGATCGAGGTCGTGGCGGACGAGAAGATCGTGCTCGAATGGCAGGCAAGCGAGGGCGAGGCGCACAATATCGAAGGCAGTGAGCCCAAGGACGCGGACTATCGCACGCGCGTGACGATGAATTTCAAGGGCCTCGACGACGGGCGCACATTGGTCGAGATCGCCGAGGAAGGCTGGCGCGAGAACCAGGCCGCGCTCGGGGCGTCCTACGGCAATTGCCAGGGCTGGTCGCAGATGCTCTGCGCGCTCAAGGCGTGGATTGAGCACGGGATCAACCTGCGCGAGGGCATGTACAAATAGGGCTGCTTCATTCCGGAATTTCGAAGCGCAGCGGGCGCGAGCCAATGGGGGCGCCCGTGTTGGCGTCGACCACCAGCGGGCGGACGGCTTCGCCCGTTTCGGCGTCGAGGTGGCGGCTGAGTGCGCCGCCGCCATTATGTTTCCGCCCCCACGCGCCGATCGCCATCAGGATCGGCAGGAAGTCGCGGCCCGCGTCGGTCAGCAGATATTCGTCGCGCGGCGGGCGCTCGCTGTAGCGCCGTTTCTCGATCAATCCCGCATCGGAGAGCGCCGACAGGCGCCGCGCCAATATGTTCGGTGCGATGCCGAGGCTCGTGCGAAGCTGCTCATAGCGGGTCAGGCCGCGCTCGATATCGCGCAGGACCAGCATGCTCCAGCGATCGCCGACGCGCATCAGCCCGCGGTCGACGGGACAGGTGCCCAAATTATTTTCATCCTCGCTCATTGAACTCATATGGGGCAGTCACTATCATTTTGCAAGCGACTCGCTCCGGGCCGCCTCACAAGGAGCAATGATATGACTATCCAGAGTGGAGCGGCCCTGATCACGGGCGCCTCGACCGGCCTTGGTGCCGTCTATGCCGACCGCCTCGCCCGGCGCGGGCATGATCTGATCCTCGTCGCGCGCAATGGTGCGCAGATGGAAGAGCTCGCCGCGAAGCTGCGCGCCGAGACGGGCGTCGCGGTCGATGTGGTCGCCGCCGACCTCACCAAGAGCGATGATGTAACGCGGATCGAGCAGCGCCTGATCGACGATACGGCGATCACCCTGTTCGTCAACAACGCCGGCATGTCGCTGAACGGCGGCACGCTGGAGAATAGCGCCACCGAAATCGAGACGATCATCGCGCTCAACATCACCGCCGCGGCGCGGCTCGCAATCGCTGCGGGCAAGGCGTTCGACGCGCGCGGGAAGGGGGCGATCGTCAATATCGCCTCGGTCCTCGCGCTCGCGCCCGAAACCTTCGAGGGCGTCTACAGCGGGTCGAAGGCGTTCCTGCTCAACCTCAGCCTGTCGCTTGCCAACAGCCTCCGTGGACGGCAGGTGCATGTTCAGGCGGTGCTGCCCGGCGCCACACGCACCGAAATCTGGGAGCGCTCGGGCAAGGACGTCGACGCCTTTCCGGCGGAGATGGTGATGGATGCCGGCGACCTCGTCGATGCCGCGCTGCTCGGTCTCGACCGCGGCGAGGAGGTCACGATCCCGCCGCTCGCCGACGAAGGCCAGTGGGATGCCTATCATGCGGCGCGGCTCGCGATGGGGCCGGGGCTGTCGCGGCGCGATGTGGCGCCGCGTTATCTGGTCAGCGAAGCGGTTTGAGGGAGAGCTTCCGACCGATTGCAGACGTTCAACTAGATGATTCGGGGGATGCCGGGCTTTCTATCGTCGGGGTGTTCCCCGATGATGATTAGATCGAGCAACATCTCAAACCTATCGGCGACAGGAAGCTCGTCGTGAACCGACGCGAGATAATCTGATCGGCTTCGAATGGTTGCGGACGCTTGCCGCAGCGAACGAAGGATTTGCTTCGAAACGACGCTCACTTCTCGAAGATCTCGGGCTTTGTCCGAAATATGATTATAGAGCACTTCGAACGCCGCGCCGTCGAATGTGTCGGCGGTTAAGAGCCTGCCAGTGGCGCGCTCTTCCAACTGCTCAAGTTCAAGATCATAATCGTTGGCGTTCATGCCGATTGCGTAACAACAAATATGTCCGCTTCCCACCCCAAAGCGGTCATTTACGCGTTGCGCGCCATCAGCCCGCCATCGACCGGGATGATCGCGCCGGTGATATAGCTTGCAGCGGGGAGAACGAGACTGAGCGTGATATGCGCGACTTCCTCGGGCTCTCCGTAGCGGCGTAGCGCGGTGCGGCGCCGCGCGAACACCGCCTTGTCTTCCTCTGCGACCTTGTCGGTCATGCCGGTGCGGATCGGGCCGGGGCATATGCAGTTGACCGTGATGCCCTCCTTGCCGAGATCGACCGCAAGGCCGCGGGTCAGGCCGGTGACCCCGGTCTTCGCCGCCACATAGGGCGTATCGCCGGGTGTCGCGCCGAGGCCCTCGGTCGAGGCGATGTTGACGATGCGCGCCGCGTCGCTCCGGCGAAGGAACGGCAGCGCGGCACGCACCATGCGCTGGTGCGCGGTCAGCATCACCGCGAGCGCGCGGTGCCAGATCGCCTCATATTCATCCTCCGCGTCGAGCGGGGCGAAACTGGAGACGCCGGCATTGTTGATCAGGATGTCGATGCCGCCGAAATGCGCGGCGATGTCGGCGACGGTGCGTTTGATCGCCTCGCCATCGGCGACATCGAGCGCGAAGGCCCTGGCGTTCGAGCCGGCTTCGGCGGCAACGGCCTCGCACGCGGCGAGGTCGAGGTCGGTGACCGCGACCTTCGCGCCTTCGCTCGCGAGGAGCAGCGCGGTCGCGCGGCCCATGCCGCTCGCCCCGCCGGTGACGATCGCGACGCGCCCCGCGACCGATCGCGACAGCGACGGCGTCCCGCTCAACGGAACGGCGGCTCGTTGAACGCCCGCAACTTACGACTATGCAGTTTGGCGCCTTCGTCGCGCATCGTCTCGCACGCGCGGATGCCGATCTGGAGGTGCGCGGCGATCGCTTCCTCGTAGAAGCGGTTCGCCTGTCCGGGCAGCTTGAGTTCGCCGTGGAGCGGCTTGTCGCTGACGCAGAGCAGGGTGCCGTAGGGCACGCGGAAGCGATAGCCCTGCGCCGCGATGGTGGCGCTCTCCATGTCGATACCGATCGCGCGCGACTGCGAGAAGCGCAGCGCGCTGTCGGTGTAGCGCAGCTCCCAGTTGCGGTCGTCGGTGGTGACGACGGTGCCGGTGCGCATCCGCTTCTTGAGGTCGGCGCCGCTGGTGCCCGACACCGATTCCGCTGCCGTCGCGAGCGCGACCTGCACTTCGGCGATCGGCGGGATCGGGATTTCGGGCGGCAGGACGCTGTCGAGGATATGATCGTCGCGCAGGTACGCGTGCGCGAGCACATAATCGCCGATGCGCTGGCTGGGGCGGAGCCCGCCGCAATGGCCGATCATCAGCCAGGCTTCGGGACGCAGTACCGCGAGATGGTCGCAGATCGTCTTGGCGTTCGAGGGGCCGACGCCGATGTTGACGAGCGTGATGCCGCCGCCATCAGGGGCGATCAGGTGATAGGCGGGCATCTGGTGTCGCCGCCAGGCGCTGTCGGCGACGAGTGCGCTGGCGTTGACGCCCGGCTGGTCGACATAGAGGCCCGCGGCGCCCGCGAGCGCGGTGTAGCGGCCTTGCCCGACCTGCGCGCCCGCCCAGGCGACGAATTCGTCGACATAGCGATGATAGTTGGTGAACAGGATGTAGCGCTGGAAATGCTCGGGCGCGGTGCCGGTATAGTGGCGGAGGCGCGCGAGGCTGAAGTCGGTGCGCAGCGCGTCGAACAGCGCGAGCGGCTGGTCGGCGGCCGGGTCGGCGCCGAACAGGCCGTCGGCAAGCTCGTCGCCGATGTCGGCGAGTTCGGTCGTCGGGAAATGGCGCGCCAGTTCGAGCGGGGTGACCCCGCCCATGTCCGAGCCGTCGCTGGCGTCGAGCACATAGGGGAAGGGGATCTGCTGACCGGTGCGCGTCACTTCGAGTGTGACGTCGTAGTGGCGCGCGAGCAGGGTGAGCTGGTCGCGCAGATAATCGGCGAACAGGTCGGGGCGCGTCACCGTGGTGACGAAGGTGCCTGCGCGCTCGAACTGGCCGAAGGCGAGGTTGTGCGCGGTCTGGCCCTCGCGCTGCTCGCCCGTCGTGGTCAGGCGGATTGCCGGATAGTCGAACAGGCCGGTCGCGGCGGCATCGGCCGGCGGCAGCGTGCGGTCGCGAACATAGGCGGCAATCGCCGATTTGAGATTGGAGACCGACGTGCGGAACGCGGTCTGAAGTTCGGCGATGATGTCGTCGACGAGCGCGGTGGGGTCGGTGGTGTCTTGCGATGAGCTGGATGTCATCGCGGTGGTGTTGCACGAAAATATGACAAAAGGGAAGGGGCCGGGGAATAGAAGGCGGCGCGGCCTTTCGAGCCGCGCCGCCGCCCCCTTTTGTTACATCTTGAAGCTGGCGCGGACGTAATAATAGCGTCCGGGCAGATCATAAGCGGTCGGATCGAAATTGTTGAGATCGCAACTGATACAACCCGGCGCCTTGACGTTGAACAGATTGTTCACGCCGAGCGCGAAACCGAAGGCGTCGCGATCCTCCGCCGGGAACCAGCGTAGCTGGAAGTCGGTGTAGAAACGCGCCTTCAGCTTGTTGTCGTTGGCCAGCGGTTCGCGGATCGCCGAAACATAACGGCCGGTCAGCGTCGCGCCGATCGACGTGCCGTCCCAGTCGAGGATGCCGACCGACTTCCATTTGGGAAAGGCCTGGCTGGGGCTGCCCTGTTCGGTTCCTTCGCGGCTGACGACGAGCTGGCCGTCGGCGGTCGGCACGATCACGTCATATTTCGTCAGGATCGTGTTGTTCCAGGTGAAGGCGAAACGGCCGGCGGCGGTTTCCTGTGTCCGGTAGGTCAGGTTGGCGTCGATCCCCTTGGTGCGGATGCCGGCGATATTCTGGAGCAGGCCTTCGACAAAGGTCAGCTGGCCGCCCGACGCGCGGGTGACGAGCGCGCAGGCATCGGCGTCATTTTGCCCGACGCATTGCGCCAGCGTGATTTCGGCATTCACCGACTGGATCGCGCCCTTGATCTTGATGTCGTAATAATTGGCCTCGAGCGACAGGCCGGGGACGAATCCCGGACTATAGACGCCGCCGAAGATCCAGCTGCGCGAGCTTTCGGGTGCGAGAGCCTGGTTGCCGCCGACGAGGACCGAGATTTGCGGATTGGCCTGCGCATAGCCCGCCGCGGGGACGCCCTGCGCGATGCAGTTGGCGCGGACGGTCGTGTTGTTGTTCCAGTTCTGTCCCGCGGTGGTCGAGGTCGAGCAGGGATCGTTGATCGACTGGTCGAAGCGCGACTGGGTGCCGAACAGTTCGCCGATCGAAGGAGCGCGGAAACCCTCGGCATAAGAGGCGCGCAGGCGCAGGTCCTGCACCGGCTTCCAGTTGACCCCGCCCTTCAATGTCGTCGTCGAGCCCGAGGTCGAATAGTCCGACCAGCGCACCGCGCCGGTGAATTCGAGCAGGTCGAAGAAGGGAGTGTCGGACAGGACCGGGGCGCTGAGTTCGGCATAGGCTTCTTTGACGTCATAGCTGCCGCGCGTCGGCAGCGCCGGAATGTCCGAACTGAAACCCGCCGCGACGATCGGGTCGGGATCGAAGCTGCCCTTGAGCTTGCGATACTCGGCCCCGATGGCGATGCCGAGCGGCCCGCCCGGCAGGTCGAACAGGCTGCCGGTGATGTTGGCCGAGGCGCTGAAGGTCGACTGGCGGCTGCGGTCGCGCTGGGTGAACATCACATAGTCGAGCATCGGCTGGGTGATCGACCCGACGCCCCCGAAGATGTTGAACGGCACGCAGTCGCCGGTGCAGGCGGCGACGGGGCCGAGCGCGCGGCGCAGGCGATCCGAATTGATGTTGCCGAACATCGTCTGCTTCGCCTTGTTGCGGCCATAGGCGGCGTTGATGTCCCAATACCATTTGCGTCCGCCGCCGATGTCGAAGCTGCCGTCGAGCGTCGCGACGCCATAGAGGGTCGTCACCGTCTGATTGAAGCGGCGTGGGCCGCCCTCGACGAAGCGGCGATAGACGAGATCGGTGTTGCTTGCGTCGAGCGTTACCCCGAACGGGTTGAACGGGTTGGTGGCATCGACGGTGATCGCGTCGAGCACCGGCGTCAGCCCCGCGGCGGGGCCGAATCCGAAGGGCAGCGGCGCAGCCTGGTTCTTCGATTTGCGCTGGTTCCAGATCCCGCGAACCGAGAAATTGATGCTGTCCGAAATTTCCTGCCGGGCGTTGATAAAGGCGCCATAACGTTCGACCGGAATCTGCAGGTAGTTGAACGGGCCGAAATTGAAGCGATCGGCGTCGGTGAAGGCCTTGAAATCGCTCGCCGGGTCAGTCGGATTGCCCGCATTATACACGGGGTTGCGGCCGATCACCGGGCCGCGCAGCGTCAGGTCGTTGCCGAAGACGATAAAGCGCCCGAGCGGCACGAAACCCGAGCAGCCGCCGTCGAGGCAGGTGTTCGAATAGGGCGCGGGAAAGCGCGAAATCGCGCGGCTGCCCGCGAGGACGCCGTCCTGGTGGACATAGTTGGCGCCGACGACAATCTGCGTCGGGCCGCGGCCGTTGCCCCAGCTTAGCTGCGCGCTCTTGGTAAAGCCGTCGCCCTGCCCATAGCCGCCGACCTGCGCGCTGGCGCGCAGCCCCTCCTGGCTTTTCTTGGTGATGATGTTGACGACGCCGGCGATCGCGTCGGACCCGTAAATCGCCGAAGCGCCGTCCTGCAGCACCTCGATCCGCTCGATCGCGCTTTCGGGGATCGAATTGAGGTCGGTCGAGCCGGGCACACCGCTCGCCGACGCGCCATTCACATAGCGGATGCCGTCGACGAGCACGAGCACGCGGCGCGAGCCGAGGTAGCGGAGGTCGATTTCGGCGGCGCCGGCGCCCACGCCCCCGCCATCGGGTGGATTACCGAGGTTTCCGCTGTTGTTGAACTTGCTGTTGAGACCGCCGCCCGAACTCGGCAGGCGCTGGAGCACGTCGTTGACCGAATTGAGGCCGGTCTTCGCGATATCTTCCTGTCCGACGTAGACGATCGGCGCATCCTGATCGAGCGGGTCGCGGCGGATGCGCGAGCCGGTGACGACGATGGTGTCGCCCGAGGTTTCGGCCGTGCTGTCCTGCGGTGGCGCCGCCTGCTGGGCGTGACCCGGTGCGGCGTTTGCAAGCGCGGCCGCGACGGCGATATGCGCCGCCCCGGACCGGGCGAAATGCTGAAATCCTTTCATAATCCTCTCCTCCTGTCGTTTTCAGGCCGTTGCGGCCGGCTGCCATTTTTTGCAGCCGGTTCAGCAACGCCCGGAAAGCGGACAAGGATGAGAGGAAACGCCCGCCGGACGAGATTAATCCGGCACTGTGGCACGAGGGCAACAGGCCCCGGCCGGCGGGCGAAGCGGCGCCTTAGAGCTGTTCGAGCATATGGTCGGCGCTCGACACCTTGAATTCGCCGGGCGCTTCGACGTTGAGCTGTTCGACGACGCCGTCGTTGACGATCATCGAGAAGCGCTGGCCGCGCTTGCCCATGCCGAACGCCTTGCCGTCCATGGTCAGGCCGACCGCTTCGGCAAAATCGCCATTGCCGTCGGCAAGCATCGTCACCGCGCTACCGGCATTCGCATTCTTGCCCCACGCGCCCATGACGAAGGCGTCGTTGACCGCGGTGCAGACGATCTCGTCGACGCCCTTGGCCTTCAGTTCGTCGGCCTTGTCGACGAAGCCCGGCAGGTGCTTTGCCGAGCAGGTCGGGGTGAAGGCGCCGGGAACCGAGAAGAGCGCGACCTTGCGGCCCTTGAAATAATCGGCGGTGCTGACCTGTTCGGGGCCGTTTTCGGTGACCTTTACGAAGGTCGTGTCGGGGAGCTTGTCTCCGGTCTGGATCGTCATGGTCGGCATCCTTTTCGTTGAGGGGGCTATGGTGGCGGTGACATTGGGTGGCCCGACGCGGGAGTCAAGCGCCGGCGGCTGCTTTGCCGTCGCGCGTATCGCTTGACTGGACCCTGGCGCCGTGATTCCTGCGGCACCATGTCCAGAGGGATGGGGGATGGAATGCGATTGATGCCCATGGGCCGCCTTGCGGCCGCAATACTCGCGGCAACGGGGGCGATGGCCGGTCCGGCCGCCGCGGCGCCGAAAAACGGGCGGATCACGCTTCCGGTCATCGTCGATCCGGCTACGCCCGACAGCGGCGAACCGGTCGAGGTCGCTGCCCAGCAATTGTTCGGGAAGCAGACGGCGCATGTCGCCTCGCTCGTACGCCTCGCCGCCCCGGTCCAGCTGATGATCAAAAAGACGCCGGTCACGCTGGCGCCGGCCGACGGGCTCGCCGAATATCGGGGTTATTTGGGGAAAGAAACGTTCGCGCTCTTTTGTACCGCCCGTGCGGCGAAGCCGGTCGCGGCCCTCCTGTGCCTCGCCGACCGCGACGGTGACGGGCGCTTCGACCAGTTCTGGACCGGCACCGCCGCGAATCCCGCGCTCGCCGTCCCCTTCCCGAACATCCGGTTCCAGTCGGATATCGAACCGGCCGCCTATCAGCCAATGCAACCGTCGGAAGCGGACGCCATGGCGATCGGCTTCGTCGGATCGGGGGGCAATGTCTGGACCGGAAAGCGCGAATTCTTCGTGCGCGTCGAACGCCCGGGGGCCAGCGTATTGCTGTTCGAGAGCCGCGCGACGGGCACGGCGAAAAACGGGCCGGTCGACATCGCGCTGTACGACGCGATCATTCATCTGGTCGGGGACAGCCGCGATGCCTTTCGGCTGAAGGTCGCAAAGCCGCTTGGCGGCGGGACCTATCAACTGTCGGTCGGCTATCCGACGCAGACGATCTGGATCGCCGTCCCCGGCGGATAGGCGCCGGTGGCATCGCGCGACTGGACGGCGCGGCCCGCCTCCGGCATGATGGCGCGATGAACACGGACCCCACCTGGTTCACCGGCCAGCTGCTGCTCGCGCTGCCCGGAATCGGCGACCCCCGCTTCGAGCATTCGGTGATCGCGATGATCAGCCATGACGAAGAGGGCGCGATGGGGATCGGCGTCGGCGATCCGATCGACGGGATGACCGTCGGCGCGGTGCTCGACCAGCTCGAAATCGAACATGATGTGCCGCTCGACCAGCCGGTATTCCTCGGCGGGCCGGTGGAGCCGTCGCGCGGCTTCGTTCTCCACAGCCTCGACTGGGGCGGGCATGAGGCGGTGCAGGTCGGCGATCGCTGGATGGTGTCGAGTTCGCACGACATATTGCGCGCGATCGGCGAAGGGCGCGGCCCGTCGCGCTGGCTCGTCGCGCTCGGCTATGCGGGCTGGTCGCCGGGGCAGCTCGAAGGCGAGATGGTTCGCCACGGCTGGCACGTCACCCCCGGCAGCGACGGCCTGTTGTTCGAAACGCCGCCCGCCGAAAGGTGGCAGGCGGCGTTTGCCGAAGCGGGAGTGGACGCCCGCTTGCTGACAACCGAAGGCGGCGAAGCCTAGCGCGCGAGCGCGAGCAGCGGCTTGCCGGTGTTGAGATTGGCCAGAGCGGTGCGCGCGGCCCAGCGCGAGTCGACATAATTGCCGTTCGCGAGTTCGACATCGTAGCGGATCGGGCTGCCGATCGCCGAATCATAGGCGGCGGCGGCTTCGGCGGTGCGACCCAGCCGGGCGTAAGCGGTGCCGAGATTGATGAGGCGCGAGGGGTCGCGCCGGTCGAGCGTCGTATCGCCGGTGAGCTTGTCGAGCGCGGCCCGATTTTCGCCGGCCTTGAGCTCGGCATAGGCGACCGGAAGCACCGAATCATCGACTTGCGGCGCGGTGACAACGACGATCGATTGCGCCGCAGCGGGACTCGCGAAGGCGAGGGCAACGAGCGGCAGCAGATATTTTTTCATTGCGGTATCTCCCCGAAAACTTTCGTCGATTTTCTCGCGCATACGGAAAATTGTCAATATTTCCGGGTATTTGTAACATGGTTGTCACAATAGCAAATTAAGCTAATCGCAAGGCGCATTATAAGTCAGATTTTTCAGAATCTTGGCTTTGGCGACTCTGTGTCACAATCGGATGCTCCCGATTGTCACAATCGAAGCGCGTGAAAATTATTTTCGCGGGCGGTGCATTTTTGCGCCGTCGATTCGGCTGTCTGCGGGTGCCGATGGATGGTGCTTTGCAAGCGATATAAAGAAAAGTTTATATTTGATCGCGGGGCCGCTTTCGGATAGGGCGCCGGGCATGTTTTTCGTGGCCGCTCGCCTGCGGTCGAACTCGCCTGACTGGAGAATACCCGTGGCCACTCTCGCCGCCGACACCCGTGATTATGTGATTGCCGACATCGGCCTCGCCGATTTCGGGCGCAAGGAAATCAACATCGCCGAAACCGAAATGCCGGGCCTGATGGCGCTGCGCAGCGAATTCGGTGCCGCGCAGCCGCTGAAGGGCGCGAAGATCGTCGGCTCGCTGCACATGACGATCCAGACCGCCGTGCTGATCGAGACGCTGACCGCGCTCGGCGCCGAAGTCCGCTGGGCGACGTGCAATATTTTCTCGACGCAGGACCATGCCGCCGCCGCGATCGCCGCGTCGGGCGTGCCGGTGTTTGCGGTGAAGGGCGAAAGCCTCGCCGATTACTGGGACTATGTCGGCCGCATCTTCGACTGGGGCGTGGAAGACGGCACGACCTGCAACCTGATCCTTGACGATGGCGGCGACGCCACGATGTTCGCGCTGTGGGGCGCGAAGCTCGAAGCCGGGCAGGAGATGCCGGCGCCCGAGAATGAGGAAGAGATCGAGATGCAGCGCGCGCTCAAGGCGTTTGTCGCGGCGAACCCGGGCTACCTCACCAAGACGGTCAAGGCGATCAAGGGCGTGTCGGAAGAAACGACGACTGGCGTCCACCGCCTGTATCACATCGCCAAGAAGGGCGAACTGCCCTTCCCCGCGATCAACGTCAACGACAGCGTCACCAAGTCGAAGTTCGACAACCTCTATGGTTGTAAAGAGTCGCTCGTCGACGCGATCCGCCGCGGCACCGACGTGATGCTCGCGGGCAAGGTCGCCACGGTTGCCGGCTTCGGCGACGTCGGCAAGGGTTCGGCCCAGTCGCTCCGCAACGGCGGCGCGCGCGTCCTCGTCACCGAAATCGACCCGATCTGCGCGCTGCAGGCGGCGATGGAAGGCTTCGAGGTCGTGACGATGGACGAAGCCGTCAAGCGTTCGGACATCTTCGTCACCGCGACGGGCAACGCCGACGTGATCACCGCCGAACATATGGCGGCGATGAAGAATATGGCGATCGTCTGCAACATCGGCCACTTCGACAGCGAGATCCAGATTGCGGCGCTCGCGAACTACAAGTGGACCGAAGTGAAGCCGCAGGTCGATCTCGTCGAATTCCCCGACGGCAAGCAGATCATCATCCTGTCGAAGGGCCGCCTCGTGAACCTCGGCAACGCGACGGGTCACCCGAGCTTCGTGATGTCGGCGAGCTTCACCAACCAGACGCTCGCGCAGATCGAGCTGTGGACGCGCAGCGAGCAGTATAAGAACGATGTGTACGTCCTGCCGAAGCATCTCGACGAAAAGGTCGCGGCGCTGCACCTCGAAAAGCTGGGCGTGCAGCTGAGCCAGCTTACCAAGAAGCAGGCCGACTATATCGGCGTGCCGGTCGAAGGGCCGTTCAAGCCCGACCATTATCGTTATTGATCAATATGACGGACCTGTGACATTTTTGGCACAGGTCCGTCATTTATGGCGGCCAGACCGCTAAAGTGCATGGAATGTTGAACACTCATCCTTAAGAATTCGCGGAGCAGGGGGGCTTTACGTCGAAATTCCGGGGAGTTCGAATATGAGCAAGTTCAGCAGGGGTGCATTGGGCCTGTGTGTTTCCACCATCGCGTTGGCCGTGTCGGCCGGTGCGGCGCACGCGCAGGAGAGCGAAGCCATCGCTCCCGAGAATGTCGAAGCAAGCGAGGATGGCACGACGATCATCGTGACCGGCTCGCGAATTTCGCGTCCCAATTTCGACACGGTCGAACCGTCGGTCGTGATCAGCGCCGACCAGATCGAATCCCGCGGTTTCGAAACGCTCGGCCAGGCGCTGAACGAACTGCCGGCCTTCGGTGTCCCGGGTAGCAGCCCGGTCGGCGCCGCCCAGTCGAGTTTCGGGCCCGGGCAAAGCTTCGTCAACTTTCTGGGCCTCGGATCAGAGCGCACGCTGACGCTGGTCAACGGCCGTCGCTTCGTCGGTTCGAACACCGCGTCGATCTTTGGTCCGACGGGGCAGGGCGGCAATCAGGTTGATCTCAACGTCATTCCGACCAAGCTCATCGAACGCGTCGAAACGATCGTGATTGGCGGCGCACCGATTTACGGGTCCGATGCCATCGCGGGCACGGTCAATGTCATATTGAAGCGCGACTATGAGGGCGTCGAACTCGACGCGCAGTACGGTATTTCCGGCCGCGGCGACGCAGCCAACTATCGCTTCCGCGGGCTTGCCGGCAAAAACTTCCTCGACGGCCGGGCCAATGTCACGATTTCCGGCGAGTATAACAAGGGCAGGGGTTTGCTGCAGACGGACCGCCCCCGCCTCTATGACGGCGGATTCTACGGTCGTCCGAACGACCCCAACTCGCCGTTCGACAATGTGATCTTCCGCGACCGTCGCATTCCGACGATTTCCGAATTCGGCATCCCGACGCTGTTCGACTTCATTCCGCTCAGCCCGGGGCAGATCGCCGGCATCCCCGGGAATCTCCCGCAAGCTGGATTCGTCGATGCCCAAGGCAACCCGCTACGCTTTGACGCAACCGGCAATTTGATCCCGATCGATTTTGGTACTTCTTTTGGTCCGATCAATGCCAGCGGAAACCCGACATCGTTGGACATCAACTCGTCGGGCGGCAACGGCTTCAGCCTCGTGCCGCTTTCGAACCTGTTGACGGACACCGAACGCTATAGCGCCAACCTGCTGCTGAGCTTCGATCTCACCGACAATATCCGGGTGTTCGGCGAGGGCTGGTACAGCCGCAGCAGGGGCGTCAACCTGCGCGATCAGCCCGAATATAACAGCTATCTGTTCGGTTATGCGGGCGACCCCGCCGGCGCGATCGTCATGAGCACCGATAACCCGTTCCTGACCCCGCAGGCGCGCGCGATCATCCAGGCGCAGGCGCTGGGTGATACCTTCCTGTTGCAGCGGGCGAACACCGACGTGATTTCGGGCCGCTCGACCGGCAATGTCGAGATCCAGCGCTATGTTCTGGGCGTCGATGGCAAATTCAACGGTCTCGGCGGGCGCGAATGGTCCTTCGAAATCGTCGGCAATTATGGCCGGTCGGAGACCAACGGCAAAGTACCGGCGATCGTCACGCAGAATTTCTTCAACGCGGTCGATGCGGTGGACGAGGGCCTCTTCAATGGCGGTCCGGCAAACGGCAATATCATCTGCCGCCCGGGCGCGGTGAATTCGGCGGCCGAGACGGTCAGCTCCACCTGCGCTCCGCTGAACCTTTTCGGCGCGCAGACGTCGCAGGCGGCGCGCGATTATGTCACCGCGATCACCCGCCCTGTGTCGATCAACAAGCAGAAGATCTTCACGGCTTCGCTGACCGGGCCGCTGTTCTCGCTCCCGGGCGGCGATTTCTCGTTCGCGATCGGTTATGAGCATCGCGCGGAATCGCAGGACTTCGATCCGGGTGCATTCCACCGCGGCGACGACGATCCCGATCCGTTGACCGACGCCGACGGCGACGGTGATCCGACCAACGATCGCGTCCCGTTCGGCCAGTCGGTGATCATCCAGCCGCTCAGCGGCAAGTACAATACGGACGAAGTGTTCGGCGAGCTTCGGGCCGCGCTCGTGGGGCCGTCGAACAATGTCCCGCTGATCTATTCGCTCGAGTTGCAGGGCGCGGCACGTTATGTCGATCACTCGACGGCGGGCGGCGACCTGACTTGGACGGCGGGTGCCAGCTGGCAACCGATCCGCGATATCACGATCCGCGGTAATTATACCCGGGCCATTCGTGCACCGTTCATCACCGAAGCGTTCAACCCGTCGAGCAGCTTCTTCGATTTCGCCGACGATCCGTGCGATCAGTTCCTCCAGGATGAAGGCCCGGCTCCGGCTACGCGTGCCGCCAATTGCGCGGCCGACGGAATTCCGGCGAACTTCGACGCGACGTCGGACGATGCCAGCTTCCTTCAGGCCGTGGTGGGTAATCCCAATCTGAAGAATGAAAAATCGAGCGCGTGGACGATCGGTGCGGTGTTGCGTCCGAGCTTTATCCCGCGCCTTTCGATCTCGGTTGACTATGTCGACATCAAGGTGCGTGACGTGATCACGCAGCTCGAAGCAAATGACATCGTCGCAAACTGTTATGATTCCAGTGATTTCCCGAACTCGGAATTCTGCGACCGGTTTACGCGTGACGCCACCAACCAGCTCGACTTCATTTCGACGGGCTATTTCAACGCGGCGGAGCTGCGGTACAAAGGCATTCTGGCGGCGCTCGACTATCGCGTCGCCACGCCGTTCCTCGGCGCCGATTCGAATATCGGGCTGAATGCCAGCTATCAATATCTCGACACGCTGACGTCACGCGCCGATGCGAATTCGGCCTCGGCGACCAACAATGGCGAGGTCGGATATTCGCGGCATCAGGCCGTTGCGACGATCGACTATAACAACAAGGGCTTCAGCACCTTCCTGCAGGCCAATTACACCGGTCCCGCCGTGTTCGATGCCGATGCCAGCGAGACGTTCCAGGACCCGAACGGGGTCGGTAGCTTCGTCTATTTCAACGCGGGCATGACTTATCGGATCGACAAGGCTTTCTCGATCCGCTTCGTGGTCGACAATCTGTTCGACCGCAAGCCGCCGTTCCCGTCGCCGACCGGCGGCGGTACGGTCACATATTTCCCGGGTGTGCTAGGTCGCTATTTCCGCGTCGGAGCCAGTATCGGCTTCTGATTGCTGTCGGCGAAACGGGAAGGGGCGCGCCGGAAACGGCGCGCCTTTTTCTATGGGGCCGGATTGCCGATCGTCACGGCGCCGATCATGTCCACCGTGGCTGGGCCGATCGTCATCGGGTTGCGAACGCCGGGAAGCAACGCGACGTCGAACATTTCGGTGAATTTGCCGCCCAGCAATATCGAGTGATCGACGTTCCCGGTTCGGGTGTCGATAATCAGCACACCGCATTTCGCTGCCAGGCCGCGCTCTTCCAGCCCTTCCTGAATTGCGAGTTCCCTGAACTTGTCTTCGCGGGCCAGCGAGACGGTAACGATGGCCCAGTTGCCGTGAAAGGCGAGGCCGCGCAGGAAGCCCGGGCAGAAGGCGACATCGTCCTGCTTGCCGTTGGCGGGGTCGACCCGGACGATTTGTCCGCGCCCGGAATCGAGTAGCCAGAGCGCACCGTCGTGGACACGAGGACTGTGGGGCATCGTCAAACCGCTCACCACAACCTCGTCGCTCGCGACGTCGATGACGGCGCCGCCGCGCTGCCGAATGGCGCGCCAGCCGTCCTTTTCGTCGGAGATTCCGGCAAGCGTCACGAAGCGCGGTCTGCCGCCGTCCATCGCCAGCCCGTTCAGATGACATCGGTCTTCGGGTGCCAGCGCCGAAATGAATTTGGGCTGCCACACGGGTCGGAAGCTGTGCACGTCGTCGATCGTCGCGAGGCACGAGTAGCGCGAATTGACGAAAATAATCTGGCCGGCCGTATCAACGGACAGTTCGTGTGTATCGAGATAGCCGACGGTGTGCGCGGTGCGCGGGACCAGCGCCATATCGAAAGCGTTGTTCGCATAATGGCCCGGACGCAGCATGTTTTCCAGCCGCCAGATCTGGAACATCGATGCGACGATCAGTCTTCCCCGGTCGTAGCAGAGCCCGGTCGCGCGCGCATATTGTTGCTGGTTGAATGACAAGCGCAGATCTGGACCGACGCCGGCGACGATCAACTGGCCAGTCTGATAGGAGGTAAAAGCCAGCGAGAGTTTTTGTGCCAGCATCCAGTCGGCGAGGCCGGCGGAAATCGAAATCGGAGCATCCCCGGGATCGTGTCGCGCGGGATCGGCAATGGTGGCAGCCAATTCCGACAGTTTCTTGTCCTGCACATATCCTCCCTGGCCGGGAAGCGCCGACCCGATGGTTGTCCGCCTCTTCCTGCCGCTCTCGCCTACGTCAGGTCTGGCATTGCTGCAAAGATTTATGGTTCCTGCCGTTCGTTGAAGCTCGACCGCTCGCTCACGAGATCGCGGACATCGGGGCGCTCGACGCCGGACGATTGAAACCGTCGGGGACAGTCGATAGGGCGGGCAGATGGCTCACCGCTCGGCCCCCTATCATTCTGTCGTTTCGGCGCAGGCTTCATGACGCTTTCCTCGGGATCCTTGTTCGCGCTGGGCCTGTTCGCCGCGCTCTGGCTGCTCGCCGGATTGTGGGCGACCGTGCGCGGGATCGCAATGCAGCGGCGCTCGGCGTTCGTCGCGGGGCAGACCGAACGGCTCGCGAGCCTCGTCGAGGCATCGCCGCAGCTTCCGGTGATCGTCCGCGCCGACTGGCGGATCGAGGCAAGCGAGCGGCTCGGACGCTGGCTGGGGCTCGAACGCGGCCCGCGCAATTTCGACGAGCTGCGCGGACTCGGCAGCGGGCTCGACGTGCAGGGGCATGACGCGCTACGCCAGGCGATCCTCGGCGCGCAGCGCGGCGCGAAGCCTTTCGTGCTGAGCCTGAAGCCCGAGGCGAGCAATCGCACGATCATTGTCCATGGCGCCGCCGCGCCGCACGCGGTCGGCGGCGCGGGCAGCGTGCTGCTGTGGCTGAGCGACGCGACCGACGGGCAGCAGGCGCTCGCACTCGCACGCAGCGAGCGCGACGAGGCGATGGCCGCGTTCGAGGCGCTGTCGGGGCTGATCGAGGCGGCGCCGTTCCCGATGTGGTTTCGCGACACCGACCTGAACCTCGCACTCGTCAACAGCGCCTATGTCCGCGCGGTCGAAGCGAAGAGCGCGGTTGCGGTGATCGATGGCGGGATCGAATTGTGCGAAACCGTTGCCGGCGTCAGCGCCGCCGAGGCCGCCGACGAAGCGCGCATCGCCGGATCGGCGCAGGTTCGCACGATCCCGGTGACGATCGAGGGCGAGCGGCGGATCATGCGCGTCGTCGACGTGCCGCTGGCTCCCGAAGGCGGCCGGGTGATCGGGATCGCGGGCTATGCGATCGATATCCAGGAACTTGAAAGCGAGCGCGGTGCGCATCGCCGCTTCGTCGATACCCAGCGCGAACTGCTCGACCGGCTGTCCGCGGCGGTCGCGCAATTCGGCCCCGACCAGGGGCTGGCCTTCGCCAACCTGCCGTTCCGCCGCCTGTTCGCGCTCGAGGCCGAGGATGTCGCCGAGGCGCGGCCGTTCGCGCGGCTGCTCGACGCCTGGCGCGAAGGCGGACGGACGCCCGAGGTGCGCAACTATCCCGAATGGCGGCAGGCGCATGTCGACTGGTTCGCGCAGGCCGAGGCGAGCGAAGAGGATTGGTTGCTGCGCGACGGCACCCACCTGCACGTCGTCGCACAGCCGACCCCCGATGGCGGGTTGTTGCTGATCGCCGAGGACAAGACCGAGCAGGTGCAGCTTGCGGGCGCGCGCGACACGCTGCTGCGCGTGCGCACCGCGACCTTCGACAATCTGTTCGAGGCGGTCGCGGTCTTCGCCCCCGACGGGCGGCTGCATCTGTGGAACCAGCGCTTCCGCCGCCTGTGGGGCATCGACGAGGGCACGCTCGCGGCGCATCCGCGCGTCGATGCGCTGATGGGCGGGCTGGCCGACCGGCTCGCGAAACCGAACCAGATCAGCATCGTGCAGGAGGTCATCCGCGCCGCGACGCTGGAACGCCAGCAGCGCGTCGGCGAGGTCCGCTTCGCCGACGGGCGGCATTTCGATTTCGCCTCGATCCCGCTGCCGGACGGCAATGCGCTGCTGATCATGCTCGACATCACCGCGAGCCGGAAGATGGAAGGGGCGCTGCGCGAACGCAACGAGGCGCTCGAAGCCGCCGACAAGGCGAAGACCGCCTTCCTGTCGCGGATGAGCTATGAACTCCGCACGCCGCTCACCTCGATCGGCGGCTTCGGCGAAATGCTGCAGGCGGGCTATGCGGGCAAGCTCGCCGACCAGCAGCGCGCCTATATCGACGCGATCATGGATTCGGTCGCCGTGCTCTCCCGCCAGATCGACAATGTGCTCGACCTTGCGCAGGGCGAGGCGGGAACGCTCGCGGTCGAACGCGCGCCGGTCGATATCGCCGCGCTGCTTGAAGGTGCGCTCGCCGATGCGAAGGGGTTTGCCGACGGCGAAAAGGTCGAGCTGGTCGGCAATATCGCGGCGGACCTCGGGCGCATCGAGGGCGACGCGCCGCGGCTGTCGCGGCTCGTCGCGGGGCTGCTCGACAATGCGGTGCGCTTCACCGCGCCGTCGCGCAAGTCGGGCGCGCGCGTGCTGCTCCACGCCGACGGCGACGCCCGCGGCATCGACATCATCGTGTCCGACAACGGTCCCGGAATGCCCGAAGCGGCGGCGGCGGTCGCGAAGGGCCAGCAGGCGGGGACCGCGACCGGGGGCATCGGCCTCGCGCTCGCGCGCCAGCTCGTCGCGGCGCATGGCGGGACGATGGAAGTGGTGAGCGAGCAGGGGCAGGGCACGCTCGTGCGGATCAGCCTGCCGCGCGGCGCATGACGGATTTCTCTGTGCAATATGACCTCGGCGACGCCGGGCGTATCGGCGCGGCGATCGGGGCGGCGCTCGCGGCGGGCGATGTCGTGCTGCTGTCGGGCGGTCTCGGCGCAGGCAAGACGACGCTCGCGCGCGCGATGCTGAAGGCGCGGGGGCTTGCGGGCGAGGCGCCGAGCCCGACCTTCGCGATCGTCCAGCCCTATGCGCCGCCCGAGGTCGACCTGCCGATCGCGCACGTCGATCTCTACCGGATCGAAGGCGAGCACGAACTGATCGAACTCGGCCTCGACGACTATCTTTACGACGGCGCGCTCCTGATCGAATGGCCCGAACGGCTGGGCGGCGAAGGCTGGCCGGACGCGCTGCTGCTCGGGATTTCGGGGGAGGGCGACGCGCGCGTCTTGACAGCGTCGGTGCCGCCCGCTTGGGGAGCAAGATGGCCGCTCCGATGATTCCGCCCGCCCATGCCCCGGCTTTCCTTGCCGCGCATGGCTGGGGCGATGCCCAGATTTTGCCGCTCGCCGGCGACGCGTCGTTCCGCCGCTATTTCCGCGTCGTCGACGGCGACCGGCAGGCGGTGCTGATGGATGCACCGCCGCCGCACGAGGACCCGCGGCCGTTCATCGCGGTCGCCGAATATCTGTGCGATCAAGGGCTCAACGCGCCGACGATTATCGCGCGCGATCTCGATCGCGGGCTGCTCCTGATCGAGGATTTCGGCAACGTGCGGCTGCGCGAGACGGTCGACGAAAAGCTGCACACCGAGGCGGACTATTACGCGGGCCTGACCGATCTACTGGTCCATCTCCACGCGCAGCCGGCGATGGACGGGCTGCCGGTGCACGGCCTCGAACAATGGCTCGACGAAGTGATGCTGTTCAGCGACTGGTATTGCCCGGCGCTGGACATCGACGTCGATCGCGACGCCTTCCGCGCGGCGTGGGAACAGGTGCTGGCGCCGGTCGAGGCCGATGGCCTGCCGCGCGTCACCGTGCTGCGCGATTTCCATGCCGAGAATATCATGCTGGTCGAAGGGCGGGACGGCATCGCGCATTACGGCCTGCTCGATTTCCAGGACGCGCTCGTCGGGCACCCGGCCTACGACCTCGCCTCGGTGCTCGAGGATGCGCGGCGCGACGTGAGCCCGGCGGTCGAGACGGCGATGCTTGCGCGCTATCAGTCGGTGACGGGGCGGAATATCGAGGCCGCCTATTGGGCGCTCGCCGCGCAGCGCAACACGCGCATCCTCGGCGTTTTCGTTCGCCTGTGGAAACGCGACAACAAGCCGCATTACAGGGGCTTCCAGCCGCGCATGTGGGGTCTGCTCGAACGCGACCTCGCGCACCCCGCGCTTGTCCCCGTCCGGCAATGGTTCGACGCCAATGTCCCCGCTTCGAAACGGGCGGAGGCGTGGAAATGAGCGTGAAGATCGAAAGCGCGATGGTGATGGCGGCGGGGCTCGGCAAGCGGATGCGTCCGCTGACCGCGACGCGGCCCAAGCCGTTGGTGCGCGTCGCGGGCAAGGCGCTGATCGACCACAGCCTCGACCGGATCGAGGCGGCGGGGGTCGGGCACGTCGTCGTCAATGTCCATTATCTGGCCGACGCGCTCGAAGCGCATCTCGCGGCGCAGAAGCGCAAGTTCACGATCGCGATTTCGGACGAGCGCGGCCTGTTGCTCGAAACCGGGGGCGGGATGGTCAAGGCGCTGCCGCAGCTCAGGGGCGACCCGATCCTGATCGTCAACAGCGACAATATCTGGACCGACGGGCCCGAGGACAGCATCCGGCACCTCGCACGCCACTGGGACGGCGAGCGGATGGATGCGCTGCTGCTTCTGATCCGGCAGGCGAGCGCGACGGGGCATGGCGGACGCGGCGATTTCCATATGGACCCCGCGGGACGTCTGTCACGCCGCAAGCCCGGTCGGATCGCGCCCTTCGTCTATACCGGCATCCAGCTCATCTCGCCGCGCCTGCTCGACGGCGCGCCCGAGGGCGCCTTTTCAACGAACATCCTGTGGGATCGCGCGATCGCTGCCGGGCGGCTCTATGGCCTGTCGCACATGGGGCAATGGTTCGACGTCGGCACCCCGGCGAGCATCGCGCCGACCGAAGCCGCGCTAACGGATGGCTGACGGCAAGCCCACCGTCTTCTCCATCCCGGTCCACCGGGCTTTCGCCGATGCGCTCGCTGCCGGACTGATCGACCGCTTTGCGGATGGCGCGCTGGGGCTGGCCGAGGGGCTGGTCCTGCTGCCTAGCAATCGGGCGCGCGGCGCGGTGCAAGCGGCATTTGTACGCGCGGGAGGGCAGGGCCTGCTGATGCCGCGGCTCGCGGTGGTCGGCGACGCCGACCTCGATGAATCGGTCGCACTCGCGCTGGACCCGATCGACGATGCTCCGGTTCCGCCGGCGATCGATCCGCTACGCCGCCGCCTGCTGCTCGCCGAACTGATCGAGCGGTACACGCCCGCGGGCGAACCGCCGATTGCCGGGGCGGCCGCGTTCCAGCTTGCCGACGGACTCGCGCGGGTGATCGACCAGCTGCATTATGAGGAAGCGCGGGTCGCCGACCTCGTCGATCTCGACCTCGGCGCCTTTGCCGGGCACTGGCAGGCGTCGCTTGGGCGGCTGCGGCTGCTCGTCGACCATTGGCCCGCGGTGCTTGCGAAAACCGGCAGCATCGACCGCGCCGAGCGGCGCAACCGGCTGCTCGACCGCGTGACCGCGGGGTGGCGTGCCGTGCCGCCCGCGCGCTTTGTCGTTGCGGCGGGGATCACGACCGCAGCACCCGCGATCGCGCGGTTGCTGCGGACCGTCGCGAACATGGAGCGGGGGATGGTCGTGCTGCCCGGGGTCGATCAGGTCATGACGGTGGAGGAGTGGCAGGCGCTGGGTCCGACGCGGCCCGACCTTGAAGACCCCGCGCGACCGCTGGAGACGCATCCGCAATATCATCTGAAGCTGCTGCTCGATCGCATGGGCATGGCGCGCGACGAGGTGGCCGAATGGGAGGCGGTGTCGGCGTTCGACGGCCCCGCGGCGCGCACGCCGTTCGTTTCGCTGCTTTTCGCACCGGCCGATTATACCGCGCAGTGGCAGGCCGCGGGCGACCTGTCGGCGGCGACCGCGGGGATATCGGGCGCGGTGTTCGCCGACGACGGGCAGGAGGCGCAGGGGATCGCGCTGCTGATGCGGCACGCGGTCGAGACGCCGGGGCGCACCGCGGCGCTGGTGACCCCTGATCGCGGGCTCGCCGAGCGCGTCGCCGCGGCGCTTGCGCGCTGGGGAATATCGGTCGACGATAGCGCGGGGCAGCCCTTGTCGCGCACCCCGCCGGGGGCGCTGCTTTTGCTGCTCGCAAAGCTGGCGGCGGACTTCGATCCGGTCGCGCTGGTGTCGCTGCTGGGGCATCCGCTGGTGCGCAAGGGTGAGGGGCGGACGCTGTGGCTCGATCAGTTGCGTCGCCTCGACCTTCTGCTCCGCGAACCGGGGCTGACGCCGGGATGGGATGGCGTGAGCGCGCGCATCGCCGCGCGTGCGGCCGATCCGAAAGCGCGCGGCCATGGTCGTGCGGTGGAATTGCAGCCGTGGTGGGACGAAGTGTCGGAAACGCTCGGAGCGGCGCTCGCGCCCTTCGCATCGGCATCCGCGCCGCCCGCGACCTTGCTGGCGGCGCTGCAAAAGGGCGTCGAGTGGCTCACCGGCGATGCGGTGTGGGCGGGGCCGGCGGGCCGAATGCTCGCCGAGCTGTTCGACCAGTGGGCGCTCGCGCGCGGTGACGGTCCGGCGCTGGTCGATCCCGCCGATTTTCCCGACATGCTGGGACAATTGCTCGGGCAGGCGAGCGTGCGGCCGCCCTATGGCGGGCATCCGCGGCTTTTCATCTGGGGGCTGCTCGAGGCGCGGTTGCAGCGTGCCGACCTGATGATCCTCGGTGGGCTCGACGAGGGGCGCTGGCCCGCGGCGACGCAGCCCGACCCCTGGCTCGCGCCGGGCATCCGGCGGTTGCTCGGCCTGCCGGCGCCCGAGCGCCAGCAGGGGATGGCGGCGCATGATTTCGCCAGCGCGCTCGCGGCGCGCGAGATCGTCGTCACGCGCGCCGGGCGGAGCGGCGGCGATCCGGCGGTCGCGTCGCGCTTCTGGCTGCGGCTCGCGGCGCTTGCGGGCGATCTGCCCGACCCCGCACCCGACGGGACCCCGCTGACGCGGCTCGCGGCCGAGCTCGACGTGCCCGGGGGAGGCGCGCAGCCGGTCGGGAAACCCGCACCGAAACCGCCTGCCGAAGATCGCCCGCGGCGGATCAGCGTCACCGCGGTCGATCGGCTCGCGCGCGATCCCTTTGCCTTCTACGCCAACCAGATGCTCGGCCTGTCGGCGCTTGATCCGCTGAGCGCCGCGCCCGATCCGCGCTGGCGCGGGACGCGTGTGCATAAATTGTTTGAGGATTGGGTGCGCGGCGGCGCGACGCACGACGGGTTCGAGGCCGAGCTCGCCGCGCTGGCGGGCGACCCGGCGCTCGACGCCATCGCACGCGCCTTCTGGCTGCCGCGCATCGAACCCGCGCTGCGCTGGGCCGCCGGGCGGGTGTGGGACGCGGGCGAACGCAAGCCGCTCGCGGTCGAGGCGCAGGGCGAGATCGGGGTCGACGGGGTGACGCTTCACGGCAAGGCCGACCGGATCGACCGCGACGAAGAGGGCAGGCTCGCGATCGTCGATTATAAATCGGGCGGGGCGCCGAGTGCGAAGGCGGCGTTCGACAAGCTCGACAACCAGCTCGGCCTGCTCGGGCTGATCGCGCGCGAAGGCGGCATGAAGGGCGTCGAGGCGGCGCCGGTCGAAGCCCTCGAATATTGGAGCCTGCGGCCCGACCGCCGCGCGGGCGGTGCTGGCAAGGTGTCGAATACCTATGGATCGCGCAGCGACCTCAAGACCGCCGAAGCGGCGATCGATCACGCCGCCGACGCACTCGCGGCACTCGCGGCGCTCTATCTGTTCGGCGATGCGCCCTTCGTTCCGGGCGAGGCGGCCGGATACGGTGATTACGACCAGCTGATGCGCCGCGACGAATGGTTCGGACGCGGCGAGGAAGGCGCATGACCAGAGCTTCCGGCCTTGCGGAGCTGGATGCGCGGCAGGGCGCCGCCGCCGACCCCGAAAGCCATGTGTGGCTTGGCGCGTCGGCGGGGACAGGAAAGACGCAGGTGCTGTCGGCGCGTGTGCTGCGGCTGATGCTCGACGGCGTGTCGCCCGAGGCTATCCTGTGCATCACCTTCACCAAAGCCGGCGCCGCCGAGATGGCGCACCGCATCCACGAGCGGCTTGCGGCGTGGGTGCGGATGGACGACGGCGACCTCAGGCTCGACCTGCGCGCGCTGGGGCTGGCATGGGACCGGCCGGGGTTGATGGCGCGTGCGCGGTCGCTGTTCGCGACGGTGATCGACAGCCCGGGCGGCGCGATCCGGGTGCAGACGATCCACAGCTTCTGTCAGACCCTGCTCGCGAGCTTCCCGCTCGAGGCCAAGCTGCTCCCCGGCTTTCGCGCGATCGAGGAGGATGAGGCAGCGGCGCTACAGCGGCAGGTGCTCGGCGAGCTGCTCGAAGAGGGTGACGAGCGCGGGCCGCTGCGCGAGGCGGCGGCGATGCTGTCGCGGCGGCTGGGGCAGGAAGCGGCGCTGTCCTTTCTGTCGAGTTGCGCCGCGGTGTTTGGCGGGCCGCGCGCGGCGTTGCCGCCGTCGGCGCATGATTTGCGCGCGGCGTTCGACCTGCCGGCGGGCGATGCCGATGCGTGGATCGCGGACGCGCTTTCGGCGGGCGCGATCGCCGAGGCCGATATCCGCGCGGTCGCGACGAGCGGCGCCGATTGGGGGACGAAGACCGGGCTCGCCTGCTCGGACCTCATGGTCGGCTGGCTGATCGCCGATGCGGCCGCGCGCGCGGCGATGCTGGGCGAACTCATCGGCTGCTTCCTGACGGCGAAGGGCGAGCTGCGCGCCGATTTCGCGGGCGACAAGGGCCGGATGACCGATTGCGTCGACAGCGCGGTGCGGATCGTCGATGCGGCGCAGGTCTTGCTCGGCACCGCGACCGCGATGCGTGTCGCCGACGAACTCGCGGCGGCGTGGAAGTTCGGCAGCCGGTTTGCCGAGGGTTATGCGCTGGCGAAACGCGAGCGCGGGCTCGCCGATTTCGACGACCTGATCACGCTCGCGGGATCGTTGCTGCGCGTCAGCAGCTTCGGCGAATGGGTGCGCTTCAAGCTCGACCAGCGCACCGACCATATCCTCGTCGACGAAGCGCAGGATACGAACATGCGCCAGTGGGGTATCGTCCTGTCGATGGCCGAGGAGTTTTTCGCCGGGGCTGGCGCGAAGGAGGAGCGTATTCGCACGCTCTTCACTGTCGGCGACCGCAAGCAGGCGATCTTCGGTTTCCAGGGGACCGAGCCCAAGGCGTTCGCGACCGCGCGCGACATGTTCCACGCGATGGGCGAAATCGGCGGACAGCCGTTCCGGCAGGTCAATCTTGTCTCCAACTATCGGTCGACCCCCGCGGTGCTGGCTGTGGTCGATGCCTGGCTTGCAGCCGGGGGCGCCGAGGCGATGGGGCTCGACGGCGAGGAGCCGCCGCACCGGCCGTATCGCGAGGTCCATGCGGGACAGGTCGAACTGTGGCAGCCACTACCGGTCGGCAAGGCGCTCGACGCCGAAGCCGAGGAGGGCGGCGACGAGGACGGCGGCGACGCGAGCGCGCCCGCCTCCGACCCCGCCTCGATGCGGCTCGCGCGCGCGATCGCGGGCGAGGTGCAGGACTGGGTCGCGCACGGCAAGGACGGCCGGCCGGTTGCGCCGGGCGATATCATGATCCTCGTGCGCCGCCGCCGCGACCTTGCGGCGCGGATCGTCGCGCGCTTGCAGTCGCTGCATGTCCCGGTCGCGGGGGTCGATCGCTTCGCGTTGACGCAGCCGCTGGCCGTGCAGGACCTGATCGCGGCGATGCGCTTTGCGGTGCAGCCGCTCGACGACCTCAACCTCGCGTCGCTGCTCGTGTCGCCGCTGATCGGCTGGTCGCAGGACGAGCTGTACGCGCGCAGCCACAAGCGCGGGCGCGCCGCGCTGTGGGAGCATCTGCGTGCGGTCGAGAGCGCTATTCCCGCGACGACGATGGCGGCGCTGCGCCACCTGCTCGGCATGGCCGATTTCACGACGCCGTTCCGCTTTCTCGAGACGATCCTGTCGGGGCCGATCGACGGGCGGCGCAAGCTTACCGCGCGGCTGGGGCGCGAGGCGCGCGACCCGATCGACGAACTGCTCAATCAGGCGCTCGCTTTCGAACAGCGCGAGACGGTGTCGCTGCTCGGCTTCCTGACCGCGGTCGAAAGCAGCGGCGCCGACATCAAGCGCCAGACCGAAGCGCGCAGCGATGTCGTTCGCGTGATGACGGTGCACGGGTCGAAAGGCTTGCAGGCGCCGATCGTGATCCTCGCCGACGCGACCGACGATGCGGGGATCGGGCACCGGCCGTTCAGCGTCGACGTCGCGGGGTGGGAGAAACTGCCCGTGTTCGCGGTGCCCGCCGACGAACGACACGGCAAGCTCGCCGCGGCGTATGACGCGGCGGCGCGGGCGGCGGCAGAGGAGCATTGGCGGCTTTTCTATGTCGCGATGACGCGCGCCGAAGAAATCCTGATCGTCGCGGGGGTGACGAAGAAGGCTGACCGGACGATTCCCGAAGCGAGCTGGCACGCGGCGGTCGGGGATGTGCTGTCGGGCATGGGGAGCGAATGGGAGGACGCCGGGCCGGTGTGGGGCCGGCGCCGCATCCACCGCGCGAACGCCGGCAAATGGGCGAAGAAGGAGAAGGCGGCGAAGGTCGCAGCGCCCGCGCTGGCGCTGCCAGGGTGGGCCACGCGGCCCGCGCCCGAGGAAGCGCGTCCGCCGCGTCCGCTCGCGCCCTCGGCGCTCGGCGAGGATGATGTCGCGGTGCCGCCGCAGGGGACAGCACGCGTCGCCGCGGTCGAGCGCGGGCTGCTGCTTCACGCGTTGTTCGAGCGGTTGCCGCCGGTCGCGATCGAGCGGCGGCACGCGGCGGCATCGCGCTGGCTCGCGGCGCAGGCGCCCGCGCTCGACGAGGCGGCGCGGGAGGCGATGGTCGGCGAGGTGCTCGCGGTGCTCGATCACCCGGTGCACGCCGCCCTTTTTGGCCCCGGCAGCCTCGCCGAAGTGCCGTTGTCGGCGGTGGTCGACGGGATGGTCGTCGCGGGGATCGTTGACCGGTTGCTTGTCACCGACGAGGCTGTGACGGTCGTCGATTACAAGACGGGGCGTCATGTGCCCGAAAGCGCCGGGACGGTGGCGCCCGCCTATTTGCGGCAGATGGCGGCCTATCGCGATGCGCTGCGCGTGATCTTCCCCGGCCGCCGGGTCGAGGCTGCCTTGCTCTATTCCGCCGGACCGCAATTGATTGTGCTCGGCGATGCCGTGCTCGACGCACACAAGCCCGGCTTGGCGGCAACCAAGGCGAATTTGCCGGGTTCAGCCCTTGAGCCGGGCGCGCCGACGCCTTAGCTTGGCACCAACAGAGTTTCAGGAGTTCAGACTATGGGTACCAAAGCCATTACCGACGCCAGCTTCCAGGCTGACGTGCTCGACAGCGACACCCCGGTGCTCGTCGATTTCTGGGCCGAATGGTGCGGCCCGTGCAAGATGATCGGCCCGTCGCTCGAAGAAATCTCGGACGAACTCGCGGGCAAGGTCGTTATCGCCAAGCTCAACATCGACGACCATCCCGACGCGCCGAGCAAATATGGCGTGCGTGGCATCCCGACGATGATCCTGTTCAAGAATGGCGAGATCGCCGACACCAAGGTTGGTGCGGCGCCGAAGAGCGCGCTCAAGGGATGGCTCGAAGGCGCGCTGTAAGGCGTCGTGATTGCGCTGGCTTTCGCGCTTGGGCTGCCGCTTGCTTTCGCTGCGGCGGGCGATGGCACGGACAGATGTTTCGACCGTTCGATATCCAACGGCCACCCCGTGATGATCTATCGCGGTGACCGGAAATGCCACGATTTCAGTGCCCCGGCGACCGTGTCCGGTCTGTGGGTAGACGAGTTCGAAGGGCAGCGCCTGATCCCCCAAGGGCGGACTTTGGAGGATGCCGAGCGGGTGCGGCGCGACGTGCGCTCACGTCGTATCTGGTTCTCGACGGACGATGAAACGCGATGGGATGCTCCCGCACCCAAGCGCGGTGGCGGCGGAAGCCAGGTCTACCGGATACGCGTGACGGGGCGTTATGCGCTCAAAGCCGATCCGGCGGCACCCGGCGGCTTCGGACATTTTGGTGTTAGCGACGGCTTGTTCCTTGCTGACCGTGTCATATCGGTCGACCGTCTGGGGGCTGCCGGCCGCTAGCTCCTGTAATCGGCGTTGATGCTGATGTAACCGTGCGTGAGGTCGCACGTCCAGACGGTCGCGCGGCCTTCGCCGAGGCCCAAGTTGGCGCCGACGCGGATGTCCTGACCCTTCAGATGCGCCGCGACCGGCGCTTCGTCATAGCCGTCGACGGGCAAGCCGTCCTTCGCGACCCAATGATCGCCGAAGCGGATTGCGAGGCGGTCGCGATCGGCGGGTTCGCCCGCCTTGCCCACCGCCATCACGACGCGGCCCCAGTTGGCGTCCTCGCCCGCGATCGCGGTCTTCACGAGCGGCGAGTTGGCGATCGCCAGCGCGACGCGCTTCGCGCTGTCGTCGCTCACCGCGCCGGTGACCTGAATCTCGATGAATTTCGATGCGCCTTCGCCGTCGCGCACGACTTGCTGCGCGAGGTCGAGTGCGACGCTGCGGATCGCGGCGTAGAGCGCGTCGGCGCCCGGATCGTCGCGCGTGGTGAGCGTGGCGTTGCCCGCTTGCCCGGTCGCGAAAAGTAATACCGTGTCGCTGGTCGAGGTGTCGCTGTCGACGGTGATGCTGTTGAACGTCCCGCCGGTCGCCTCGCTCAGCATCTCCTGCAACAGCGCGGGCGCGACCGCGGCGTCGGTGAAGATATAGCCGAGCATCGTCGCCATGTCGGGCGCGATCATGCCCGATCCCTTGACGATGCCCGCGACATGGACGGTCGTGCCGCCGACGATGGCGCTGGCGCCCGAACCCTTGGCGAAGGTATCGGTGGTGCCGATCGTTTCGGCCGCCGCTTCCCACGAACAGGATTCGGCGGTGAGCGCGGCCTCGACCCCGGCGCGCGCCTTGTCCTTGGGGAGCGGTACGCCGATGACGCCGGTCGAGCTGACGAAGACTTCGCCTTGTTCGCAGCCGAGGTGGCCGGCGACCTGCGCCATGATCTGTTCGACCGCCTCGCGCCCGCGGTAGCCAGTGAAGGCGTTGCTGTTGCCCGCGTTGACGATCAGCGCGCGGCCCTTGCCGCCCTTCACCTGTTCGCGGCCGAGTTCGACTTCGGACGAGCAGCAAACATTGCGCGTGAAGACGCCGGCGACGGTCGTGCCGGGCGAGAGTTCGACATAGGTGAGGTCGCAGCGGTCCCAAGTCTTGTACTGCGCGCGCGCGACGCGGCGCGTCACCCCGGCGATGTCGGGGAGGGCGGGAAACGAGTCGGGGGCGAGCGGCGAGCGGGTGGTCATGCCCGCCCGCTTAACCGCTACGCCCCCGACGTCAATCAGGCTTTGGGACCGATCAGGCGGGAATGCCGCTGATCGACTTCACTTCCATGAAATCCTTGAGGCCGAACACGCCGCCTTCGCGGCCGTTGCCCGACGCTTTGTAGCCGCCGAACGCCGCGCCCGGACCGGGGCCCCACGCATTGACCGCGACCATGCCGGCGCGCAGCTTCGGCGCGATTTCGGCTGCCTTGGCGGGGTCGCCCGAAACGACGGCCGAGAGGCCATATTCGGTGTCGTTGGCGATATCGACGGCTTCGTCGAGGTCGCCATAGGCCATGATCGTCGCGACGGGGCCGAAGATTTCCTCGTTCGCGATCCGCATGTCGCGCGTGACGCCCGAGAAGACCGTCGGCTTGATATAATAGCCGCGGTTGACGTTCGAGGGCAGGCCGGTGCCGCCGGTTTCGAGCGTCGCGCCTTCGTCGATCGCCGACTGGATCAGCCCCTGGATCTTGTCGAACTGCGCCTTGTTGACGACGGGGCCGATATGGCCGCCTTCGCTCTGCGGATCGCCGACCGACGTGCCGTCGAACATCGCCTTGATGACGCCGACGGCTTCGGCCTCGCGGTCCTTCTGGACGAGGATGCGCGTCGGCGCGATGCAGCTCTGGCCGGTGTTGACCAGCACGCCCTGCACCGTCGGGGGCAGCACCGCGGCGAAATCGGCGTCGGGCAGGACGATGTTCGGCGACTTGCCGCCGAGTTCCTGATGGACGCGCTTGACGGTATCGGCGGCCGCCTTGGCGACGAGGATGCCGGCGCGGGTCGATCCAGTGAAGCTCACCATTTCGATGCCGGGATGCGCGCTGATCGCGTTGCCGACGGTCGGGCCGTCACCTTGCACGAGGTTGAACACGCCGGCCGGAACGCCCGCGGCTTCGAGGATTTCGGCGAAGATTACCGCATTGCCGGGGCATTCTTCGGAGGGCTTAAGCACCATCGTGTTGCCCGCGGCCAGCGCCGGAGCGACCTTCAATGCGATCTGGTTGAGCGGCCAGTTCCACGGCGTGATCATGCCGACGACGCCGATCGGCTCATATGCGATGACGCCCGCGGCATATTTTTCGGTGAAGCTGAAATCCTTCAATGCGGCGATCGTGCCGAGGAAGCCGCCGATGCCGGCGCCGACCTGCGCGGTGCCCGCGAAGCTGACGGGGGCGCCCATTTCCGAAGCCATCGACTTGGCGAGGTCACCCGCGCGCTTCTTATATTCCTCGACGATGCGATTGAGCAGGTCGAGGCGTTCTTCGCGCGTCGTCTGCGAGAAACTCTTGAACGCTTCCTTTGCCGCGGCGACGGCATCGTCGACGTCGGCTGCGGTGCCGAGCACGACGGTCGAGGCCGCTTCTTCGGTCGCGGGGTTGATCACGTCGTGGAGCTTGCCGCCCTTGCTGTCGACCCAGCGGCCGCCGATGTAATTCTGCTTGAGGTGCGTTTCGGTGCTCATCATTCTTCTCCCATCGGCGGTCAATTCCGTCTCGGATTGCTACCTAATCACTGTGCCCGACGAATCAAGCGCGGCCAACTGCCAAAGACGGCAGTTTAACGTTTTTCAGCAGAAAGGCGTGACATCAGGATGGCAGCGCGTGTCGCCTGCCGGCCGATGCTCGGAATGTCGACGGCTTCGCCCGGGGCATGGTCGCCGGTGCTGTACGGCCCGAGTCCTGCGAGCCCGTCGACGTCGGCGGCGACGAAACTGATGTCGCCTGCCCCGCGCTTCAGCGGATCGAGCGGTGCCATTTCGTCGAGGCCAAGGTCGCGGTTTACGCCGTTGAGCTTCGCGAGCAGCGCGCGGTTGCCGTCGGTCGGCGCCATCGACGGATAGCCGCCGGGATCGAACGCGATCTTCGCGTCGGTGCCGGGGGCGTGCTCGGCGACGATCGCCGCCATCTTCGCCTTCACGCGGGCGATCTGTTCGGGTGACAGCGCGCGGAGGTCGCCGCGTGCGACCGCGATCGGTGCGATGATGTTGGTCTTGCCGTTCACCGTGGCGCGGATGCCGCCCGCGTCGAGTTCGGCCTGCTGCCCGCCCGCGATCAGCCCGACGTTGAAGGTCAGGTTCGGTTCGGGAAGCTCGGTGCGGAAACGGTGGATGATGCGCGTGAGTTCATAGATCGCGCCGTCGCCCGCCGCGGCGCTGAAGATGCCCGAGCTGTGCGCGCTCTTGCCCGTCGCGGTGACCGTCCAGCTGTCTGACGAGCGGCGCGCGACCGATCCCATGTCGGCGCCGTTATCGCGGACGAGCCCTTCGAAATCGAGCGCGACGTCGCTGCGCTTGCCCGCGGCGACCAGGTCGGCGCGCGCTTTCTCGATCGGCGTGCCCGAATCCTCCTCGTCGCCGGTCATGTGGATTTCGATATTGGCGTCCTTGAGCGTCCCCGCAGCCTTCATCGCGCGTAACGCCGCGACGATGACAACCATGCCGCCTTTATCGTCGCCCGCGCCGGGACCTTCGCCCATATCGCCCTTGCGGACAAATTTCTGGAAGGGAGAGTCGGGTTCGAACACCGTGTCGAGATGCGCGATGAGCAGCAGGCGTTTCCCGTCGGGCTTGCCCGTGTGCGTCGCGATCAGGTGACCGGCGCGACCGGTGTCGCGCATCGGTTTCCATTCGACCTTGAAGCCGAGCGGTTCGAGTTCGGCGCGCATCATCGCCCCGACCTTTTCGACGCCTTCCAGATTCTGCGATCCGCTGTTCTGGTTCACGAGCTTTTCGAGCAGCGCGAGGCTGCGCGCCTGTTCGGCCGCAACCGTCTTCGCCATGCCGCTCTCGGCTTTGGACAGCTTGGCCTGCGCAGCTGGTGCGAGCGCGAGATGAAGGGCGACGAGGGCGGCAAAAGGCAGTGATTTCATGGGGAGACTCCTCTGGACGTCGCCCTTGTGGCGCCTCGTTTGTCGCGCCGCAAGCGATCAGCCGGGGCGCACCATGAAGATGTCGCCGCCGAGGCTGACGAGGAAGAGGTTGCCCGCGCTGTCCTCGCCGAACGAGGCGATCGAACGGAGCGTTCCGGCATCGGGCGTGAAATCCTCGTTCCGAAGCGCGAAGCGCGAGGAGTCGAGCGTCTTGCGGTCGGCGAAGCTGGCGAAAGGCAACGACCAGATGTTGTTCGATATGAAGTCGGCGAAGACATAATGACCCCGCAAGGCCGTTACCGGACCCCGGTAGACATAACCGCCGGTGATCGAATTGCCCTGTCGCGGGCCGCTGCCGTGCCGATATTCGGCGACGGGATTGAAGCTTTCGTTGACCGGTCCGCTCGACAAGTAAAGCTGCGTCCCTTCCTGGTCGGGCCAGCCGAAATATTTGCCGGATTGTGTCGTCGCGACCATGTCGATTTCTTCGATCATGTCTTGACCGACGTCGCCAATGAGCAAGGTGTTCCCGTGGAAAGAGGCGCGGAAGGGATTGCGGAGGCCGAACGCATAAACATAAGGGTCGCCGATTTTGAAGGATATGTTGCCGGGTGCCGGGGCGTAGTCGCTGCCGCTCGCTCCCACCGTGAAGCGCAATATCTTGCCGCGTTTGGAAAATGTTTGCCGCGCGTCGGACGGGATGCCGCCATCACCGGTGGCGACATAGACGAAGCCATCCGGCCCGAAGCCGATCCAGCCGCCATAGTGAATGCTGGACGGATGAGGCGTGCTCAACACCGTATCATAGACCGTGGACGAATCGGGCCGGCCGAGCGTGTAACGACGCACCTGAAACGCGCCATCGGATGCCGAGACGACAGCGAAAAGCCGCTGCGACGCGGCATGGTCGGGATAGGCGGCCAGCCCGAGCAGCCCGCGTTCGCCGTCGGTCGAAATGTCGGTGATGTCGAGCACGAGCGTCCGGCTGCCGGTGGCGGGGTCGAAGCGGTACACATTGCCGCCCTTTTCGACGACATAGACGCGGCTGTCGCCGGGGATCGGCGCGACATAGAGCGGCTGGTCGAAGCCGGTACCGACGCGTACGACCGCTATGCCATCGCGCGTGTCGGTGACGGTGATGTTGACCGCCTGCGTCGCGACGGCCTTCCCGTCGCTGACCCGCAACTGGACGGCATAGACATTGTCGCCATTCGCATCGGCGGGTGCGTCATAGTCGGGCGCGGTGTTGAAACGCAGCCCCCCCGCCGTCGTGATCGAAAACAGCGCCGCATCGGCGCCGCCGTCGATGGCAAAGGTCAGCGGGTCGCCATCGGGATCGGTCGCCATCGCCTGATAGGCGGCGACCGTGTTTTCCGGGATACTCGCGGTCTGGAGCGAGGTGAAGGCCGGAGGGGTGTTGGCCGCGGGTGGCGTGCCGCCGCCGTCGTTGCTGCCGCCGCAAGCGCTCAGCAGCAGGGGTGCGAGGAGAAAGGCGCGCATCCGCATGATCGAAAACCCCTTTTTGCGTTCTTTTGTTCGCGCAAGGGTGCCACTCGTGGACGAAGGAGGCAAGTCTGGTACCCCTTCGACGATGGGCTCCTCAGCCGGGTTCCTTCACCTCTTCGAAATCGTCGAGCTTTTCCAGCGCATCGCGCGCGACTTTCTGGAGCGCGAAGCGGTTGACCGCGAGCCCCTTCGCGTCGTCGCCGGAGAGCTCGTCGATCGTGAAGGCGACGCGGGTGCGATCGGGCGCCAGATCCTCGAAGGTGAATTTCAGCCCCGTTGCGAGCGCGCCGTCGTCGATGCTGTAGATCAGGTGCGCCTCGCGTGGGATTTCCATCGCGACGGCGACCTTGACCTTATAGGCATCGGGCCGTTCCTTGGGGACCAGCTGGGCAAATCCGGGTTCGCCCTTTTCCGCCACGAGTTCGTAGAGCCGCGTCGAGCCGCCGTTGGTGACGAGGGGCAGGCCGGCAAAGGCGCTGCCGTCGCCGAACATCTTTGCGAACACTTGCTCGCGCGGCGCAGCGACGGTCCGCGTCTGATTGGCCAGTTCGGCAACCTTCCCGCAGCCGGTGGCGAGCAGGAACGCCAAGGCCGGTATCACCATACGCAACATCGAAAATCCCCCCGGAAAAGAAGGTTTTTTTAGCGCGCACGCCTTACCAAAGCGTAATCGCCGTCGCCTCGACGGGCAGCATGTAAAGAGTGTTTGACACGTCAACGTTCCTTCTGTAAAGAGTTCTTTACAGGCAGGGAGCGGGGCGTTGGAAAATCGGGTTCGCGAATATCGGGAAGGGGCGGGCTGGAGCCAGGGTGAACTTGCCCGGCGCCTCGGCGTATCGCGCCAGACGATCAACGCGGTCGAAACCGACAAATATGACCCCAGCCTGCCGCTTGCGCTGCGCATGGCCCGCCTGTTCGGGCTCGAGGTGCGCGAATTGTTCGTCGACCATTGGACGCCGGAGATCGAAGAATGAACAGCATGACCGAGGATAAGCCCGCGAAGTGGAAGCGCACGGGAATGCAGATGCTCGTCGGCGCGCTTGTCGGGGGCGGGGTTATGGCGGCGGTGCTCGCGGCCGCGGGATCGGACCTGCTCGACGCAATGGGGCCCTCGCGCGTGGCGCTGGGCGCGGTCGGCCTCGTCTATGCGCTGATGGCTGCACTCGTCGGCTTCGGCCTTGCGGCGCCGCAGGCTGGCGCGAAACTGCTCAATGTCGCCGATGCTGAGGAATTGCGCGAGGAGCGGCGCGGCATGATGCGGTCGACCATCACGATGGCGGTGCTCGGCGCGGCGCTCGTCCTGCTGGCACTGGCGCGCGGTCCGGGTTTCGCGGCGGGTGTCGTCCCGGCGGGCCTCGCCATGGGAGTGCTGCTCATTGTCTTCGCCGCCGGTGCGGTCGCGTCGTGGCGCTGGCGGAATGATTTCGACGAGCTCAACCACCAATTGGGTCTCGAAGGTTGCTTCTGGGCCTTTTGCCTCAGCTGGGTGCTGCTCACCCTCTGGGGCGCGGCCGATTTCCTCGGCTGGGGCGCGGTGCTGACCCCGATCGACGTCGTCACGACGCTGTCGGCGATGATGCTGCTCGGCGCGTTCGTCGCGATCGGGCGGCGCGGGATGATGACCCGCTGATGTGAAAAAGGGCGCCCGGTTCCCCCGAACCGGACGCCCTTTCCCTTGGCAACGCCGATCCTGCGGATCAGGCGCTGTAGTACATGTCGAACTCGACCGGGCTCGGGGTCTGCTCGAAACGATAGACCTCGTCCCACTTCAGTTCGACATAGGCTTCGATCTGGTCCTTCGAGAAGACGTCGCCCTTCAGCAGGAAGTCATGGTCGGCCAGCAGGCTGTCGAGCGCTTCGCGCAAGCTGCCGCAGACGGTCGGGACTTCGCTCAGTTCCTCGGGCGGCAGGTCGTACAGATTCTTGTCCATCGCGTCGCCGGGGTGGATCTTGTTCTGGATGCCGTCGAGGCCCGCCATCAGAAGCGCCGAATAGCAGAGATAGGGGTTCGCCATCGCGTCGGGGAAACGGAACTCGACGCGCTTCGACTTGGCGCCTGCGCCGTACGGGATGCGGCACGAGGCCGAGCGGTTGCGGCTCGAGTAAGCGAGGAGCACCGGGGCTTCGAAGCCCGGGACGAGGCGCTTGTAGCTGTTCGTCGTCGGGTTGGTGAAAGCGTTGAGCGCCTTGGCATGCTTGACGACGCCGCCGATGAAATAGAGGCACATGTCGCTGAGGCCGGCGTAGCCGTTGCCCGCGAAGAGCGGCTTGCCCTTTTCCCAGATCGAGATGTGGGTGTGCATGCCGCTGCCGTTGTCGTCCTTGATCGGCTTCGGCATGAAGGTCGCGGTCTTGCCATAGGCGTGCGCGACCTGGTGCACGACGTACTTGTAGATCTGCATGCGGTCGGCGGTTTCGGTGAGCGTGCCGAAAGTCAGGCCGAGTTCGTGCTGCGCGGCGGCGACTTCATGGTGATGCTTGTCGCAGGGCAGGCCCATTTCGAGCATCGTCGAGACCATCTCGGCGCGGATGTCGACGGCGCTGTCGACCGGCGCGACGGGGAAATAGCCGCCCTTGGCACGCGGACGGTGCGCGAGGTTGCCGCCTTCATAGCTGCGGCCGGTGTTCGTCGGCAGTTCGATATCGTCGATTTCGAAGCCCGACTTGTTGTAGCCGGTTTCGAAACGCACGTCGTCGAACATGAAGAATTCGGCTTCGGGGCCGACATAGACGGTGTCGCCGATACCGGTCGAGGCGACATAGGCCTCGGCGCGCTTCGCGGTGGTGCGCGGGTCGCGGGCATAGCCTTCGCCGGTCGACGGCTCGACGATGTCGCAGAAGATCACGAGCATCGGGGTGGCCGAGAAGGGATCGTCATAGACGGCGTCGAGGTCGGGCTTGAGGATCATGTCGCTCTCGTTGATCGCCTTCCAGCCTTCGATCGACGAACCGTCGAACATCAGGCCGTCTTCGAGTTCGTCCTCGCCGAGGATCGAGGCGACCATGGTCAGGTGCTGCCACTTGCCCTTGGGGTCGGTGAAGCGCAGGTCGACCCATTCGATGTCGTTTTCCTTGATCCGCGCGATGATATCCTTGGGCTTCGTAGCCATCGTCTATGCTTCCTTCTTGCGAAATGGTCCGGCGTGCCGGGGTGTGTTGGGGTTCCAAAAACCGTGAAAGATTAAAGGGCGTCCTCATTGCGTTCGCCGGTGCGAATGCGGAGCGCGGTTTCGACCGGAATGACAAAGATCTTGCCGTCGCCGATGCGGCCGGTCTGCGCGGCGGCGGCGATCGCCTCCACGACGCGTTCCGCCATCGAGTCCTCGACGATGACTTCGAGCTTCACCTTGGGCAGGAAGTCCACGACATATTCGGCGCCGCGATAGAGTTCGGTATGACCCTTCTGGCGGCCGAAACCCTTGGCTTCGGTGACGGTGATCCCGCTGACACCCACTTCGTGCAGCGCTTCCTTCACTTCGTCGAGCTTGAACGGCTTGATGATCGCCTCAATCTTCTTCACGCTTCTTGTCCCCCTTTGGGCTGGCCGCCGCCCCTTGCGCATCGAGCCGGATCAGCTGGGCTGGCCCGGTTCGTCGAGTCGGTGCGGTGTCCCGCCATCTTGCACCAATCAAAAGCCGTGCCAATTGGCGAATCGCGGGGTTTTGGTAAGAAATTTGAAACGAAAAGAAGCTGCTGCCCAAGGGGTGGGCAACGGCTTCTTTTGGATGCCTAAATTTTGGGCAGTCAGCGTCCCATCGGCGCGGAGGCATCGGGCAAATTGGCCTTGGTCCAGTTCGACCGCTCGATGACATAGGCGCGAATCGCCTCGACATCGGCGGGTGTCAGCACCCGCGCGAAGCTCACCATACCGCGATCCTTCAAGGCGCCGTCGATGATCACCGACTTCCACGCATCGGCATTGGCGAGCGTACCCGAGACGCGAAGATCGGGGGTGAAGCCGTTGCCGATCGCGCTGTCGCCGTGACAGACGATGCAATAGCGGCCGAAATGCGCCTTGCCCGCGGCGACCTGCGCCGGGGTGCCGATCATCGCAGGTGGATTCCACGCGAGCGCGGTCGAAGCGGGCGGCGCGGGGAGCTTTATCGTGCCGCCGACCTTCATCACGACGAGGCGCGGGATATTGGGCACCTTGCGCGTCACGCCGCCCGCGACCCCGGCGACGAGCGGGAAGGCGCCGCCCTTGCTCGTCTGGAAAGCGACATATTGCACCCCGCCGACGCGGAAGGTCGACGGCGCGCTGACGATCCCCGACTGCATGTCGAGGTCGAGCAACTGCTTGCCGGTGTCGGCGGCATAGGCGCGGAAGCGGCCCGTGCTCGTCCCCTGAAAGACAAGATTGCCCGCCGTCGTCATCGTGCCGCCGTTCCACGCGGCGGGATGGTCCACGCTCCACGCGACCTTGCCGGTGCGCGGGTCGAAGGCGACGAGGCGGCCCGTCGTGGCGGCAACCGCCGCCTTGAACGCGGCCTTGTCGTCGGGGAGCAGAGTCTTGTTGAGCGACGTTCCGACGTTGAACCCCAGCACCTTCCTTTTGTCGAGTTCGTCCATGTCGGCGAGATAGCCCTGCGGGATCTGCTGCGCGGGGATATAGACGAGGCCCGTTGCGGGGTTGAAGCTCATCGGATGCCAGTTGTGCGCGCCGAGCGCGCCGGGGATCGCGATGAAGGGCTTGCCCGTCTTGTAGAAGCGCGCCTCGGGATTTTCGATCGGGCGGCCCGTGGCGAGGTCGTAGCCGCTCGCCCAGTTGATCCCGTCGACGAAGGGTTTGGCATCGATCAGCTTACCGTTTGCGCGATTGATCGTGAAAAAGAAGCCGTTCTTCGGCGCATGGTACAGCACCTTGGTTGGCGTGCCGTTCACCGCCTGCTCGGCGAGGATGATCGGCTGGGTTGCGGTATAGTCCCACGTCTCCGCGGGGGTCTCCTGATAGTGCCATTTATATTTGCCGGTCGAGGCGTCGAGCGCGACGACCGAGGAGAGGAACCAGTTGTCGCCTTCGCCGTTCGAGCGCGTGCCGTGATTCCACGGGTTGCCGTTGCCGACGCCGAGATAGATCTGGTCGAGATCCTTGTCGTAGACGATCGCGTCCCACACGGTACCGCCGCCGCCCGAGGTCTGCCATTCACCCTTGTCGGACCAGGTCGCATTGGCCTTCGACGCGAAGATGTCGTCGCTGGCCGCGCCGTCCTTTTCCTTCTTCGGGTTGGGGGCGGTGTAGAAGCGCCAGCGTTCCTTGCCGGTGTCGGCGTCATAGGCGGTGACATAGCCGCGCACGCCGAACTCGGCGCCGCCGTTGCCGATCAGCACCATATCCTTCACGACGCGTGGTGCGCCGGTGATCGTGTAAGGCTTCGACGTGTCGAAGGTCTGCGTCGACCACAGTTCCTTGCCGGTCTTTTTGTCGAGCGCGATCAGGCGGCCGTCGAGCGCGCCGACGAACACCTTGTCGCCCCAGACGGCGACGCCACGGTTGACGACGTCGCAGCAGGCGCTGACTGCTCGCTCACCCGGAACCTTCGGATCGAATTTCCACAAGGGCTTTCCGGTCGCGGCATCCCAAGCGCTGACCTTCGACCAAGCGTGCGTCACATACATCACCCCGTCGACGACCACCGGCGTGGCTTCCTGCCCGCGCGCATCGTCGAGGTCGGCGGTCCACGCGATGCCGAGGGTGCCTACATTCTTGTCGTTGATGTCGGTGAGCGGGCTGAACCGCTGTTCGTCATAGCTGTAGCCGATGGCGCCCCAATTATCGCCGTTTCCACCGGTCTTGAGCAGGGTCTCGCTGACCTTTTCGGCATCGTCGAGCGATCCGCCGCTGGCACTCTCATTCTTCGATGCGTTGCATGAAGCCATTGCCAGTGCCGCGCAGCCCAGCAGCGCGGCCGTAAAGACCCGTTTCGCCATCCCTTGCTCTCCCGTTCGACGCCTATCGTTGACGTTAACGTCAAGACTGCGCCCGAAGGCGCAAGGGTGCAAGCGGGAAAATGGGGGCGGGGGCTGGCTTACAGCCAGGGCGGCGCGTTCAGGCCCTTGGGGCTGGCGGTGAAAATTTCGCAGCCCGTCTCGGTGATGCCGATGCTGTGCTCGAACTGCGCCGAGAGCGAGCGGTCGCGGGTGACCGCGGTCCAGCCGTCGGCGAGCATCTTCACCGCATATTTGCCGGTGTTGATCATCGGCTCGATCGTGAAGAACATGCCGGGGCGAAGTTCGGGGCCGGTGCCGGGGCGGCCAGCGTGGACCACTTCGGGCGCGTCGTGGAACATCTGGCCGAGGCCGTGGCCGCAGAAATCGCGGACGACCGAATAGCGGTGGCGTTCGGCGTGGGTCTGGATTGCGTGCGCGACGTCGCCCATGCGGTTGCCGGGCTTCGCCTGCTCGATACCGAGCATCAGGCATTCATAGGTCACCTCGACGAGGCGCTTCGCCTTGATCGGCACGTCGCCGACCAGATACATGCGGCTCGTGTCGCCGTGCCAGCCGTCGACGATGCTGGTAACGTCGATATTGACGATATCGCCCTCGCGCACCGGCTTGTCGTCGGGAATGCCGTGGCAGACAACATGGTTGATGCTGGTGCAGCAGCTGTGCGTGAAGCCGCGATAGCCCAAGGTCGCGGGAATGCCGCCGCCCTCTAACATCATCGTGCGGACGAGGTCGTCGATCTGTGCGGTCGTCACGCCCGGCTGGACGAAGGGGACGAGCGCGTCGAGGATTTCGGCCGACAGGCGGCCCGCCTTGCGCATCCCGGCAAAGCCCGCCGCATCGTGGAGCTTGATCGTGCCGTCGCGCACGGGGGTGGGGCTCGCCGCATCGCCGGCGGTTACGGAGACATAGTCGTACATGGGGGTGATATAGTCGCTGGGGCCTCAAAAAGCGAGGGGCGGCACCATGGCCGCCCCTTCACCTTTATTCTGCGGCCTTCTCGGCCTTGCCCTTCGCCTTGCCCTTGCTCGCCTTGGGAGCGGCAGGGGTGATTTCGAAGGTCAGCGGGTTGCCGACATGCGCGTCGTCGCCCGTCTTCATCTTCACCTTGACCTCGCCGCCGTGGACGAGCTTGCCGAAGAGCAGTTCCTCGGCGAGCGGCTGCTTGATCTTTTCCTGGATCAGGCGGCCCATCGGACGCGCGCCATAGAGTTTGTCATAGCCCTTGCCGGTCAGCCATTCGCGCGCCGCATCGTCGAGCTGGATATGGACGTTGCGGTCGGCGAGCTGCATTTCGAGCTGCAGGATGAACTTGTCGACGACGCGTGCGACCACTTCGGGCGGCAGGTAGCCGAACGGCACGATCGCATCGAGGCGGTTGCGGAATTCGGGAGTGAAGAGATTCTTCACCGCTTCCTCCTGCACATCCTCGCGAGTGAACGCGCCGAAGCCGATGCCTTCACGCGCCATGTCGCTGGCGCCCGCATTGGTCGTCATGATCAGGATGACGTTGCGGAAGTCGACCGTCTTCCCGTGATGATCGGTCAGGCGGCCATGGTCCATCACCTGCAACAATATGTTGAACAGGTCGGGATGCGCCTTTTCGATTTCGTCGAGCAGCAGCACGCAATGCGGGTTCTGGTCGATCGCATCGGTGAGCAGGCCGCCCTGATCGTAACCGACATAGCCCGGAGGCGCGCCGATCAGGCGGCTGACCGAATGGCGTTCCATATATTCCGACATGTCGAAACGCTGGAGCGGAATGCCCATGATCGACGCGAGCTGCTTCGCGACCTCGGTCTTGCCGACGCCGGTCGGGCCGCTGAACAGATAGTTGCCGATCGGCTTTTCGGGATCGCGCAGGCCCGCGCGGCTGAGTTTGATCGCCGACGACAGCACCTCGATCGCGGTATTCTGGCCGAAGACGACGCGCTTGAGGTCGGTTTCAAGGCTCGCGAGCGTCGCCTTGTCGTCGGTCGACACCGATTTGGGCGGGATGCGCGCCATCGTCGCGATGACCGCCTCGATCTCCTTGGCGGTGATCGTCTTCTTGCGCTTCGACGGGGCGACGAGCATCTGCATCGCGCCGACCTCGTCGATCACGTCGATCGCCTTGTCGGGCAGTTTGCGATCATTGATGTAGCGCGCCGACAGGTCGACCGCGGCGTTGATTGCATCCTGCGTGTAACGCACCTGATGATGCGCCTCGAACGCGCTGCGCAGGCCCGCGAGGATCTTTTTCGTGTCTTCAAGGGTCGGTTCGACCACGTCGATCTTCTGGAACCGACGGAGCAGCGCGCGGTCCTTTTCGAAGTGGTTGCGGAACTCCTTGTACGTCGTCGAGCCGATGCAGCGGATGACGCCGCCCGACAAGGCGGGTTTCAGGAGGTTCGACGCGTCCATAGCGCCACCGCTCGTCGCACCCGCGCCGATGACCGTGTGGATCTCGTCGATGAACAGGATCGCGTGCGGCAGGCCTTCGAGTTCGGTGACGACCTGTTTCAGCCGCTCCTCGAAATCGCCGCGATAGCGCGTGCCGGCAAGCAGCGCGCCCATGTCGAGCGAATAGATGACCGCGGGCAGCAGCACTTCGGGCACGTCGCCCTCGATGATCTTGCGCGCGAGACCTTCGGCGATCGCGGTCTTGCCGACGCCGGGATCGCCCACATAGAGCGGGTTGTTCTTGCTGCGGCGGCAGAGGATCTGGATCGTGCGATCGACCTCGGCGCTGCGGCCGATCAGCGGGTCGACCTTGCCGCCTTTCGCCTTTTCGTTGAGGTTGACGGTGAACTGGTCGAGCGCGGTTTCCTTCTTGTTCTTGCCTTCGCTCTTGTCCTTCGCCTCTTCCTTTTCCTCCGGCTCGGCCTGCGGTGAGGGCTTGCCGCCCTTGCCGACGCCGTGGCTCAAATAGGAGACGGCATCGAGGCGCGTCAGGTCCTGCTGCTGCAGGAAATAGACGGCGTAGCTTTCGCGTTCGGAGAAGAGCGCGACGAGGACGTTGGCGCCTGTCACCTCATCCTTGCCCGACGACTGGACGTGCAGGATCGCGCGCTGGACGACGCGCTGGAAACCGCTCGTCGGCGACGGATCGCTGTGTCCCTCGACCTTCAGGCTGTCGAGTTCGGTATCGAGATAATGGACGACCGCCGATTGCAGGTCGTCGAGCGCGACGCCGCACGCACGCATCACTTCGGCGGCATGATCGTCGTCGATCAGCGCATAGAGCAGATGCTCGAGCGTCGCATATTCGTGATGACGCTCCGAAGCGGCCTTCAGCGCGTTATGGAGGGTCTTTTCGAGGCTTTCCGAAAAGGACGGCATGGTCATTCATCTCCTTGCGGGGGCCAGGCCGGGGAGAGCGGCCCCCTTAGAAATGCAACGTGGCGATGCCGCCGCCCCACCGCAAGGGAAAAGCGGTCGGCTTTGTGAAATTACGATGACGGGGTTGTATTATGGTTAACGTAGCGTTGATTTCTGCGCTACCTTTCGGAGTAGCTGATCGCTGCAGAGCCGTTGGTGTAATTTTCGATGATGATGAACCGGGCGATTTTTGCTCGCCCGCGGGCCGCGCCTTCAAATACGTCGCCCTTGGCACCGTCTCTATCGCCGCCGGTAATCCTGACGAAACGGTTTTGCTTGACCATATCGCGCGCAATGCCGGCAATTTGTTCGTATCCGGCGCCAACATAATCCAGCGTGCAGCGCTTTTCGGCCGGGTCGTATGAAACAGTCAGATTTCCTTTGCCGCCATCGCCTTTGAACCACAAGCTACGGCCAGGGACGAGTGGAGCGGTGGCTTCAAAGCCCAACTTCGACAGTTCTTCGGTCGGCGGTGCCGCTTCGGTTCCGATCAGGCGGGGGCACAAATAGAAAGCGCCATTTACGGTTGTGTGAATCGGCGATTCCGGAGCTACCTGCGCATGTGCGGATGCAGGCAAGAATAACAACATCGGCACGTAGGCAAATGGCCGCCCTATCTGTGGAAATTCCATCTACCCCTCCCCGGAAAGACATCGTTTCCTTGGGGTAATTTGAAAATGAATGATAGTTCAATATATTCATTCAAATGCGGCCGGCGGTTCCGACGCTAATTCTCGCCCGCCCGATCAACCATATCCATGAAATCGCGCGCCAGATCGCGCTCCCCTTCGTCCTCGAACGCGACATCGAGGTCGGGTGCCACGCCCAGCATATACATCAGCGTCCAGAGCGCGAAGCGGCGGCCGGGGTTGGTTTCGAGGCCGAAGTCGACGCGCATGCGTTCGGTGCCCGCGGCGTGCGCCTCGGGGTGGATCGCCGCGATGTCGGCGGTGCCGAAATAGCGGCGGAGCTGGTCGTCGAAATCCATGTCGCCCTTTTGGCGCATTAGCATTGCTTGGCAAGGTCGCATGGCAAAATCGGGCGATCCGGGGACCCGCCCGGTTGTCTTTGGCCAAGCGCCCCGATAGGGCGGCGGCTGTGAAGACCAGCATCGACATCGGGACAGACGGCACGGGGCAGGGCGTGCGCATCGACGTGCAGGAACTGCTCGCAACGCGCCTGCTCGTGCAGGGCAATTCGGGGTCGGGCAAGTCGCACCTTTTGCGCCGTATCCTTGAGGAAAGCGCCGAGCTGGTGCAGCAGATCGTGATCGATCCCGAGGGCGACTTCGTGACGCTTGCCGACGCGTACAGCCATGTCGTGATCAACGGCGGCGACTATAATGAGCGCGAGATCGCGGCGATGGGCGCGCGCATCCGCGAACATCGCGCGTCGATCATCCTCAGCCTCGAATCGCTCGATATCGAGGCGCAGATGACCTGCGCGGCGGCGTTCCTCAACGCGCTGTTCGATGCGCCGCGCGAGCATTGGTTCCCCGCGCTCGTGGTGGTCGACGAGGCGCAGATGTTCGCGCCGAGCGTCGCGGGCGACGTCGCCGACAATGTCCGCCGCGCGAGCCTTGGCGCGATGACCAACCTGATGTGCCGCGGGCGCAAGCGCGGCCTCGCCGGCGCGATCGCCACGCAGCGGCTGGCGAAGCTCGCGAAGAATGTCGCCGCCGAGGCGAGCAACTTCCTGATGGGGCGCACCTTCCTCGATATCGACATGGCGCGCGCCGCCGACCTGCTCGGCATGGAGCGGCGGCAGGCCGAGACGATCCGCGACCTCGAACGCGGCCATTTCCTCGGGCTCGGCCCGGCCATCTCGCGGCGGCCGATCGCCGTGCGGATCGGGTCGACGCAGACCTCGACGCGGCTGGGCACGCACGGGCTGATGCCGCTGCCGTCGGCCGGCGGTGAGGATATGCGCTCGATGCTCTTCACCGAATTGGAAGCACCGGCGCAGCCCCGCTTCTTCGCGCCCGAACCCGAACCGGTCGCGGCGAGCGAGGTGCTCGAGCGGATCGCCGCGAGCGAGCCGCTTCACGAGGATGCCGATGCGCCGCCGGTGCTCGATATCCTCGAAGCGGTCGAGGAAGCCGAGCAGAGCGATGCGGTGGTGATCGAGACGCTGCAGGAGATGCTTTCGGACGCTGACTGCGCCTTCCAGCCCGAATCCTTCCTCTATCAGGATTTTTCGGTGCGTTGCCGGATGCAGAAGCTGAAGAAGGTGCCGCTCGACCTTGCCACCTTCCGCCGCCGCTTTGCGCTCGCAAAAGGGGGCGTGTTCGACCCCGCCGAGCCGCGCTGGCGCGAGATGCTGGCCGTCGCCGACCGGCTGCCGCACGACATGTTCGCGCCGTTCCTCCAGATCGCGCGCGCCGCGATGGACGGCGAACCCTGCCCCGACGACGAGATCCTCGGCCGCGCCTATGGCAGCCGCTCACCGGGGCGCATCCGCCGCCTTGTCGAATATATGGAAAAACAGGGCGTGATTGTCGTGCGCGCCGATTTTGGCGGGCGCCGCTCGATCGGCATCCCCGAACTCGGGCTCAGCACCGAAGCCGAATAGGGCGACGGCCTCGTCCCGTCGCGGTTTCGCCGCGACCCGGCATGTTAACGCCGAATTAGTCACCTAAAGTCTTGGGGTCGGACCCGGATCGGCGCAATCCTTGCCGCAGGTTCGCGCCTAGAACAGCGGATGCCAGCTCTCTTGGGTGGGTGGATCGTCCCGACAATCCCGTAAACCACAGGAGAGACTGCCATGCCTCGTCACGGCGTATATCCGCGCGACATCGTTCCGCCGCGCTCCAAATATTCCGACGCCGGCCGCTTTGGCCGCATGTTCGGCGAATTGCCGCCCTTTGCCGCCGACACCCCCGATGTCCGCGCCGCGCTGATGGAAATCGGCAAGGCCGGGGGCATCATGGATGCCAAGGACAATCTGACCAAGACCCCCGCCGAGCTGATCACCAACCCGGCGCTGTCGGCAAAGAACAGCGACAATCCGACGCTGACCGCGGGCTTTACCTTCCTCGGCCAGTTCCTCGACCACGACATGACGTTCGACCCGACCTCGAGCCTCGAGCGGCAGGTCGATCCCGAACAGATCGCCAATTTTCGCACCCCCAGCCTCGGGCTCGACAATGTCTATGGTGCGGGGCCGGGCGGAAGCCCGCATCTCTATGACACGCAGGGCGGCAAGGGCGGCAAATTCCTGCTCGAACCCACGGGCACCGCGAACAAGTTCGACGTGCCGCGCAACAGCCAGAAGGTCGCGCTGATCGCCGACCCGCGCGACGACGAAAACCTCATCATCGGGCAGCTTCAGGTCGCCTTCCTGAAGTTTCACAACGAGGTCGTCGACTATGTGAAGACCAAGATCAAGCTGACGGGATCGGACGAGATTTTCGCCGAGGCGCAGCGGATCGTGCGCTGGCATTATCAGTGGATCATCGTCCATGAATTTCTGCGGAAGACATGCGGCGATGCGGTGGTCGACGATGTGCTGACCAATGGCCGTAAATATTACAGCTGGCACAACGAGCCCTATATCCCGGTCGAATTCTCGGTCGCGGCATATCGTTTCGGGCACAGCCAGGTGCGGCCGTCGTATCGCGCCAATTTCACCGGCAACGGGGGCAATCCCTTTTTCGCGATGATCTTCACGCCGACGCCGTCGGACCCGAACGATCCCGACGATTTGTCGGGCGGCTGCCGCGCGCCGCGGCGCTTCGTCGACTGGCCAACCTTCTTCGATTTCAGCGACGGCAATGTGAAGCCGAACAAGAAGATCGACACGACCCTGTCGACGTCGCTGTTCCGCCTGCCGGGCTCGGTCGTGCCGAACCCCGATCCGAAATCGAACCCGGCGTCGCTGGCGCAGCGCAACCTGCTCCGCCACCTGACCTTCTCGCTGCCGTCGGGGCAGCGGGTGGCGCGCGCGATGAAGCTGCCCGAATTGTCGAAGGGCGACCTTGCTGACCTGAAACCCCACGGCTTCGACGACCGCACGCCGCTCTGGTTCTATATCTTGCGCGAGGCGCAGGTGACGCAGAATGGCGAGCGGCTGGGGCCGGTCGGGGCGCGGATCGTCACCGAGGTGTTCCTCGGGCTGCTGCAGGGCGACAAGGGATGCTACCTCTCGCAGGATCCCGAATGGCAGCCCTTCCTGCCGACCGTCGACGCATCGAAGAAGGGCGACGATTTCCGGATGATCGACCTGCTCCGCTACGCCGAGGTCTCCTAGGAGCAAAAAAGGGGGGGCGAAGGCGCCGGCGCTCCGTCGCGGGGCGTCGGCGATCTTCGGGGTGGAATTCACCCCTTCCTGAAGAGAGCTTCGGCCGCGGCCTTCTGGCTCGTCGCGGCGCTGCGGTGCGCCTTGATGCGCGCAATCTCGCCTTCCAGCACCGCGATGCGGTCGTCGAGTTCGTCGACCGAAAGCGGATCGAGCGGTTGCTTGATCAGGGCCGCGAGCACATCGTCGCGGCGGCGGGGAAGGTCGTCATCGTCCATGGCGCATCCTCTCTCTCGCTGGTCCCTGCGGCCGAAAAGGCGCGCGACTGTTGACCGGCGCCGTCCGACTGTCAATAATGCGGCGCGAGGGATGTGGGACCTTTTGAAAAGTGGGGGAATTTAGCGTGACCAGCTTGCCGTCGAGCATGACCGCCGTCGCCATCAATGCGCCGGGCGGTCCCGAGGTGCTGCAACCCGTCGAGCGACCGGTGCCGCAGCCCGGCCCGGACGAGGTGCTGATCCGCGTCGCCGCCGCGGGGGTGAACCGCCCCGACGTGCTGCAACGCATGGGTTATTACCCGCCGCCGCCGGGCGCTTCGGACCTCCCGGGGCTGGAGATCGCGGGGACGATCGTCGCGGTCGGCCCGGGGGGCGATCCCGAACATCTGGGGCAGGCGGTGTGCGCGCTCGTCGCGGGCGGCGGCTATGCCGAATATTGCGTCGCGCCGGCCGGAAGCTGCCTGCCGGTTCCGAAGGGCTTTTCGATGGAAGAGGCGGCGGCGCTGCCCGAAACCGTCTTCACCGTGTGGCATAACCTCTTCGAGCGCGGCTATGTACGCGATGGCGAGACCGTGCTGGTCCATGGCGGCACCAGCGGCATCGGCACGACAGCGATCGGCCTTTGCAAGCTGTTCGACATCAAGATCATCGTGACGTGCGGCAGCGCCGATAAATGCGCTGCTGCGACCGCGCTCGGTGCCGATCTGGCAATCGATTATTCCAGCGAGGACTATGTCGAGGCGGTCAAGACCTTCACCGGCGGCAAGGGCGTCGACGTCGTGCTCGACATGGTCGGCGGCGACTATCTGCCGCGCAACCTCGCCTGCCTTGCCGAGGACGGGCGCCATGTCACCATCGCCTTCCAACGCGGCGCGAAGATCGAGATCGACATCGCCGACGTGATGCGCCGCCGCCTGACGCTGACCGGCTCGACGCTCCGCGCGCGCAGCGCCGGGTTCAAGGCGCTGCTCGCCGATGAGATCCATCGCACGCTGTGGCCGCGGCTGGGCGAGGGCGGGTGGAAGCCGGCGATGGACCAGAGCTTCCCGCTCGCCGACGCGAGCGCCGCGCATGCGCGGATGCAGGCGGGCGAGCATGTCGGGAAGATCGTGCTGACGGTGGGATGAGGCCGCCCGGCGGTTGACAAAGACAGCGACGGTGACCACCGGCGAGGCGAACGCAGCGGCGTTCGTTTCCGGAAAGGTGGTTATGGCTGGTCGTTCGCTTTTTCTCGAGGACCTCGAAATCGGGCAGGTCTGGACCGGCGGTCCGATCGAGATGACCGAGGCGGACATCGTCCGCTTCGCGCGCGAATATGACCCGCAGCCGATGCACATCGACGCCGAAGCGGCAGCGAAGGGGCGCTTCGGCGGCCTGATCGCGAGCGGCTGGCATGTCGCGTCGGTCGTGATGCGCGAATTCGTCGATGCGGCGCCGTTCGGCGACACGCCGCTGCTCGGTCTCAAGGTCGACGATCTCCAGTGGCGGAGCGCGGTGCGCCCCGGCGACCGGCTGTCGATCCGGCGCGAAATCATCGATGTCCGCCGGTCCGGCAGCAAGCCCGATCGCGGGGTGCTGACGATGCGGATGACCGTCACCAACCAGCGGGGCGAGGTCGCGATGTCTTTCGTCAACCTGATCCAGATACCGGCGAGGCCCGGCGACAGCGCGGGCTGAAACGAGAGGGCCCCATGACTGATCGGCCGGTCCTTCACAAATATACGGCCAGCGGCAATTGCTGCTATTGAGGGAAGGAAATCCCGTGCTTGTTCCTGAAGACCACGAGTTTCTGGTCTTCCTTCTGCGCGAACGCCCCGTTCTTTTTCCGCGCAAGGAAGCCTATGATTTTAACGACGGCTTCAGGCCGCAGCACCGGCAATGCCAACTCACAGCTATCCACCTGTTCCAATCGCAAGGCCTTGATATGATTTCGGGGATATGTTGGCTCGACGTCCATGGAAAGCTCTATCCCTGGCCCCATGTGGTCAATTTACAAGGCGATGAGCTGGTTGACTATTCGCATGGCATTGCCGAGCCGTCTTTTGGATTTTCTCCAATGACGAATGATGAAGTCGAGCAACGATTCAATCGGATTACGGCAGCATATGATATTGAAGAGTTTGACGATCGGGTCAAACCGGGCTGGGGCGACCCGCTGGCACAGCTTCTATCGGACGAATGGTATGTCAGGCTGCGCGACAATGCCGGGCGGCGCTGAATCCCTGCACTTGCCCCACCGGCCAAACAGGTCTACATCAGCCGCCGAATGGCCGCCCCGCGAGGGGCGGCCCTTATTATTTCCGCTTGGAGACTTTCGTCATGGCCACTGCCGACGCTACCCCGTTGATGCCGCACGCGACCGCCGCCTGGCTGGTCGACAACACCGGCCTGACCTTTGCCCAGATCGCTGAATATTGCGGCATCCACATCCTCGAAGTGCAGGCGATCGCCGACGAGACCGCCGCGACCAAATATACCGGCCGCGATCCCGTCCGTGCGCACGAACTGTCGATGGAAGAAATCGAAAAGGGCCAGAAGGACCCGAACTACAAGCTCAAGATGAGCGTGCAGGCGCAGGACACGATTCGCCGTACCCGCGGCCCGCGCTACACCCCGGTCAGCAAGCGTCAGGACAAGCCCGACGGCATCGCGTGGATCCTGAAGAACCACCCCGAAGTGTCGGACGGCGCGATCGGCAAGCTGATCGGCACGACGCGCAACACGATCGGCGCGATCCGCGACCGCAGCCACTGGAACAGCGCAAACATCGTGCCCAAGGACCCGGTGACGCTCGGCCTGTGCTCGCAGCGCGAACTCGATGCGCTCGTCGCCAAGGCGGCGAAGAAGGCGGGCATCAAGGCGCCCGAGGACAGCCGTTTCGAAGGCGATCGCGAAGCGCTGCTCGAGGAACTGCGCGCCGAGCGTACCGCCGCAAATGAGGCGCGCGCCGCCGAGGAAGCCGAAGCCGACGGCGAAGCCTGAGGCATGGCGGCGGCGGACGAGGACAATATCCCGGCGGCCAGCGGCTCGCCGGATGCGTCGCTGACCCAGGACGACAGCTTTACCGCGACGAGCCATGCGGGGCTGACCTATCCGTGGGGCGAAGCCGCGCCGGGACCGGGCGAGACGATCCGCATCGCGAACGGCATCAGCTGGGCGCGCATCCCGATGCCGGGGTCGCTCGGCCATATCAACAGCTGGCTTCTGGACGACGGCGCCAACGGTGAAGAGGGCGGCGTTGCGGTCGTCGATACCGGCATCTGCCTCACCATGTGCTCCGACGCGTGGAAGGCACTTTATGCCGGCGCGCTGAGCGACAAGCGCATCACGCGCGTCATCGGCACGCACCTGCACCCCGACCATATCGGCCTCGCGGGATGGATCGCGAAGAAGCAGGATGTGAAGCTGTGGATGACGCGCGGCGAGATGCTCACCGCGCGCGCGATCGTCGCCGATTCGTCCGACACCGCCCCCGACGAGGTGCTGACGCAGTCGCGCGCCGCGGGCTGGGACGAGGCGGCGATCGAGGCGTCCAAGGCGCGCGGCTGGAATATGTTCCAGCGCATGATCTTCACCCTGCCGCGCTCCTATGTGCGGATCAAGGATGGCGACCGCCTCGACATGGGCGGACACCAGTGGCGCGTCGTCACCGGGTCGGGGCACAGCCCCGAACATGCGTGCCTGTGGAACGAGAAAGAGGGCGTACTCGTCTCGGGCGACCAGGTGCTACCGCGGATCAGCTCGAACGTCTCGGTCAACATTACCGAACCCGACGCCGATCCGCTCGGCGAATGGCTCGCGTCGATCGACAAATTGCTCGCAACCGTCCCCGCCGACGTCGTCACCTGTCCGGCGCATGGCGAGCCCTTCAAAGGGCTCCACGTGCGCCTGATGGCGCTGCGCGACGAGCACCGGATGCGGCTCTACAACCTCGCCGAGGCCGCCGCGAAGGCGCCGATGCGCGCGGTCGACAGCTTCCCGTTACTCTTCAACCGCCCGATCGGTGAGCATAATCAGGGGCTCGCGACGGGCGAGGCACTCGCGCATCTGAAGCGGCTCGAGGTCGAAGGCCGGGTGCAGCGCGAGGATCGCGACGGGGTGTGGTGGTATCACGGCGTCGCCTGATGCGCGCATTCGGTTTCTTGTTGGGCGCCGCGGTTCTGGCGGTGACGGCTCCCGCTTCGTCGAGCGAGCCGACTGCCACCGATCAGGCAAATGACGAGATCGTCGTTACCGCGCGCCGCTCGGGCGCGCCAATGTGGACGATCGAGACGCGCACCGGGGTCGTCATCCTCGTCGGCGAGATTGCCGGAGTCCCGAAGGCGACGCCGTGGCGGCCCGAACGGCTCGAAGGCGCGACCGACCGCGCGCAGCGGGTGATCCTCGGCACCAAGGCGAAGGTATCGCCGGGCGACATCTTGCGGCTGATCTTCAAGGGCGGTGGGCTCACCAGATTGCCGAAAGGGCGCGTTGCCGGCGACTATCTGACCGCGGCCCAGATGAAGCGGCTCCACGCGCTCGAAACGCGTTTCGGCCAGGATTATGCGCGCGGGAATTTCCTGATGACGGCGTTCGACCTGCTGTCGAAAAGGCTGTCGTTCAACAAGGACACCGCCGACGACGCCTCCGACGTCGTGCGCAAGGCGGCGCGGCAGTCGAAAATTCCGACGCAGCCCGTCGGCGAGGTGCGCGGCGAGGATATGCTCGACAATCTGTTCGCCGCGGCGCCCGAAACGCATATCCCGTGCCTCGAAGCCGCGATGGCGGCGACCGAGGCGGACGGCGACGTCGTGATCGAGCGCGGCCGCGCATGGACCGAATTCGACGTCCCCGCGGTGATGGCGAGTCCGCTCGAAGAAGCGCTCGGACGCTGCTGGCCGTGGACGAACGACAGCTTCGGCCCCGAGCTGCGCCAGACGTGGGTCGGTGCGATCCGCGGCGCGACGGCGCAGCCCGGCGTCACGCTGGCGGTGGTGCCCTTGCGTATCCTTGCCGAAAAGGACGGCGTGCTCGACCAGCTCAAGGCACAGGGCCTGCCGATCGCCGGTCCCGCCTGGTAGGCTGCGGCTTATCGCGGTCTTTGCATGATCCAGCTGAACGCCATCGCATTGAAGATGGTGTAGAGGCCATAAAGCATCAGCGCGGTGAACCAGTTCCGCGTTGCGATCGCCATCGCGCCGACGAGCAGCAGGAATTCGAAGACGTACGTGATGTTCGGCCCGACCTTGTCCGCGAGCGGCCTCACCATCTGCTGGATCAGCGGGTCGTCGCTTTCCATGAAGGCGCGGTGCATTGCGAAATTGCCGACCCCGGCACAGAAAATGGCGATGAGCGCGATTACCATAGGTTTGCAAATGGGGGACGCGGGGTGGAAATGCCAGCAACATTCGGGTTATAGGGGCGCACCGTTCGCGCACCGGCCCCGCGCGACCGATCGAACGAACCCGGCTTCTGCCCCCAGAGAAGGACGTCTTCGGTGACAGCTCTCCCCCGCCTGGCCGCGCTTTGCCTGCCGTTTGCGCTCGCCGTACCGATGGCGAACGCGATGCAGGATCCGGCAGACTCGCTCCAGCCGAACCCCTTGCTCGTCGATCCGGTGCTGGCGAACCCGATCCCGACGGTTCTTGTGCCGCTCGATCCCGAACTGCCCGTCGCGGTGCGCGCGATGATCGACGCCGCCTTCGCGACCGGCGATAATGACGATGTCGAAGCCGTGGCCAAATTCGCCCGGCGGACCAATCCCGGCAATATCGGCGAAATCGATGCGCTGCTCGCTTATTATCGTGCCGGGCATCCGCCGGAAACGCCGCCCGACCCGGTGGGCAATATGCTCGCGGCCGCGATAGCGAGCGCCAGGGATGCCGATGTCGAGGCGGTCGGCAAGCTTGCGAAGGAAACCAATCCCGAAAATGCGGCGGAGATCGAGGAACGGCTGCTCGCCTATCGCGCCGAGCGCAAGCGGCTGCGGGACGAGGCGGCGGCGGCCGAGCGCGCAAAGCTGGCGGCGGCGAAATTCTGGCAGAACTGGAAGGGCGAGGGACAGATCGGCGCATCGCAGAGCAGCGGCAACACCAATTCGGTCGGGCTGAGCGCCGGCGTCGCGCTCGCGCGCAAGGGGATCGACTGGACATACAGGTTTCGCGCGCAGGCCGATTACCAGCGTACCAACGGCAAGACGTCGGTCGAGCGCTATCTGACCGAGCTTGAGCCGCAATACAGGATCGACGACCGCACTTTCGCTTATGGCCTCACCCGCTGGGAACATGACCGGATCCTCGGATATGACACGCGCTGGAACCTGTCGGGCGGGCTCGGCTACAAGGTAATCGACAGCAAGAAGATGACGCTCAGCCTGAAGGGCGGGCCGGCGTTTCGCCAGACCGATTTCGTGAACGGCGGCGAGGATACCGAAATGACGGCGCTGGCGGGTCTCGATTTCGGCTGGCAATTGTCGCCGACGCTGCGGTTGACGCAGGTCGCCTCGACGATCATCGGCGAGGCCAACAGCTCGACCAGCTCGCAGACCGCGCTCAACGCCAAGCTGACCGGCGCGCTGTCGGCGCGCATCGCCTATTCGGCGCAGATCGACACGAGCCCGCCGCCGGGGATCGAAAAGGTCGACACGCAGACGCGCTTTACTTTGGTGTACGGCTTCTAGGCGGGGCGGCGATCAGCTTCCGTCGAACGCGTCGGCGCTCCCGATTTCCTGTCCGTCGGCGAGCAGGCCGATGCCGGGGACATGGTTGAACTCGATTCGGATGCCGTCGGGATCCTCGAACAGGATCGAATAATAGCCGGGCGCCCACGGCTCTTCCTGCGGCGCATGGACGATATGGATATCGTCGCGACCGGTCAGGAAGGTGCCGACGGCGTCGACAGCGGCGCGGTCGCGCATCCGGAAACAGGCATGGTGCAGTCCGGGGGCGCCCTGATCGAAGCGCTTTCCAGCATTCTCCGGGCTGCCCGTGCGGATGCCGATCGCGGTGCGGCCGCCGACGCCATAGAGCATATAGTCGCTGTCGAGCACGACCTTGAGACCCAGATAGCGGATCATGTCACGCCAGAAGGCCGTCGAGCGCGCAAAGTCGCCCGCGGTCAGGATGACGTGTGCGACGCCGTTGAGGTCGCTCATCTGCCGCTCCCTATTTGATTGCCGCCAGCACGTAGAGGAATTCGGCAAAGCCCATCGTCGCATCGACGAGCCCCGCGACTTTCGGGTTGGTCGAATCGATCAGGAAGTATTCGTCGGGGGCGTGCGCGCCCGAACCGTGGCCGATGCCGAAATGTGCAGCGGGGATCGACACCGGCGGCGCCGTGAAGGTCGACCCCGGCCAGCTGCCCGCCATGCGCGGGTTGAGGCTCGTTGCGACGCCGAGCTTCTTGTAGGTTGCGAGTTCCGAGCGCACGAGGCGGCTGTCCTCGGCGACCTCGGTCGGGTCGTAGCCGCCCGATACATTCACCTCGACATCGGTGAAGCCATGTTTGTCGAGATGCGCGCGCAGCTTCTTTTCGGCCTCGGCGCGCGTCTGGTTGGGAACGAGGCGGAGGTCGAGCTTGGCGACCGCCTTGCCGGGCAGGATCGTCTTGCCGCCGGGGCCGGTATAGCCCGCGACGAGCCCCTCGATATTGACCGTTGGTTCCTGCGCGAGGCGGATCAGCGCGTCGTCGTAGGAGAGGTTGTCGATCCAGTGAGTGACGCCGAGCGCGGCCTTTTGCTGCGCTTCGTCGCCCGCCTTTGCAGCTTCGCGGATCAGCGTCTTCTCGCGCTCGGTCAGCGGGCGGACATTTTCGAACCAGCCCTCGATCGCGGGCTTGTTGCCACCCTCGGTAACGAGCGTCTGGAGAGCCTGCACGAGGCGCCATGCGGGCGAATCGACCATGGCCTTCAGGCTCGAATGCACGTCGCCCTTCGGCCCGCGGCCCCATTTCTCGCCGCTCGCGATCAGTTCGAGTTCGATGATCCCCTTCGATCCGAGGTTGACCGTGACGTTGCCCGTCTTGCCCTGCGAGGCGAAGGGGATGAAAATGCCCTCGCATTTCTTGAGCGCGGCAAGCACGTTCGGCTTGGTCGCGATCTGGCGGAAGTGCGGCGACCCGATCTCCTCCTCGCCTTCGCATACGAGCACGATGTTGACGGGAAGCTTGCGCCCCGCGGCGCGGATCGCGTGGAGTGCGGCAAGGAAAGCGGCCTCGGGGCCTTTCTGGTTCACCGCGCCGCGGCCCATGATCGCCTGCCCGAATCCGGGGCGCTCGACCATCTTGCCCTCGAGCGGCGGCGACGACCATTCGGCCGGATCGAACTGTTTGACGTCGTACATGAAATAAATGCCGAGCGTGCGCTTGGCGCCGACGTCGATCGTGCCGAACACGCCGGGGTGGCCGTCGGTGGGTACGATCTCGACATTTGTGAAGCCAGCGTCTTTCGCGAGTTCGGCCATATAGGCGGCGCCTTCGGGCATGCTGCGGTCTTCGGCGGCGATCGAGGGCAGGGCGATCCAGTCGCGGATGCGCTTGATCGAGGCCTGCTTGCCGGCCTCGGCCGCCTTGCGGATGTCCGCCATGCTTCCCGACTGCGCCCAGAGCGGAAGGGGCTGCATGAACGCTGCGCCCGCGCCCAGCATCGCGGTGCCGCGAAGCATGTCGCGGCGGTTCAGTCGGTCAAGCTCCCGGAAATCCATCACAAGTCCCCTGCTGCTTCGAATGCGAAGCAATGTGCCGCATCGGCGGCGAAACGCAAGGCCGCGGCGGGGACTTACCGTTACGTGATGGGACGGGCGTCGATTTCTTCGGCGAGGAAGGCAAGAATCTTCGCCTTGTCGTCGGCGGGACGCGGCTGCGCGCGAAACGCCGCGAGCCCGCCAAAGATCATCAGAAGCGGGATGCCCGCGAAGAAGGTCGCGAACAGCCCGGCGCCGGGAATGTAGAGATAGGCGAGGACGCCGCCGATCACGAACAGCGACAGAAAGCCGACCCACACATAAGGGAAATAACGCGCCTCGGGCGGCGTCCCGAAGGTGCCGGTGATCCGCGTGCCGCCCTTGTAGGATTCCATGACGGCGTCGAGCACGGGTTCCATGTTGGTGCGCGCGGCGCGCTGGCGATAACGCAGCGTCATCTCGCGTTCGCTACCTTTGCCGAACACGCGCGCCTTCGCGCCGGGCATCGGGTCGTCCATGATCCGCTTGAGCGTGCGCGCAATCTGCTCGGGCGAGTGGGGCGCGTATAGGTCGATGGGTTCCCGATTCGCCATGGATCAGCCTATGTCGCCATGGTCATCGCGTCGGAACCGCCGAGGCGGGTCATGACAAGCCCCCGCTTCTGCTATTCGGACTCAGCCGCCAGAGTGAAGCCCGGTAGCGAGCGTGTCTCGCGGTATCCGGCATGGTACATGTCCATATATATTGTGCTCGCCGCGGGCTCGCTGCCTTCGCAGCGCACACTGTAGCTATCGACAATATTGCCGAAGACCCCAATGCCCATGTTGCCGATGCGGTTGAATTCCGGTGCTTTGCCGTCGCTGCAGCGAAGCTGCGCGAGATAGGCGCGCTGTCCCTGCGGCATTGCCGCGCGCACCGGATTTTGTTCGCTGCCAAGCGGATGGGCGTCGGCCTTTTCGATCGCCTTTTGAAGCTTCTTGCCCTTTGTGGCCGATTTGCCCGCCATCATGTCGGCGAACGGGTCCCCCGCCCGCGCCGGGGCCGAAGCGCATAGCACCGCCGCACACGCCGCAAGGGCCAGAGCCCCCATTCTCAATCCTGTCATTTTCTCTTTCCCCCCGCTTTGGCGCTCACGCCTTCTCCAGCAACCCCTCATCCTTGATCCGCTTCTGCCACAGCTTCGGGGCATTGACATGGACATTCTGACCCTCGCTGTCGACCGCGACAGTGACGGGGAAGTCATTCACCTCGAACTCGTAGATCGCCTCCATGCCGAGGTCGGCGAAGCCGACCACCTTCGATCCCTTGATCGCGCGCGCGACGAGATAGGCGGCGCCGCCGACCGCCATCAGATAGGCGCTCTTGTGCTTCGCGATCGCCTGCGTCGCGGCGGGACCGCGTTCGGCCTTGCCGACGCAGGCGAGCAGGCCCTGATCGAGCATCATGTCCATGAACTTGTCCATGCGCGTCGCGGTCGTGGGGCCGGCGGGGCCGACGATTTCCTCGCCGACCGGGTCGACCGGGCCGACATAGTATATGACGCGACCCTTGAACTCGACCGGCAGCTCTTCGCCCTTCGCGAGCATGTCGGCGATACGCTTGTGTGCGGCGTCGCGGCCGGTGAGCATCTTGCCGTTGAGCAAGATGCGGTCGCCCTGCTTCCAGCTTGCGACGACTTCGGGGGTGAGGTTGTCGAGGTCGACGCGGATCGCCGCCTTGTCGGGCGCCCAGTCGATCTGCGGATAGTCGGCGAGCACCGGCGGTTCGAGGAAGGCGGGGCCGCTGCCGTCGAGCGTCATATGCGCGTGGCGCGTGGCGGCGCAGTTCGGGATCATCGCGACGGGCTTCGACGCGGCGTGCGTCGGCCAGTCTGCGATCTTGATATCGAGCACCGTGGCGAGCCCGCCGAGGCCTTGCGCGCCGATGCCGAGTGCGTTGACCTTTTCATAGAGCTCGATGCGCAGTTCCTCGGTCGGGTTCGACGGCCCGCGCGCAAGCAGTTCGGTCATGTCGATCGGGTCCATCAGCGATTGCTTGGCGAGCAGCATCGCTTTCTCGGCGGTGCCGCCGATGCCGATGCCGAGCATCCCCGGCGGGCACCAGCCGGCACCCATCTGCGGCACCATTTCGAGCACCCAGTCGACGATCGAATCCGACGGGTTCATCATCTTGAACTTCGACTTGTTCTCGCTCCCGCCGCCCTTCGCGGCGACGTCGATATGGACCTTCGCGCCCGGGACCATTTCGACGTTGAGCACCGAGGGGGTGTTGTCCTTGGTGTTCACGCGGCTGAACGCCGGGTCGGCGAGGATCGAGGCGCGGAGCTTGTTGTCGGGGTGGAGATAGGCCTTGCGCACGCCCTCGTCGACGACCTGTTGCAGGCTGCGAGGTGAGTCGAGGCGGCAGTCCATGCCCCATTTGATGAAGACGGTAACGATGCCGGTATCCTGGCAGATCGGGCGATGCCCCTCGGCGCACATGCGGCTGTTCGACAGGATCTGCGCCATCGCGTCCTTGGCGGCGGGCGACACTTCGCGTTCATAGGCGGCACCGAGCGCGCGGATATAGTCCATCGGATGGAAATAGCTGATGTACTGGAGCGCGTCGGCGATCGTTTCGATGAGGTCGTCTTCGCGGATGATCACGGTGTTCATGTGCAGCCTTTCGCCCTTTTTCGGGATTCGCGGCCTCCCTAGACCTGCACGGCCGGGGTGGACAAGGGGTCAGGTGCGGCGGCGGCCGAACACCGGGCGGGCGCGGGGGGCGGTTGGGGCGTCGCCCGGTTCGACGCCAGTGGTCCCCCGATCGACGAGCGGAAGTTCGCGCGCGAACGCTTGCCAACTGCCCGCCGCGGCGAGCGCGAGCAACAGCAGCCAGCCACCCGCGGCCGACGGAACCAGCGCCCAGGCGAAAGCGGCGGGGGTGATGATCGCCATCACCGTCGGGATCGCGGCCAGGATCGCGATCGTCCCGAACAAGGCCCACCAGCGGCCGAGCCGCGTTGCGGCCGCGCCGATGGCGACATTGGTCGCAGCAAGCAGCAGGAATTTCGCCGCGACGGGATAGGGCAGGCTCGCCATCGCGGGTGAATAATCGCCGGCGGTGAAGGCGGCCTGGATATCGAAGAGTAGCCAGTTTTCATAAGCGTCGCACAGTGCCGCGGCGACCGGCAGCGCCGACGCGGCGAGGATCGCGCGCACGCGAAGCTCGCGCCACAGCGCGATGCAGCCGCTGGCAAGGAAGCCGGCGTAGAGCAGCATATAAAGATAGTCGCGCTCGTTTCCGGTGCGCATCGCGGCGAGGCGCGTCACCTGCTGCGGATCGGTGAAAAATCCGAAGATCGCTTCGAGGTCGGCCTGGCCGCCGGCGAATTCGAAGGCGAGGACCGGCGGGCCATAGCCCGGCGCGATGTCATGCCCCGTCTGCGGGAAGACCTGCGTCAGGTGCAGGCCGAAGAGGAGGGTGGCGATGCCGAATGCCAGCGCCCCATACCACCAGCGCGTGGGCGCGGGCGGACGCGTCCGCTGTGCCTCGATCCAACGCTGGAGCCCCCCGATCACGCGCTAGCTGTCCGGCGGAGCGCGGCGGCTCACCTTATTGGCACTCGGCGCATTTGCCGCGCACCTCGATCACCGGGCGTTCGGCAGCGAAGCCCGTCGCCTCGGCCGCGGCGCGGACACCACCCGAAATCTTGTCGTTATCGACATGCACCGCGGTGCCGCAAGTGTCGCAGATCAGGAAGATGCAGTCGTGGAGGCAGCCGGGGTGACTGTTCGCGACAAAGGCATTCGCGCTTTCGACGCGGCGCACGAGGTTGTTCGCGACGAACAGGTCGAGGATGCGATAGACGCTGTTCGGCGCGACGCGCTTGCCGCGCTTTTGCGAGACGATGTCGGCGATTTCATAGGCGCTTGCGGGCTTGCCGATTTCGGCGACGGCGTCGAAAATCTGCGCGCGCATGTCGGTCCACGCTTCGCCCGCGCCTTCGAGCGCGGTCTGCGCCGCCTTGGCGAGCGAGGCGCCGCTGGCCTCGACGTGCGGATGATCATGCTTGCCCATTGGCGTTTCCTCATGCGCGGATAATTCCGCGCTAACTACGGTTCAATGTAGGCTCTTTATGGGGTGCCCGCAAGCGGCGGACGGGTCCGTTCCGGCGCGGGCGTCAGTGCCGCGCGCGGCGGTTGAGGTCGTGACCCAAGGCGACGACGGCGACGCCGATCATCGTCGCGAGCACTTCGCTGCCGTCGTGCGGCCGCGACAATGCGCCCGCCATCATGCCGAGTCCGAAGCTGCCGACCGCGAAGGGCATCATATAGCCGTGGCTCAATACGCCCGACACGAGCGTGATGAGTGCAAAGCCGATCGCGATGATCAGCCCGATCTCGTGGAACAGGTGATTGTCGAGAAACACCCCGCCGACCGAGGCGATCGACGCGAAAAACACGGTCGTTGCGAGGCAATGGACGAGGCACAGCCCCGACAGGCCCATCGCGAGCTGGTCGCCGCTCAAGGAGGTCAGTGGCCGCGAATCGCGCGCAGCCCGGACCAGCGCGCCGAGGCGCGTCAGGACAGGGGCATGGCTGGCGACGTGCGTCACCCGATTCTCCGTTCAACGATTGCGGCGCCTGATATGGCATAACATGACCAAGGTTACAATATTACATACGCGAATCTTTTTGACTGGCCCCGCGCACGGGGGCAGTCGGTTTCGCAACAAAACTGGTGGGGAGGGTGCGCATGAGCCTTTTGTCGGAGCCGCTGACGCTGCCGTGCGGCGCGATCTTGCCCAATCGGATCGCAAAGGCGGCGATGACCGAAGGGATGGCGACCCCCGACGGCCGTCCGACCCCCGAACTCGACCGGCTTTACGGCCTGTGGTCCGATGGCGGAGCGGGCTTGCTTATCGGCGGCAATCTGGTGATCGACCGCGACCATCTCGAGCGGCCGGGCAATGTCGTGATCGACGCGGTGCCCGACGCCGATATGAGGGCGCGGCTGGGGCGCTGGGCTGCTGCGGCGACGCGCGGCGGCAATCATTTCTGGGCGCAGCTCAGCCACAGCGGGCGGCAGACGCCGGCGGTGGTCAATCGCCATCCCAAATCGGCGTCCGGCGTCCGGCTGGGTCTTCCGGGCGGGCAGTTCGGCGAGCCCGAACCGCTGACGCGCGACGAGATAGCCGATCTGGTGGGCCGCTGGGCGACGGCTGCCAAGGCGTGTCGGGATGCGGGCTTCACCGGGGTGCAGGTGCACGCGGCGCACGGCTATCTGATGTCGCAATTCCTGAGCCCGCTTTCGAACCGGCGCACCGACGATTATGGTGGCAGCCTCGAAAATCGCGCGCGCCTGTTGCTCGATGTGATCGCGGCGATCCGCGCCGCGACGGGGCCAGCCTTCCCGATCTCGGTCAAGCTCAACAGCGCCGATTTCCAGAAAGGCGGATTCGCGTTCGAGGATAGTCTGACCGTCGCGGGGTGGCTGGAAGCTGCAAGCGTCGACCTGATCGAGATTTCGGGCGGCACCTATGAACAGCCGAAGCTGCTCGGGATCGAGGGGATGGAGGAAAGCGCGCCGCAGAATGTCGCGCCATCGACCCTCGCGCGCGAGGCCTATTTTGTCGATTTCGCGCTCGCGATGCAGGCGCGGGTGTCGGTGCCGCTGATGGTCACCGGCGGGTTCCGTTCGCGCGCCGCGATGGAACAGGCGCTCGATCGCGGCGCCGCCGATGTGATCGGGCTTGGCCGCCCGATGTGCCTGTTGACCGACGCGCCGAAGCGACTGCTCGTCGGGGATGAGTCATTGCCGCGCTACGAGGACGGCCTTGCGCTCGTGCCCGGCTGGCTCGGCTTCCTGAAGCGCTTCCCGATGGTCAAGGCGATCGACGGCTTCGCGGGCATCTACTGGTTCTACCAGCAGCTCTGGCTGCTCGGCTACACCGGGCAGGTTGACGAAAAAATGAGCGTCTTTTCGGCGTTCCGCACGCTCGAAGCGCGTAACAAGGCGATCATGAAGGCGCGGGGCTAGTTGCCTCCGACCCTCCCGTCGTCACCCCGCGAAGGCGGGGGTCCAGCTTGTTCAGGCGTTGAGAGTGTCGAACAGATCGAGCCATTCGGGATTCCCCCCTTCAATCAGGCGGAGTTTCCAATCGCGGTTCCATTTCTTCAACGCCTTTTCCCGGGCAATGGCATTTCCGATATCGTCGTGCTGTTCGACGTAGACCAGACGATCCAGCCCATAGCGTTTGCAAAAATCAGAACCATCGCCGGTGCGGTGCTGGAAAATGCGGGTGGCGAGCTGGGATGTCACCCCGATGTAGAGGGTGCCGCGATAGCGGTTGGCCATAATGTAAACGTGACCGCCTTTGGGCATTGCGAACACCTCAAAAAGCTGGACCCCCGCTTTCGCGGGGGTGACGTGGAGATGTTTACGCCCCTTCCTCGGCCCTGAGAGCCTTCCGGTCGAGCTTGCCGATCATCGTCTTTGGGAGGTTCAGCCGCACCTCGACTGCGATCACCCGCTCATGCTTGCCGAGCTGCGGATTGAGCCATGCGGCGAGCGCTTCGCCGCTCACCTGAAACCCGTCCTCCAGTGTCACGAAGGCCTTCGGCGCTTCGCCGCGATAGGCGTCGGGGACGCCGAGCACGATCGCTTCTTTCACAGCGGGATGCTCGTAGAGATGCGCTTCGATCACGCTTGGATAGACCTTGAACCCGCCGACCGCGATCATGTCCTTCAGCCGGTCGACGATGCGGATATAGCCATCGGCTTCGACCACCGCGACGTCGCCGGTGCGCAGCCAGCCGTCTTCGGTGAAGCTGTCCTTGTCGGCGTCGGGACGATTCCAATAGCCCTGCATGATCTGCGGCCCCTTGACCGCGAGCTCGCCGGGCTCGCCGTCGGGAGCATCCTTTGTCGGGTCCTCCTTGTCGAGCAGCCGGATATGCGTCGCGGGCAGCGGCTGGCCGATCGTGCCGGGCTTGACCGGACCCTCATAGGGATTGGTCGCGACGACCCCCGAGCTTTCGGTGAGGCCATAGCCCTCGACGAGCGACGCCCCCGTTGCGGCGACGAATTTCTCGCGCAGCTCGGCGGGCATCGGCGCGCCCCCCGAAATGCAGACGCGCAGCGAGGAGAAGTCGGTTTTGGCGAGGTCGGGATGGTCGAGCAGTGCCTGATACATCGTCGGCACGCCGGGGAGCGCAGTCGTTTTTGTCCGGGTGATCGCTTCGAGCGCCTGTTTGGCGTCGAAGCGCGGCAGCATCGTGATCGTCCCGCCGTTGAGCACGGTGCGGTTGAGCACGCAGGTGTTCGCAAAGACATGGAAGAAAGGCAGTACGCCGAGGATGCGGTCGTCGGCATCATGGTCGGGGTCGATCGCATTCACCTGCCGCGCGTTCGCGGTCAGGTTCTGGTGGGTCAGTTCCGCGCCCTTGGGTGTCCCGGTCGTGCCGCCGGTGTACTGGATCAGCGCAATATCCATTTCGGCGTCGATCTCTACGGGGTCGGGGCGCCCGTCGTTGTCGGTGAGCGCCGAGAAACGGACGACGCGCGGGTCGGCGGGCAGCGCCGCGACTTCGCTGCGTTTGAACAGGCGGTAGAGCACCGACTTCGCCGCGGGGAGGCCGCCCGCGACCGAGCCGACGACGAGTGTCTTGAGGCTCGATCCGTCGAGCACCTTGAGCGCAGTGGGGAGCAGGGCCGCTGCGCTGACCGTGAACAACAGCTCGGTGCCCGAATCTTCGACCTGCGCCTCGAGTTCGGCGACGGTGTAGAGCGGCGAGAAATTGACCACCGTCGCCCCGGCGATGAGCGCGCCATAATAGGCCGCGACATAATGGGGGACGTTGGGAAGGAAGAGCCCGACGCGGTTGCCCTTGCCGATCCCGCGCTGCTGGAGCCCGCGCGCGACGCGGGCGGCGCCGCGCGCGACCTCGGCATAGCCGAACCGGCGGCCCATGAAATCGAGCATCGGTGCATCGCCGCGCCGCGCGACGCTGGCGGCGAGCATGTCGGGCAGCGACAGCGGCGGAAATTCCTGATCCCAGGCCGTGGGGTGGCGATAATCGATCGACCAGGAAAAGTGGCTATCCATGCGGGCGGACGTCCTTTGAAACGGGAGAGGGCTTCCTGACACTAGGGTCAGTAAGCGCATATCGCAACCGGGCTCGCTTGCGGCGCGGCGCCGCTGCGGCTAGGCAGCGCATATCGTTATCGCCAGGGGTTTTGCCATGTTGCAGCTATCATCGCGCGTCGCCGCGTCGCTCGTCCTTCTTGCCTGCGCCGCCGCCGTGCCGGCCGCCGCCAAGGACAAGTTGCCGGCGGGCGTTCCGACCCAGATCAAAGAGCTTTACGCGTGTCGCGACATCACCGATCCGGCGGCGCGCCTCGCCTGTTTCGACCGCGAGGTCGGCGAGTTGTCGGCGGCCGACCAGGCGCGCGAAATCACCTTCACCGACCGCGAGACGGCCAAAAAGGCCCGGCGCGGGCTGTTCGGTTTCAACTTCCCCAAGCTCGGCGGAATTTTCGGCGGTGACGAGGACGAAGTCAAGGAAATCGAAACGACGATCCGTTCGGTCAGCGTGGACCGCTCGGGCAAATATACGCTTACGATGGAAGACGACGCGGTGTGGGTACAGCTCGACGGGAGTAGCCCGCGCCAGCCGAAGCCGGGGCAGAAGGTCAAGATCAAGGTCGCGACGATGGGCAGCTATTTCGCGACGATCGAGGGCGGCCGCACGATCCGCATGAAGCGCGACCGCTGATCGCGGCCGGCGCGCCATCGAACCCTGCGAAATAGCGATGGCCGACGGCGACGCGATTCCCGTTCCGGGCCCGGACTGCCCACCTTTCGTGCTGCTCGACGATGCGCGCGCCGAAGGCGCGGCGGCGGCGCGATTGTTCGTCGATCCCGTCGACGTGCTGACGGCGCATTCGGCGGCCGAGGTCCCGGCGCTGCTATCGGCGCTCGAAGCGGCGCAGGGCCGCGGGCTCCACGCTGCGGGCTATCTCACCTATGAGGCGGGCAAGGCGCTTGCACCGGCGTGGCGCGGTGCGGTCGATGCCGCAGCGGGCGTGGTTCCGCTAGGCTGGTTCGGGTTGTTTAACAAGGTCCGCCGGATCGATGCCGACAAGGTGGCGGACCTGCTCCCCGATCCGGCGTCGGCGTGGATCGGCAAGGTCGCGCCACGCGTCGCGCGTGCCGACTATCTGGCTGCGGTCGAGGCGGTGCTGGACCTTATCCGAGCGGGCGACATCTATCAGGCGAACTTCACTTTCCGCGCCGACGTCCCCGTGCTCGGCAATCCGCTCGCGCTTCATGCGCGGCTACGGCGGACGGCGCGTGCGGGTTATGGCGGGGTGATCTGGACCGGGGAGCGGGCGATCGTGTCGCATTCGCCCGAGCTGTTTTTTGCGCTGCGCCGGGGCGAGGTGATGGCGCGGCCGATGAAAGGGACCGCGGCGCGGCTGGCGGACCCCGACGCCGATGCCGTGGCGGCGCGCGCGCTTGCCGAAGACCCCAAACAGCGCGCCGAAAACCTGATGATCGTCGACCTGATCCGCAACGACCTGTCGCGCGTCGCGGTGCCGGGGTCGGTCGCGGTCCCCGACCTCTACCGCGTCGAAAGCTTTCCGACGATCCACCAGCTCGTTTCCGACGTCAGCGCGCGCCTGCCCGAAGGGGTCGGTGCGGTCGACGTGCTACGCGCGGCTTTCCCCTGCGGATCGATCACCGGCGCGCCGAAGGTCCGCGCGATGGAGATCATCGACGCGCTGGAAGGCGATGCGCGAGGCCTTTATACCGGATCGATCGGCTTCATCGAGCCGGGGGGCGATGCGGCGTTCAACGTGGCGATCCGGACTTTGGTGTTACCGCAAAGCGGCTTGCGCGATAATGTGCCTTGCGCCACGCTGGGACTGGGTTCCGGTATCGTCGCCGACAGCGTTCCGGCCGAAGAGTGGCGCGAATGTCTGGCCAAGGGGGAATTTGTGGGCGCAGCGGGGGAAAGCTTCGACCTTATCGAGACGATGTTCTTCGACCCCGTCGAGGGCGTGCAGCGGCTCGAGGGGCATCTGGCGCGGATGAAGGCGAGCGCCGAGGCATTGGGGTTCACCTTCGACCGGCACGGTGCGCGCAACAGCCTGCAATCGGCGACCTTCCGCGTACGCAGCGCGGCGCGGGTGCGGATGCGGCTCGCGCCGTCGGGCGCGCTCGCGGTCGAAGTGTCGCCACTGCCGCGGCTCGCCGAACTGCCAGTACCCGTTGCGGTGCGCCCCGCGCCGATGGCCGCCGACGATTTCCGCCTTGCGCACAAGACCAGCCAGCGCGCCGCCTATGACGCCGCGCGGCGCGAAAGCGGCGCCGCCGAGGTCGTCTTCGTCGACGAGCCGGGTTTCGTCACCGAGGGGAGCTGGAGCAATGTCTTCGTCGAGCGCGAGGGCCAGTTGCTCACCCCGCCGCTCGCGCTCGGGCTGCTTCCCGGCGTGCTGCGCGCCGAACTGATCGACAAGGGGCGCGCGGTCGAATCGCACCTGCGGCTCGCGGATCTCGACGACGGATTTTTCATCGGCAACTCGCTGCGCGGGCTGATCCCGGCACGGCTCGCGGACGCTGCGGCATCCCCAATAGGCTGACCTGCCTGCAGCATAGGTAAATTATCAAGCTGCGCGCTTGCGAATATGCGTTAGAGGCTTTAGGCGCGGCCGCGCGCAATTTCCTGTCCTTTTGCAGCCCGAACCGCGCAAGCCACGGAAGATATCGTCATGTCGCTGAAGCCCCATGTCTCCGCCGCCCTCAACCGCATCCAGCCGTCGGCCACGCTCGCGATGACCGCGCGCGTCTCGGCGCTGAAAGCTGCGGGCGTCGATGTCATCGGCCTCAGCGCGGGCGAGCCCGATTTCGATACTCCCGACTTCGTCAAAGAGGCGGCGATCGAGGCGATCCGCAACGGGCAGACCAAATATACGCTCGTCGACGGCACCGTGGCGCTCAAGGAAGCGATCCGCGGCAAATTCCGCCGCGACAACGGCCTCGAATTCGGGCTCGACCAGATTTCGGTCAACGTCGGCGGCAAGCACACTTTGTTCAACGCCCTCGTTGCCACCGTCGACAAGGGCGACGAGGTGATCATCCCCGCGCCCTATTGGGTCAGCTATCCCGACATCGTCGCCTTCTGCGGGGGCAAGCCGGTGATCGTCGAGGGCAGCGCGGCGCAGAACTACAAGATCACCCCGGCGCAGCTCGACGCCGCGATCACCGAAAAGACGCGTTGGGTGATGCTCAACTCGCCGTCGAACCCGTCGGGCGCCGCCTATTCGGGCGAGGAACTCGATGCGCTCGGCGAAGTGATCCGCCGCCATCCGCACGTCATGGTGATGACCGACGATATGTACGAGCATGTCTGGTACGCCGATTTCGCGTTCACCACCTTTGCCCAGCGCTGCCCCGACCTGATCGACCGCATCCTGACGGTGAATGGCTGCTCGAAAGCCTATGCGATGACCGGCTGGCGCATCGGTTACGCAGGGGGCCCCGCGTGGATCATCAAGGCGATGGGCAAGCTCCAGTCGCAGTCGACGTCGAACCCCTGCTCGATCGCACAAGCCGCCGCGGCCGCCGCGCTCGGCGGGCCGCAGCAGTTCCTCGACGATCGCAACGCGGCGTTTCGCAAGCGTCGCGACATGGTCGTCGCGATGCTCAACGACGCGCCCGGACTCAACTGCCCCGTCCCCGACGGCGCCTTCTATGTCTATCCCGACGCGTCGGGCTGCATCGGCAAGAAGACGCCCGACGGCAAGCTGATCGACAGCGACGAAGCGCTGATCGACTATTTTCTCGACAGCGCCAAGGTCGCAGCGGTGCATGGCGGCGCCTTCGGCCTGTCGCCGGCGTTCCGCGTCTCCTACGCGACGTCGGAAGCGGTGCTCAAGGAAGCTTGCGTGCGTATCCAGCAGGCGTGCGCCGCGCTCAGCTAAGCGGCATTTCAAGCGCGCAAGATTATTTTGTACCGATCGGTCTTGTAATCGCGGCGACGGCGACTATTTGAACCTGAACGGCGGTTAACCGCCCGGTTCACCGGATGGTAAGTCATTCTCGTTAGGGTGACTGCCATCACTGCACGGCTGGTCGGGGCGCTCCATATCGTCGGTGTAACCAAAGCGGTCAAAGCCGCGAATCGACAAGATATGAAAAGAGGCCCATATGCTCTCCATGCTTCGCTCCGACTGGTTCCTGACCATGCTCGCCGGCTTCGCGATTGGCGCGACCTACATCGTGCTCAATCAGCCGGCGCTGCCGATCCCGGCGTGACGCCACTGCGGCGTCCGCTGGCCCTTCGCGCCGCCGCGGCGCTGATGGCCGGCGCGATCGTCGCACAATGCGCGCCTGCGCAAGCCGAAAGCGTCGTCAAGCTGCCCGCGGCGCTGGTCGACCCGGCGGTGAATGCGAAGCGCGCGACCGCGGTGCTCGCCGGCGGCTGTTTCTGGGGCGTCGAAGGCGTCTTTTCCAACGTCAAGGGCGTGATTTCGGTCGAATCGGGCTATCATGGCGGCAGTGCCGCGACTGCCAAATATGAGCTGACACACGATGGCACATCGGGCCACGCCGAGGCGGTTCGCATTGTCTATGACCCGTCGCAGGTCAGCTATGGCACCTTGCTGCGCATCCTGTTTTCCGTAGTCGCCGATCCAACGCTCAAGAATCGCCAAGGCCCCGACACGGGGCCGCAATATCGCGCCGCGATCGTCCCCCTCGACGCGAGTCAGCGGCAGGTCGCGACCGCCTATCTGGCGCAGATCGGCGGCGGCAAATATTTCGCCAAGCCGATCGTCGTGCCGGTCGAAGCGTATAAGCGCTTCTATCCTGCCGAGGCGAACCACCAGGATTTCCTGCGCCGCAATCCGAAGAACGGCTATATATTGCGCTGGGACGCGCCCAAGCTCGCGGCGCTGAAGCGGCTCTATCCCGACATGGTGCGGGCGAAGTCCGCACCCTGACGACGGCGTGCGCGGCAAGCCTGCACCCTGAAAATCGGCCGGGTTCCGCCATTGGTCGCGGTAGAAGAATCATTCACCGCAAAACGCTGGTCCGCTGCACGTGCCTGCGGGACGGATGGCGTACCCGAATGGGGTCGGGACACTATATAAAGTCGCAAGTGCGGGGTTCGAATGAAGTTCAGGTTATCCGGCAAGCCGCTCCTCGCTGTGTCGATGAGCGCCGCGGTGCTGGCGGGCTGCGTCAGCAGCGCCGCGATCGTTCCGCAGCCGCGCGCGCAACAGCCAGCGGCCGTGCGCGGTCCGGCCGGTGCGGTCACCGTGCCGATCGGGCAGCCCGTACGCTCGCAGATGCCGCGCCCTGCCGGTCCGCTCGACCCCGGTTTCCGCCGTGCACCGGCGGGCCTCAACGACCGCATCTATGAATTGTGGCGCGCCTTCCCCGGCAAGACCGGCATTGCGGTCCAGCGAATCGACGGCGAATGGTCGCTATCGCAGCGCGGCGCCGAGCTTTTCCCCCAGCAGAGCGTGTCGAAGCTTTGGGTCGCGCTGACCGTGCTCGACGCCGTCGATCAGGGCCGGTTGACGATGGACCAGCGCGTCCGCATCGGCCCCGAGGATCTGGTGGTCTTTCATCAGCCGCTCGCGGCGCGCGTACGCGCCGAGGGTTCGGTTACGATGAGCGTTCGCGATCTGATCGAGACCGCGATCACCCACAGCGACAATCTTGCTAACGACAGCCTGCTGCGCACCGTCGGCGGCCCCAACGCCGTGCGCGCCTTCATCGCCAAGAAGGACCTGGGTTCGATCCGCTTCGGCCCCGGCGAGCGTCTGCTGCAGGCGGGCACTGCCGGGCTGGCGTGGCAGCAGAGCTATTCGGTCGGCCGCAACTTCGAGACCGCGCGCGCCGCACTGCCCGCCGCGGCGCGACAGACCGCGATGAACAATTACCTCGCCAACCCGGTCGACGGGGCGAGCCCCGCGGCGATCGCGAGCGCATTGACGCGCCTCGCCCGCGGTACCCTGTTGTCGCCCGAATCGACCGAATATCTGCAAGGCGTGATGAGCCGCACGAAGAGCGGGCCGCGCCGCCTGAAGGCCGGGCTGCCGCCGGGCTGGCAATTCATGCACAAGACCGGGACCGGTCAGAATCTGGGCGGCATGACCGCGGGTTACAACGACATCGGTATCGCGACGGCGCCCGACGGCACCCGTTATGCGATCGTCGTGATGATGGGCAGCACGACATCGGGCATCCCCGCGCGTATGGCGCTGATGCAGTCGGTATCGTCCGCCGTCGCCGAATATCACGGAAGGTAATCCCCGATGAAGCTTGCTGCCCTGCCGCTGCTTGCGTTGTCGCTCGCGCTCGCCGGATGCGCGACGCCCGAGACGCGGCTGCGCACCGGACTCAACAATGCCGGCCTGTCGAAGGCGATGTCGGCGTGCATGGCCGAACGCATGGTCGACCGGCTCTCACTGCTTCAGCTCCGCCGCCTGTCGGCGCTCGGTAGCCTCAAGGACAAGCGCGTCACCGACCTCTCGCTCGACCAGTTTTTCCATAAGGTCCGCGCGCTCAAGGACCCCGAAATCCTGACCGTCTCGACCAGCTCGGCGGCGCTCTGCGCGCTGCGCTAGGTCAGTCCCCGGGGAAGCGCACGACGAGGTTCGGCGGCGGAAAGCTGTTCCGTACCGCTTCGGATCGATCGGTGGGCGGCCATGTTTCGCCGCGAAAAAAAAAAGCAATCGCATCATATTGCCCCAGCCGCGTGAGCGACGTGATGACATAGGGCTGCCCTTCGGCGCCAAGAATCGACGCGCGGTCGGCGAGGTGGAAATGCAGGTGCGGGGCGCTCGCCTGCCCGGTGAAGCCGAGGAAGCCGACGACTTGTCCGGCCTTGACGCGATCGCCGACCGCGACCGGCGCGCCCTGCTTCAGATGTTCGTAAATGGCGATACGGCCGCCGCCGATGTCGAGCATGGCGAAATTGCCGCTTGCGTCGGCGATTCCGGGCCGTGGCCTGCCCGATATTGTGGCGGGGTCGGGCACGTCATCGCGCAGCGCGACGATCGTACCGTCGGCGACCGCGAGCACCTCGGCACCGAAGCCATGATGATTTGACGGGATGTCGGCATCGCCCGACGACAGTTTTCCGCTCGTGTCGACTTTCATCCAGTCGATCGCAAAGCGGCCGGGCAGGGTGGCGGATCCTTCGGTGGCATAGAAGACGCGGCGGTGTCCGCGCTCCATGCCGGGATCGTAGACTGCGACCCACGGCCCCCCGCGCAGCGGCGGGGCGAGGCGCGGGAGCGCCGACTCGGGGGTCGTCGCCGCGCCGGAAATGGAGAAACTGGCCCCGTCGCCGCCGATTTTGCCGAGCGTCAGCCGGTGCGAGATCGCCCCGCGCGAAAAGGTGGCCGGAACGGGCGCGTTGACATAAATTACCGCGCGGCGGCCCGGTTCGATCACCCGCGGCCCGGCTTCACCCTTCGGTCCGACGATTGCGATCGCCGCGGCCAGTTCATCGCCGTCATAGGTCTTGATCGGTGCGCGCGCTTCGATGACCAGCCCGTCGACGCGGAGCGGAAGGCTGGCAAAATTGGTGAGGTGCAGTTCGTAGACGAGCTGGTCCGCGGCGCCGATCCGAACGATTTTCGGCGTGTCGGCGACCGTAATGTCAAGCGCCTGGGTGGTTTGCGCGGCGGTCGCGGCCGGGCCGGCGAGCGCCAGCAACGCCAAAACAAGAAGCTTTATCCGCATCTTCGGCTCCCTCATCCCGATCCCCCGCGCTCCCCGGTTATCAGCTCGGGCCGGGGGCGTCATCCCGAAGACGGACCGGCCCGCCGACAGCCTTTGCCGTGCACAAGAATATCTGGGGCCCCCGGGGGTAGCCTTGCGCGCGAACTTGTGCTTATGCGGCGCCAAACTTCTCCCCGCTCCAGAGTCGAAAGGCCCGGCAGACCTCATGAACATCCACGAATATCAGGCGAAAGAACTGCTCGCGAAATTTGGCGTCGCTGTCCCCAAGGGCATTGCCGCGATGACCGTCGAGGAAGCCGTCGCGGCGGCGAAGCAGCTCCCCGGGCCGCTCTATGTCGTGAAGTCGCAGATCCACGCGGGCGGCCGCGGCAAGGGCAAGTTCAAGGAACTCGGCCCCGACGCAAAGGGCGGCGTCCGCCTCGCCAAGACGATCGAGGAAGTCGAGGCGCATGCCAAGGACATGCTCGGCAACACTCTCGTGACGATCCAGACCGGCGAAGCCGGCAAGCAGGTCAACCGTCTCTACATCACCGACGGCGCCGACATTAAGCAGGAATTCTACCTCGCTTTGCTCGTCGACCGCGCCACGAGCCGCATCGCGGTCGTCGCCTCGACCGAAGGGGGCATGGACATCGAAACCGTCGCGCACGACACGCCCGAAAAGATCCACACGATCGTCGTCGACCCCGCCACCGGGCTCCAGCCGCACCACGGCCGCAGCGTCGCCGCGGCGCTCGGCCTCTCGGGCGACCTCGCCAAGCAGGCCGCCAAGACCCTCGCCGGGCTGTATGACGCGTTCCTCGGCACCGACGCCGAACAGATCGAAATCAACCCGCTCGCCGTGTGCGAAGGCGCGAACGGCGACGAACTGCTCGTCCTCGACGCCAAGGTGGCGTTCGACAGCAACGCGATGTTCCGTCACAAGGACCTTGCCGAGCTGCGCGACCTGACCGAGGAAGACCCGGCCGAAGTCGAAGCGTCGGAATATGACCTCGCCTACATCAAGCTCGACGGCAACATCGGCTGCATGGTGAATGGCGCCGGTCTCGCGATGGCGACGATGGACATCATCAAGCTCAACGGCGAATTCCCCGCCAACTTCCTCGACGTCGGCGGCGGCGCTTCGAAGGAAAAGGTGACCGCGGCGTTCAAGATCATCCTCAAGGACCCTGCCGTGAAGGGCATCCTCGTCAACATCTTCGGCGGCATCATGAAGTGCGACATCATCGCCGACGGCATCGTCGCCGCGGCGAAGGAAGTGAACCTGTCGGTCCCGCTCGTCGTCCGCCTCGAAGGCACGAACGTCCAGCAGGGCAAGGACATCCTCGCCAATTCGGGCCTGCCGATCGTGGCGGCCAACGATCTGGGCGATGCGGCCAAGAAGATTGTCGCCGAGGTGAACAAGGCGGCGTGATAATCCAACCCTCCCTCGCACCCGCGGGGGAGGAGTAGGGACTGCTGGTTGACGTTTACGTAAACGCCAATTATGGCGCAGTGCACAATTCTTCGAGAGGAGCTGTTGAAGCTATGAAAATCCTCGTCCCCGTAAAGCGGGTGCTCGATTACAACGTCAAGCCGCGGGTCAAGGCCGACGGCACGGGCGTTGACCTGGCCAATGTCAAAATGTCGATGAACCCGTTCGACGAGATCGGCGTCGAAGAGGCCATCCGCCTGAAGGAAAAGGGCGTCGCGACCGAGATCGTCGCCGTCAGCGTCGGCCCGGCAAAGGCACAGGAAACGCTCCGCACCGCGCTTGCCATGGGCGCCGACCGCGCGATCCTCGTGCAGACCGACGATGCCGTCGAGCCGCTCGCGCTCGCGAAGATCTTCAAGGCGATCGCCGACGCCGAACAGCCGGGTCTCGTGATCCTCGGCAAGCAGGCGATCGACGACGACAACAACCAGACCGGCCAGATGCTTGCTGCGCTGACGGGCTGGGCGCAGGGCACCTTCGCCAGCGCGGTCAACGTCGAGGGCGACAGCGTGAGCGTCACCCGCGAAGTCGACGGCGGCCTTGAAACGGTGAAGCTCAAGCTTCCCGCGATCGTCACCACCGACCTTCGCCTGAACGAGCCGCGCTATGCCTCGCTGCCGAACATCATGAAGGCAAAGTCGAAGCCGCTCGATACCAAGTCGCCCGCCGACTACGGCGTCGACACGGCGCCGCGCGTCAAGACGGTCAAGGTTTCGGAACCGCCCGTCCGCTCGGCCGGCGTCAAGGTCGCCGATGTCGATGAACTGGTTGCCAAGCTCAAAGCGCTGGGAGTGCATTCATGAAAACGCTCGTTTGGGTCGAACATGACGGCAGCGCCGTCAAGGACGCCACGCTCGCCGCGGTGACCGCCGCTTCGAAGCTCGGTGAAGTCCATCTCCTCGTCGCCGGTTCGGGCGTCGATGGCGTCGCCAAGGAAGCCGCGCAGATCGCCGGCGTCCAAAAGGTCCACGTCGCCGACAACGCCGCTTTCGGTCATAACTTGCCCGAAAATGTCGCACCGCTTGTCGCCGACCTCATGGCAAGCCACGACGCGTTTGTCGCGCCCGCGACGACCACCGGCAAGAATATCGCGCCGCGCGTCGCCGCGCTGCTCGACGTGATGCAGATTTCGGAAATCCTGTCGGTCGAGGGTCCGAAGACCTTCACCCGCCCGATCTATGCCGGCAACGCGATCGCGACCGTCGAATCGTCGGACGCGAAGCTGGTCCTGACCGTCCGTGGCACCGCCTTCGACAAGGCCGCCACCTCGGGCGGTTCGGGCACGGTCGAAGCCGTCTCGGCTGGCGGCGACGCCGGCATTTCGAGCTTTGTCGGCGCCGAAATCGCCAAGTCGGAGCGCCCCGAACTGACCTCGGCCAAGATCATCGTGTCGGGCGGCCGTGCGCTGGGTTCGAGCGAAAAATATGAGGAAGTCATCGTCCCGCTCGCCGACAAGCTCGGCGCCGCGCTCGGTGCTTCGCGCGCCGCGGTCGATGCGGGCTATGTCCCCAACGACTATCAGGTCGGCCAGACCGGCAAGATCGTCGCGCCGCAGGTCTATTTTGCGATCGGCATCTCGGGCGCGATCCAGCATCTCGCCGGGATGAAGGATTCGAAGACGATCGTCGCGATCAACAAGGACGAAGACGCCCCGATCTTCCAGGTCGCGGACTTCGGCCTCGTCGCCGATCTCTTCAATGCCGTCCCCGAACTGACCGGCAAGATCTGACCGGCAGGCGAAATGGCCGGTAACTACCCCGGAGTGCCCGGACTGGGCGACGCGCCGTTCAATGCCGGCGGTCGCCGCGCGGCGTGGAACGAGGATCATCACGATGCGGTCGAGGGCGACGACGCCCTCGACCGCTCGCTGATTCTGGCGAGCGTCGCGCGCGACGCGCGGCTCGACAAGAAATTCCTGCTGCTGATCATCCTTGCAGCGATGATCGCGACGCTGGGCCTGCTGCAAAGCTCGACCGCGGTCGTGATCGGCGCCATGCTCGTGTCGCCGCTGATGGGGCCGATCATGGGAATCGGCTTTGGGCTCGCGACGCTCGAAACCAATCTGATCCGCCGCTCGCTCGTTACTCTCGCCGCGGGCACCGCGGTCGCGATCCTCGTCGCGATGCTTATCATCTGGCTGTCGCCGATCAAGGACGTGACCCCCGAACTCCGCGCACGAACACAGCCCACCCTGCTCGACCTCGGCGTCGCGGTCGTCGGCGGCATTGCCGGCGTCTATGCGATCATGCGCAAACTGTCGGGCGTGATGGTCGGCGTCGCGATCGCGACCGCGCTTGTGCCCCCGCTGTCGACTGTCGGCTTCGGCCTCGTCACCGGCCGGTTCGACTTTGCCATGGGGGCGGCCTTGCTGTTCCTCACCAACACGCTCGCCATCGCCTTTGCCGCGACGATCGTCGCCCGCCTCAATCATTTCGGCCCGTCGCTGACCCCGCAGCATACCGCGATGCAGGTGGTCGGGATTGTGGCGACGCTCGGCATTCTTTCGATTCCGCTCGCGCTGACCCTCAACAGCCTTGCCGGTGAAGTGCGCGCGCGGTCGGTCGTCCAGACCGAACTCCGCGCGCTGCTCGGTGAAGGCGACCGCGTTGACAGCCTGAATGTACGGATGGAACGCGATGCGATTGCCATCGACGGCGTGGTCCTGGTCGATCGCTATGCGGCGCAGCTCGACAACCGGCTTGCCGCCAAAATCGGCAGCGAACTCGACCGCGACGTCCGCGTCGGCATGGTCCAGCTCCGGCAGCAAACCAATGCCGCGGTGCAGGTCGAGGAGCAACTCAATCGCCGTCTCTCGGCGCTTGAGCAGCGCGAGGAGGACAGCCGCGCGATCCTAGCCGGGCTGACGGTCGGTGCGTTGCTGCCGCGTGACCGGGTGCTGATCGATGCGCAGGCACGCCGTGTCGTCGTCCAGCGCGACCGCGAGGCCGAGAGCGTCGAGGTCGCCGCGGCGATCGATCGCATCATGGCGTCGGTACAGGCGGGCTATCCGCAATGGCTGGTCCAGAACGGCAGCCTCACCGTCGCAGAAAATCCTGCGGCAGAAACGACCGCAGCCGAATAGCCCTTCGCCCGCAGACCTATTCGGGTTGACCTGTCGCGTGCGATCCCATGTGATGGCGCCGAACCCGGCGGATGTCCGGGACAGGGGAGAGGGATATGCGCGGCAAGCGACTGGTACTGGCAATGATGTTGGCGAGCATCGGTTTAGCGGCGGCGGCACAACCGGTACAGGCGCAAACCGCGCCAGCCCCGACGCTCAAGATCGACAAGGCGCGGATCGATGCGGCGCTGAAGGCGATGGTCGCTGACGGCCGCGCCGCGGGCACGTCGGCGCTAATCTGGCAGGACGGGCGCGAGGTCTATTTCGGAACCGCCGGCATGGCCGACCGCGAAGCGAAGCGCCCGATGCGCCGCGACACGATCGCGCAAATCTATTCAATGACCAAGCCCGTCACCGGCGTCGCGTTGATGCAGCTGTGGGAGAAGGGTTATTTCCGCCTCGACGACCAGCTATCCAAATATCTCCCCGAATATAAGGATATGCAGGTCTATGGCGGCACCGATCGGGCCGGCGCCGTCTTCTATCGCCCGCTCGACCGGCCGATCACGGTGCGCGACATTCTGCGTCATACGGCGGGTTTCGCTTATGGTCCGGGGCCGACCGAAGCGCATCGCGCCTATGTCGCCGCCGATCCGCTCGCACTGACGATCCCGCTCGCCGAGGCGAGCAAGCGCCTGGCGGGCGTGCCCCTGCTGTTTCAGCCGGGCACGCAGTGGGAATATAGCATTGCGGTCGACGTGCAGGCGGCGCTGGTCGAGAAGCTCTCGGGCCAGCCCTTCGCCGCCTATGTCCAAACCCATATTTTCGAACCGCTGAAAATGACCGACACCGCGTGGCGCCAGCCCGATGCGCGGCTACCGCGCTTCGCCGCGATGAATGTGAAGACGGACGGCAAGCTCACCCAGCAGGACGCGGCGACCGCCCGCAAGGTCAACTTCGAGGATCATGCGCTGACCCCCGGCGGCTTCGGCCTCGCCTCGACGCTCGACGATTATCAGCGTTTCGCGCGGATGCTACTGAACAAGGGCGAGCTCGACGGTGCGCGCATCCTCAAACCCTCGACCGTGAATCTGATGGCGACCGATCAGCTCGATCCCGCGATCAAGGAGCGCGCGTGGCTTCCCGACAAGGGCGCGGTTGGCTTCGGTTTCGATTTCGCGGTACGCAAGGCGCCGCCGCAGACGCACCAGGAAAATCGCGGCGCGACAGGTGAGTTTTTCTGGGACGGGATGGCGTCGACGCTGTTCTGGGTCGATCCGGCGAACCGGCTGACCGCGGTCTTCTTCGTCCAGACGATCCCCTATGACGGCACGCTGCATCGCGATTTCCGCGGCGCGGTCTATGGGGCCGATTACAAAGGGCCGGCGGGCGACTGATTGTCATCGGAGTGTCATCGACATAGCCTTGGGCGGAACGAGGAGAATCTGCGATGGCCCAACCCGACAAACGCATCCTGCTCGCCGAAGGCCTCGCGGCGGGCGACGACGATGGCGCGCTTCACGCGCGCCTTGTCGCGGCGGGTGTCTCGGCGGCGGCGGCGAAATATGAGGTCGACCGGCTGGCGAAAGACCCGATGGCGGCGATGCTGCGGCGGCAGGCGGCGCGGATGGCGAAGCAGGGCTGGCTGCTCGCCAATCAGGAGCGGTTGGCGCGCGAGGCCGAGGGGGGCTTTGCGCTCGACACGCTCGACAACCCCGAAGCCGACGCTTTCTATCACCATCATTATGAAGCGAACCGGCCCGCGAAGCTCACCGGCCTTATCGATCACTGGCCCGCGCTGGCGCGCTGGTCGCTCGACCATTTCGCGAACGTGGGGGGCGATGCCGTCGTCGAGGCGCAGGTCGAGCGCGAACGCGATCCCGATTATGAACTTGCGAAGGACGACCATCGCCGCCTCGTGCGTTTCGGCGAACTGATCGAATGGCTTCGGGCGGATACACCGAGCAATGACATCTACCTTACCGCCTATAACAGCGGTACCAATGCCGAGGCACTGGCGCCGCTGTGGGACGATATGGCGCCGATCGCACTGCTCGATCCGCGTCCGCGCGACGGCTTTTTCTGGCTCGGGCCGCGCGGCACGCTGACGCCCTGGCACCACGATCTCACCAACAACCTGCTCGTGCAGGTAATGGGCCGCAAGCGCGTACGGATGGCGCCGCCATGGGCGTTCGCGCGGATGCGCAACAGCCGCCATTGTTTCTCCGACTGGGGCAATGAAGCGCTGCCGGCCGGCCCCGGCGATGCGAGTAGCCCGCCGGTGCTCGAAACGATCATCGGCCCCGGCGAGGCGATCTTCCTGCCTGTCGGCTGGTGGCATCAGGTCGAAGCGCTCGACCTCTCGGCGAGCATGAGTTTCACGAGCTTTCGCCGGCCCAACACGCACGTCGAGGACTATGCCTCGTGGGGCGAACTCTAGGCGAATACAGGGGCTTGCGTTCGCGGCGCAGGTCGGCAAGATGGCGTGCATGGGGAGAACAGGGCGCGATCGGGCGATCTTCGTTTTGCTGGCGGCGCTGGCGCTGCCCGGCGTGGGCACGGCAAAAGAGCCGCTGCGGCTGAAGCCCAGTTCCAAATGGAATGTCCATTATGCTGAGGACAGCTGCCGCATGGCGCGCAGCTTCGGCGAGGGCGACCAGAAGGTCGTTCTGATGATTGACCGGTACCAGCCCGGCGATGCACTGCGGCTGAGCTTTATCGGCAAGCCGGCCTATACGCGTATGAACGAGGGCGTTGTGCGGCTTCGTTTCGGACCCTCCGAAACCGAGCAGGAGGTGCAATTCTATCCCGGCACGCTCTCCGACAGGACGCCGACTTTGATCATACGCGGCGGGGTGCGAGTCGTGCCGCGTTCACCCGAAGAAATCGCCGCCTATGAAGCGTCGATCAAGGCGAAGCGCTTCGACTTCGAATGGTCGGATATCACGCCCGAGCAGGAAGCCGCCGTCACTTATGTCGAGGTGTCGCGCGCGATCCGGCACCCCTTCCTCCTCGAAACCGGATCGCTCGGTCCGCCGCTTGGGGCGCTCGAAAAATGTACCGACGAATTGCTCGGCCATTGGGGCATCGATGTCGCGAAACACGCCGCGTTGTCGCGCAAGGTGAAGCCGAAGGGCAACCCGGGCAACTGGGTCACGTCGCGCGACTATCCGACCGATATGTGGATGCAGGGAAAGCGCGCCATCGTCCAGTTCCGGCTGAACGTTGATGCCGCGGGCAAACCGACGGCGTGCCATATCCAGCAATCGACACGGCCGAAGGCGTTCGACGATGCGGTCTGCAAGGCGATCATGCGCAACGCCGAATTCGAACCCGCGCTCGATGCGTGGGGCAGCCCGATCGCCTCCTATTGGCTGAACTCGGTGACGTTCCACATGTAGGCGGCGGCCCGCCCACCGGTCTTGTCACAGCTTGCCGCGCTTTTGGCGCTTTCTTGATCGCGGGCCCCGCTGACGCGTTTGCCGGGTTGCACTCACGCCGGATCGCCCGCACGATCCCTGCATGACGACATTTTCAGATTTGCTGAGTGTTTTGATGACGCGTGTTTCGGGTGTTGGCGTGTTGTCGGGGCTGTCGCGGTTGTCCGGCGGTGCGAACATGGAGAGTTTTGCGTTCGAGTGGGCGGGGGAGGCTTATGTGCTGCGTCGTGCGCCGTCGGCGGCGTATATGGCGGACCGCCCGTTCGGGCATGTGGACGAGGCGGCACTGGTGCGGGCGGCGTTCGATGCGGGGGTGAAGGCGCCCGAAGTCGTCGGCGTGCTGGAGGATGGCGACGGGCTGGGCACGGGCTATGTGATGCGCCGCGTGATGGCCGAGGTGTCGCCGGCGAAGATCTTGGCCGATCCGCCGCCGTCGCTGCTCGCCGACCTGGGGCGCGAGCTCGCGCGCATTCATGCGATCCCGATGGACCGCGTGCCCGATGCGATCCCGCTGATGGATACGGGCGCGGCGCTCGCCGAACTTCGCTCGCGCTTCCTGTCGTACGGCGGCGACCGGCCGGTGATCGCGCTGGCGATCCGCTGGTGCGAGGATCATCTGCCCGAGGCGGCCCCGCCGGTGCTCGTGCACGGCGACTACCGCATGGGCAATGTGATGGTGGATAGCGAAGGGCTGGCCGCGGTGCTCGACTGGGAGCTTGCGCACCGCGGCGATGCGCATGAGGACCTCGCGTTCGGCTGCATGAGTGTGTGGCGCTTCGGCCAGCTCGACAAGCCGGCGTTCGGGGTCGGGAGCCTCGACGATTACTTCGCGGCCTATGAGGCGGCGGGCGGGGCGAGGGTCGACCCGGCGCGCTTCCGCTTCTGGCTGGTCTACCGGACGCTCTGGTGGGCGCTCGGCTGCCTGCAGATGGGGCAGATGTGGCGCAGCGGCGCCGATAAAACCGTCGAGCGCGTCGTGATCGGGCGGCGCACCGCCGAGCAGGAGCTCGACCTCGTGCGGCTGCTCGAAGCGGAGGCGCCCGAAGCCGAGCAGGCCGCCGCCTTGCCTCCGTCGGAGCCGGTCGTACCGGAACCCGCAGGCGAGCCGACGAACCGCGAGATCGTACAGGCGGTGCGCGACTGGATCGAAGGCTCGATCAAGCCCGGGGCGCAAGGCCATGCCAAGTTCGAGGCGGTGGTCGCGATGAACGCGCTCGGCATCGTGCTGCGCGACCTCGATGTCGGGGTGCGCGCCGAGGATGCGGCGCTGGCCGATGCCTTGCTGTCGGGCACCACGACGCTCGCCGAGCCCGGGCTGCTCGCACGGCTGCGGCGCGCCGTGCTCGACAAATGCGCGGTCGACAGCCCCAAATATGCCGCGCTCGCGGCGGCGCGCGCCGACTGGCGCGGATAACAGGACAAGGGAGAGAGACATGGATTTTGCGGTTCCGGCCGACTTGCAGGCGTACCTCGCCGAACTCGACGCGTTTATCGACGCCGAGATCAAACCGCTCGAGCTGGCGGACGACAATATCCGCTTCTTCGACCACCGGCGCGAACATGCGCGCACCGACTGGGACAATCAGGGGCTGCCGCGCCACGACTGGGAAGAGCTGCTCAAGGCGGCAACGCGCAAGGCCGATGCCGCGGGGCACTGGCGCTTCTCGGCGCCGAAGAAGTACGGCGGCAAGGACGGATCGAACCTGTGGATGGCGGTGATCCGCGAGCATCTCGCGGCGAAGGGCCTCGGCCTCCACAACGATCTCCAGAACGAGCACAGCATCGTCGGCAACTTCCCCTTCGTCGAAATGTTCGAGCAGTTCGCGACGAGCGACGAGCAGAAGCAGGAGTTCATCCTCGGCGGGTTCGAAGGCAAGCGCCGCACGGCGTTCGGGCTCACCGAGCCCGACCATGGATCGGACGCGACGTTTATGGAGACGCGCGCGGTCAGGGAGACGCGCGACGGCGTCGACGGCTGGCTGATCAACGGCGAGAAGATGTGGACGACGGGGATGCATGTCGCGACGCACTGCGCGACCTTCTGCCGCACCAGCGGCGACGACGGCAGCGCGAAGGGCATCACCT